>NZ_PDZG01000139.1 GCF_002735645.1 Iodobacter sp. BJB302
CCAACAGGACGCAGTAATCCGCGGGTTGTGAAACGACGAACTAAGCATTTTGCAAGTAGAAAAGGCACGGAAATTCTTAATCAACGGCATAACTGGGGAATAAAAATCATAAAGTGAACAGCATTGGCTCCTGCCCCTATTGGGCACAGCGCTCCCTACCGATTTTTCCAACATTTCTCCGGCCAGCTTGCCATCATCCTCCAGCGGCTTGCTCAATGCCTTACCCATCAGCGCAGCATGAATATGGTTGCCCAGCTGCAGTAAAGCCCAGTTAATACGAACCTCGCCATGCTTTGACATGGCCAGTCCCAGGGTGTTGTCCATGCCTTCCCCTGAGTCACCCAGCTCAATAAAGGGTGTCCCCACCCCAGGAATATACGTTTTACGGTAATACTTTTCTTCACCCTTAGGTACCGCTGAAGACCATACCGCTTTAGCATCAGGTTTACCGGCCTTTTTAAGGATTTTCAATTGAGTAACGGTGGGTTCGCCCGAGTAAACCTCGTATAAACGCGCCACATTGCTATGGGCAAAAGCCTCTGTATCACGGTATTTATTATTATTTGTGCCGTCAAAAAAGAAACCAAGGTAAATGTCTTGCTCGCATGGCAAGCTTTGGGGGCGATTTTGAGTAATGCTGCGTTGATCCTGCTCCTTTGCTTCTAGCACCAAAGGATTTGGTCTGCACTCTGAAGAAAATCTTGCTGACATAACTAGTCTTCCTTGTAATCTAATTCGCACATTTTTTTATCAGAGATATCCCAGTCCTTTTTACAATTCTCAACAAATTTTTGACAAGCTTTGCGATTCCCTTCTGGATCACTAGTATCCAATATATTCTCTTCTAAGCATGACTCTCTATAACCCCGTGCAAGGCTCTCATTAGAATTAGGAGCGTATTTCGGCAAATTCCTCTTACACTCCTTTTCCGAAAGCCGTTCAACACATGCGGCCATTGCATCTTTTTTAATTTTTCCCGGCCAAGCCGGATAACCTGGCTCCACTTTGGATACGACCAACTCCACTTCCTGCCCAGGATGAAACAATACATAAAGATCACCGGCCTGCTGATAGCGGGGTATTTCTAATTCACGATGATATTTATCGGGTTTAGTATGTGTTTTATCCGCCTCTTGCCAATCAACACTCACGTACATTCCCTGCTGCCATTGTTTTGGCAAGCTGATACAGCAATTTTTTCCTCCTGGACCTTCCAGAAAATTAACAATACTGCCACCTATGGCCTGATTACTGCGCAAATCGGTTAATGTATATTTCACAGCCCAATCATGCATATAATTAACCGAATCAACAGAGGCCGAAATCGTATTACCAGACTTATTCACCGTATCATTTTCAGTCTGAGCAGATGGCCCGTTCATTGCAATCCCCATTGCAATAAAAACGAGGCCGTTAATCACGAGTGAATGCTTAAACACAAGCCATAGTCTTGCTTTTACTTTACCTGCCCAAATTAGCACCACGATATAACTCAGGAATAATCCAAAAAGAGAAAGGATCATCAAGTAAGCAGCTCCATAGCCAGAGCCGGTCATGCTCTGATACAGGGCATAAGCATTCAAACAAGACACCACAATCATAAACAAATTAAATCCATGCTCAGCATCTGTAATCTCAGTTTTATCCGGCGTTTCTTCTGGCAATTCCATTGATAAACCTTTATGAAAATAATTAAAATTAAGTAAGAAAATATTTTTATATATTTAATAATGCATCTCTTAGAAGATCTTTCTCAACTCATTCAGAAATCATCCTACTTCGCCGTGTAAATGTTCAACACAAAAGCTAAGAATCTCATCATCACTACTCCCCTGAGCCAATGCGATATCGCAAAGCTCCCTTATTTGCGCATAGGCTTTTGAAGGCTCTATAGGTAATAACGACTGAAGCCCAAGCAATTGGATATTTTGCAAAATTTGATCAGGTAAAGCCTTATCCATCATGCTTATAAATTGTACTTCAGTCAGTACCAGCGCCTGATTGGTAATTTTAGTTTGTCCGCCACCTTCAAGCTGTATGATTTGCGCGGCCCGATCAAAATAAACCACGCTGCTGAATGGAGATAAAAATGCCGCTTTTTGCTCAGGGCTAAGTTGCGCAAGCAAATTGGGCAAAATACGCGTGTCCGCATAGCGCAATATATAACTCAATTTTTCAGGAAGAATACTGACATCAAAATAGTAATCAAAATGGCTAAAGATTGCTTCTCTATCCAGTGTGCTTAGATAAAAACTAAGCATAGGCTGCCCATTGGTGATTTTGAGCAGCAACTTAATTTGCTCCATAAGCTCCGCTTCATTCTCACTATTGAGCACGCAAAGCAATGGAGAAACATCTGCCTCAGCCCCATGATCTTGATAAAGCGAAGTCCATACAATCCGATCTCTCATTTTCTTTAACAAACGAGGATCGAAACTATGATCCAGCAAAGCATAGACTTGTGTTGATTCAGAAAGGTAAGTGGCCAATTGTGCAAACAATACTTGGGCACTGTCTTGAGGATAAGCATTCATCATCATGATGATTTCTTCGCAAAAGGGCTACCCGCATCTTTTGCTTTTAGCATGCAGGATTTACAAACCGAATTTGGAAACTGCGGCAATGGCGGCATCATTTGCGCTGGCCCGCTCACATCATGATTCGCGCCTTTCACCGTCACCGTTCCTGGGCAGTGGATTTCGATATTGCCACCTTTTAGCCGGATATAGCCGCCCCCAGCGGTGACCAGAATTTCATCTTTAGCCACCACGGTGATGCTTTCTTTGCAGGCGGTGACTTTTAAATCTTTATCGCCTGTGATTTCAATATCGTCGCTTTGTGCTTGCATCTGGATTTTGCCCTTGGCAACAATGAGCTTAAGTGCAACTTTGTCTTTTACCCCAGCTACAAACAGACTGATATGTTGGCCAACGTTATGTATCCAGCGGCGGCCGGAGGTTTGGTTGGTGTCACGCTGGGCGACCAGATCGAGATTAGTGCTTGCGGCAATGGTCTGGCTTTGCGGGCTGGTGATCGCTACGCCGTCCTCGCCGTGCAGCAGGATGATTTTTTGTTGGCCTGCCTGGTCTTTGGATTTGCTCTTGCCGTCTTTATCCGTGTTGCTGCCTGCCTCGAAGCTTTTGCTGGCGTGCACATGGTGGTGCAGATGGCCGGTGGTGGCTTTGTCACCCACGCTGTTGTCGGGCTTAACGGTTTTATCACCGTCGCCAGTTTCTATGGTGTCGGCGAGTTGGTTGGTGGCGGTTTCACCCAGGCTTTGGGCGAGTGCCAGCGCGGATTCCAGCTGGCTTTGTGCTGGGCGGCGGTCGAGTTGCTTGCCGCTTGCACCGCTTTTGGCTTCGGTGCTGATGAGCAAACCATTGGCGCGGATTGCACCCTGATTATCCGTGCGCAGCTCAAAGCCTTCGCCGCGCGGCTCGCCTTTGCCATCTGTTCTTGGGTGAATTAAATAGCCGAGGTTAAGCTGGGTTTTTCCGTGCTCGCTGGATAATTTGGTACGGACTTCGCCTTTTGTATCATCAAACAACAGCTCGCCACGGTAATTGTCAAACCAGTTGTCGCCTTAATCGTTTAATATTTATGCCGTTCTTTGCTCTGCTTTTTTCCTTACAGCACCCGTCTCCGCTTCCGGTGATTTTTCTGGATTGAGGTGGACGATATTC
>NZ_PDZG01000140.1 GCF_002735645.1 Iodobacter sp. BJB302
ATATAACGATAGCAAGTCGTGCTAATTGCAAAGCTGGCGCAAGCCGCACGAATGGAGACGGACTTGGTTTCAACGGCCCAGTGAGCCATCTCACGACGTTGAGATGTTTCAGATGATTTCTGACATGCCCTCCTTGATGATATCCGCTTGCATCTGGGCTTCGATATACATCTTTTTAAGGCGCTTGTTTTCATCCTCCAGCTCTTTCATGCGCGTCATCATCGAGACGTCCATACCACCAAACTTAGCGCGCCACTTATAAAAAGAGGCAGAGCTCATACCGTGCTCGCGGCACAGATCAGGAACGGTTGAACCGACTTCGGCTTGCTTTAAAATTGACATCATCTGGTGTTATCAATTGCCCACGGCTTTCATGTAGAAGCTCCTCAAAGACTGCGAGAAAATTCTACTTAAAAATGAGCTGGTTTTGTGGGGGGATTACCCCTGCAGATGAATTTGATACAATTTATTGCCAATGTAAAAAAACAGCCTTTTAAAAATAAAATAAGAGAACAAAATTCACGCACACTACTTATTGTTGATGATGAGCCGGATATTCTGAATGCACTCAAGCGGCTGTTTCGCCGCAGTGGTTATCAAATCTTTACCAGCACATCGGCACTTGATGCACTTGAATTACTGGCCTTAAATTCAATTCACGTCATTATTTCTGATCAGCGCATGCCCCAGATGCATGGCTCGATTACGCTCTGCCGTTGCAGGTGCGCTGCGTTTTCAAAAACTGGCACTTGAAAACCTGCAGCTGGCCGATGAGCTGCGAAAAATCCGCAGTGAATCGCATAAGCACAGCCTTACGCAAGTGAACTGGGGGCCGGATGGCTCTGTGCTTTTAGATGATGATGAAACAAGTTAAGCCAAAAAACGCTTTGTCATTTATTACATTTTTTTCTTAAAAATCATATCGTTATATTCGTTTTCTGGATTAAAGCCGCCAAAATGCGTAGAATGCTGCAATTCATATACTTTTGCAGAGATCCGTCACCATGATGAAGCTGTATTCCGGTACATCCTGCCCGTTTAGCCACCGCTGCCGCATTGTCTTGTTTGAAAAGGGCATGGATTTCGAAATCATCGACGTCGATGTTCACAGCAAGCCAGAAGATTTAGCAGTGATGAATCCATACAATGAAGTGCCCGTACTGATTGAGCGCGATCTGACATTGTATGAATCAAACATCATTAACGAGTATATCGACGAGCGTTTCCCGCACCCGCAGCTGATGCCAGCGGATCCTGTGATGCGCGCCCGTGCCCGTCTGATGTTATTTAACTTTGAACGCGAGCTGTTTATCCACGTTAAAACACTGGAAACCAGCGGCACAACCAAGAAAGAAATGGAAAAGGCCCGCGCAACCATCCGCGATAACCTGACCCAAATCGCACCTTTGTTTGCCAAGCAAAAATTCATGCTGGGCGAAGAGTTCTCCATGCTGGATGTAGCCATTGCTCCACTGATCTGGCGCTTTGAGCACTATGGTATCGAAGTAACCAAGGCACTTGCGCCAATCATGAAATATGGTGAGCGCCTATTTAGCCGTCAGGCCTTTATTGATTCGCTGACAGCTAACGAAAAAGCGATGCGTAAGTAAATTGCAGGCATAGAGGGAATCGTGAGCAGGCACTTACATCATCCCGCTCACCATTCCCCACTCTCCAGTCACCAAGGACAAACTATGCAAACCGTCTCCACCAAGCCTTATTTAATTCGTGCACTGCATGAATGGTGTTCGGACCATGGCTACACGCCTTATCTGGTTGTGCGTGTGATGGGCAAGCTGCAAGTGCCAATGGAGCACGTTAAAAACAACGAAATTGTGCTGGATATCAGTTATAACGCCACGCACAATCTCAGCATTGGTAACGACTACATCAGCTTTTCTGCGCGCTTTAGCGGTGTTTCCAGAGAAATCATGGTACCCGTTGGCTGTGTGGTTTCTATCTTTTCGCGTGAAAACGGAGAAGGTATGGGCTTTGAATACGAAGGCCCGAATGAAGCAACAGAAACAGCTGACGAAGGCCCGGATGACACTCCGCCCCGCCCTACAGGCAAACCACAGCTGCGAGTGGTTAAGTAAAAAAATCCCACCCCTGCGGTGGGATTTTTTATGCCTGCCGGCGGCCAACAGCATCCGCCAGCTATTCACCAAATAAGCCCCCATCTGCGGTGTACATCTGCCCGTTTCAAACTACACTCATTTTATCTTCTAATTGCATTTCATTAATCTTGATTCAGGCTGGCTGCTTGCTGACTATTTTGAACACAAACTCACCCCCATTGATCACGCCATTGTTTCAGGCATTTTCAACGATGCCAGCAGCGCTCTTTCTGCAGCCAGAGTATCAGCACAGATTCCCGCATTTATGCAGTGCCTGCCTGTGCCTCACCAGGATACGGACTTACTGACAGGCAAGCTGATAGCAGGCCATATTAGTGAAGCCCATGAGCTGCTGCAGCAGGCACGCCTTAATGGAGCCGGGTATATATATATTGCGACCCACCTCTTACAACCCGCTATGTATCAGATTGGCCAGCTGTGGCAACAAACCCAAATCAGCGTCGCCCAGAAACATCTGGCTACAGCCATTGTGCAAAATGAGCTGGCATATCTGTATAGCCTTGCTGATTTCTCCCCTCCCAATGGAAAACGAGCCTTATTTGCCTGCGTAGAAGGCAATTTGCACTCGATCGGGATACGGATGGTGGCTGATTCATTCGAGCTGGCAGGCTGGCAGGTACAACAGCTGGGAGCAAATCTGCCCATAACGGCTTTACTCTCACAGATTTCAGCCTGGCAGCCAGAGCTGGTTGGCTTATCGGTTTCTCAAGCCCAGCATTTAGATACCCTGAGGCGGACCATCGCAGCTATTCACGGGGAGTTTGGTGAGCATCGCCCGCAGATCATGATAGGAGGGCTTTGCACCAACGCACTAAGTGAAATGTGGCGCACGCTGAAGGCCGACAGCTGGTCGCCTTCAGCAGATCTTGCTCAGATAGAAACAATCTGATGCCCTTCTCAGCCCCCGCAAACGATGATTCCCCCCATGCTGAGAGCACTGGTTTCAATCAGCTATGCCATCCTTAGCAGGGAGGGCAATATCATCGATGCCAACGATGGCTTTTATCAGCGGCTCCGGCAAGACCCGGCCTCAAGGCCCTACGATATTAGCCCTTTTATAAGCACCCCTGATTTCAGCGCCCTTATCGCCCAGATTGGGTGCAATGAAGATGGCGTTTTGCACCGGGGTATTCTTAACTTTATAGACAGCCAGGGCTCCGGGCATTCTCAGAGGGGCATCGTGTATTGCCGCAACGGCAATATCGAGATAATCAGTGAGTACGATATAAAAGAACCTGATTATGTCTCTTGCTCAGTTAATCGCCCAAGCGGGCAAGGCTTAGCAATGAGTAAGGCATGTAGCATGCGTGGGATAAGGGCACACAAATCAAAACGCCGATTAAATCGGTACTGCATTTCCG
>NZ_PDZG01000141.1 GCF_002735645.1 Iodobacter sp. BJB302
CGACAGCCCCTTTTGCATCTGGATTGGGTTGATTGCCATGACGACCACTCCACAAAAGAACGTTCGTTCACCTTAGGCCTTTTAAGTGGTTTGAGCAAGGAGATTGAGCAAGAGACATAATCAGGTTCAGTGATGCTGCACTGAGCGAAACATCTGAACTTACTTTCAGTATTTAATCAGCATAATTAAAACCCATGACTTTAGTAAAGTTACTATAAAATCACACTCACTTTAAAATTTCATACACAGTCATTTTAAATAAAATAAACTGCCTTAGTTTTATCTACGAATTAAACAAATCCATAGCTAAATCCACTAAGCGCTGATGCTTGGCACTGACCGATCCAGGCACCTGAGCCCAGACTTTCTGCAACGGCAAGATGCCCGTGGACAGGGAAATACCCAAATGCCATAAGGGCGAAACAATACTGCAACCGCATTCCTTTAGGACAGCATGCCGACTATTGAACCAAGACAGCCCCATCACGCAGACGAACTATTCCAAATCATGAGTGATCCGCTACTTTATGAATATGTTGACGTCGCTCATCGCCCCGCCACAGCAGATGCCCTACGTGAGCGCATTGAGCGAAATGCCAGCGGCAAATCCCCGGATGGATCACAAGATTGGCTGGCGTGGGTTATTAAAAATGAATTGGGCGATATCGTCGGCTTTTTAACCGCGACTATTCACCAAGACGGTGACGCACATATAGCCTATGGCGTCGGCAGTCGATTCTGGGGCAAGGGTTATGCCAGGCTGGCCACGGAACAGTTGCTTCTTCTTTTATCCAAAAACGATACGGTGCAGCGGTTTTGTATCATTGCAGAGCGTGCAAATACACGCTCGGTGTTGCTAGCAGAGTCGCTTGGCTTTGTTGAAGAGACTTCAGATATTGAGCGGCAGAAAAACGAATTGAGTCAGTCGGAGATTTTATTGCATAAGCACGGAGGCTTGGGCTAGGGATAAATGCCTTCGGCACATTTGATTTTGGTGCGGGACTCCCCCGCGTGGGACTCACTTTCTTGAACGGCCAAGAAAGTAAGCAAAGAAGGCCGCCCCGACCAGCACGAAGGCCCCTCACTGCGGATAATCAGCTCGGCGAAAAAGGCTGCGCGCTCGCTGCCTCGCTACCCCTTTTCCGAAACCCCGATCCGCTTATCCTCGCTTCGGCGTGCTTCAAGGGGAGTCTTATAAGCCCAGTGCAATCATCGCAATTAGTAGTAAATATTTGTTGAATTCATTTTAAAAATATATCAAAAACAAATATCACATGCTTTCGTAGGGTGGGTTAGACAAAAGCGCGTCACCTTTGGCGTAACCCACCGATTTTCAACGCAATGGAATGTTGGGCTGATAAAGCTTTAGCCCAACCTACCTTGCAATTGAATCACAAGCGGATTTAGTGATGCCATATATTTAGCGATTAAAAAACTCTTTTTCAAACCGTGCGAGCATATCTCCAGCTCGGGTTTTAATCGTTTCAACATTAAACTCATTGTATTTCAGAAGTTCAGCATTTAGATTAATTCGTGATTTTTCAGCAAGTATAATCTTTTTCTCTGAAAATGGTTTATTACTTAAAGTCTGATTATCGAAGGTAAGAGTTAAATTTCCCAACGTATGAAGATATTTTTCTTTATCATCATGAGAAATAGATGACCATTGAGTTGGTACCGGATTTTGAGGAAGAATGTGCTCAATTTGAGCCTTCTTCATATCCTCCTCATAATTCAAACATTCTTTTTTACCCATATTTTCAATTAGAGTTAAAAACCGTTTTAGATGTTGAGATTTTCGAGTATACAAATTCCCCGTTACAACAGAGTCTTTCAATTCTTTACTACTAGGCAGTCTGTATCCCTCTTCCGCAGAAGCCACAAAAGCTAAAAATCTATCGCCATAGCCCATATTTGAATCAAACTCAGGGGAATCTAATCGCTTAAATACCATAGGAGAAAACCGAACCACCTCGCCAGAAGGATAGCCCGCTAAAAACCGAGAAGCTTCATATGCCACTATCGCTTTTAATGCGTTATTAAATGCAATCGGGTCATCAATGATAAGTTCATTCGACTCAACATGGGAATAATTATTTAGAATATTCATCATCAACACAGAATATTGACCAAAAGAACCTCGTAGATATCCAATATAATTAAGATCAATATCTGGATGATTTTTGACTTTAACCACTTGATAAATAAGTGCCCATTTTGCCAAATCTACAATAATTTCTTTTAATCTTTCAATAGAGGGTATCTCTCCGATAACGCCTTTAAATTCATAATACACGACTTTTGGATCTTTCTTAACAAGCCATTGCTTTTGAGTGGCAATATAATCTCTGAAAAAATTTTCCAAAGCTTGTTCCATATACTCTTCAGTTTTGAACTGAGCTTCGAATGTACGGGTGTACAAGTTAATTAATTGATTTTCTTCGTGATGACTGCATTCATATTTTTTAAATGTGAACAAATAGTTTTTTATTAGATCTGAACCTGCAAGCGGCTTTCCAAGCGAGTTAATTGATTCAAAGACTGAGTTTTCGTCTTGATCTTCATCCAAAAAAATAATCACTACCTTTACCCTTCTGAGTAAATCTAAAAACCCGTTAAAATTAGATTCATCCATATTAGAAAGATATTTATGAATGTAATCATAATTTTTAAAATATCTTGTTTTTTTATCATCAGCAGAAGTGCCCTGTAACATTCCTGATAATAAATTAGTCAGAGCTTGTTGGTGCTCCATATTATTCAATTTAAGTTTGGTTTCTGCATCATCTTGGGTATAAAGATGCTTTTGGATGCTATCAGCAGATCTCTTTCCTTCTTCAGATTTTATCTTATTCCTGTAAATATCCCGGATAGCACAAAGGATTAAAATTGAAGTTGTAATTCGTTGTTGCCCATCAATAACTACTCGTTCAGTTACCATGCCTCTAGTTTGATTCTTTACAATAACATTCCCAATATAATATTCTGCCCTTTTGTTATCTTTGTACTCTTCACCAAAATTGAGAATATCATCCAAGAGTTTTTGGACTTGATTATTAGAATCCCAAGTGTATAAGCGTTGATAAATGGGAATATGGAACTGGGTAAGATCCCCCATAACCAAGTCAATAATATTTTTATGATCTGTATGAATAGCCATCAGCACCCCAATACCTTAATATATCAATATAAAATATTAGAATAATAAGCTATTAACTCACACCAATGCAAGAAAATAAATTGAATTTAATCAACTATAGAAAACCATTTAACTTTATTAATTTCAATCACTGTATTTAAACTAAAAAATTGATAAAAAACAGAACATTAACACCAATTAAATACCTTACCAATTTTACAAGAAATAATGAATATAAAC
>NZ_PDZG01000142.1 GCF_002735645.1 Iodobacter sp. BJB302
ACTCGGAACTGGAGCTGGCAAGATGAAGTGCAATTGAACCCCGACCGGGCTATTGAGCCTAAAACAAGCGAGGAATTACAGGTCGCTTAAATCGTAAAAACATCTCAACTATCTTGACAATTACCGTTCCTGGCAATCTACAAAATGAAAACACTTGCAGCCGCTGCCAATCTGCTCGATGTAGATCAGGCCACCGCAGGCAGGCACCTGAACGCGCTGGAGCGGCAATTAAAGACCCGCTTATTTCTGCGCACTACGGCAGGGATGATACCCACACCTTTTGCTGACCTGCTGTTGCCACAGGCATTGCGGCTGGAAGAAGCCGCGCTGTCGATGCAAAAAATGGTGCAGGATTCAGACTTGGGATTAGCCGGGCTTATACGCATTGCCACCACCGATACACTGGCGCAATTCTTTGTTATTCCAGCGATAAAGGCGCTGCAGAAACAACACCCGGATATTGAAGTTGTGCTGTTAACAGGGGCGGAGTTGGTCAATATGAACCGGCGTGAAGCAGATATTGCCCTGCGCACTATCCGCCCGGAGTCCCCCTTATTAATTACCCGAAAGCTTATGGAGCTCACGGTTTCTCTTTATGGATCGGCTCACTATTGGCGAACACACCCTCTGCCTGTTTGGGGAGAGCATTTCAATGGCCACACACTGCTGCTGCCCCTGCAGCCTACAGGCTGGTCAGAGCCAGAGCAGTTGTCAGGAGAAAGTATTGATCAAGGGAAAATTGGCATGCGCTGCAATACGCTATCCAGCTTGTGCTCTGCAACCCGCTCAGGGCTTGGCATCACAGAGTTACCGGATTTTTTAGCTCATGAATACCCAGAGTTGCAAGCCGTCCGGACAGCATATCGCCGGCGATATCCGGTATGGCTGGTCGCCCACCCCGATCTGTACAAAACCGCAAGGGTGAGAGCCATAATGGATGCCATTTGCGTAGCGGCCGCAGCATATCCATCCTTAGTGCCTGCCCCTACATGATTCTGTATCATTCAGCTGCAAAATCATGCTGAACAGGGCGTATTTAAACCATCAGCACCATATTATCGCGGTGGATCAGCTCTGATTCGTCGATATAACCTAGGGTGGCTTCAATCTGCCCCGTGGGCAAACGCATAATCCGGCGGGTTTCAGCGGCACTGTAATTGGCCAAGCCTCGGGCAATCTCTACCCCGGCCGCATCCACACAGCTCACCACATCGCCACGCAAGAAATCGCCAAGCGCTTCTTTTACGCCAATAGGCAGCAGGCTTGAGCCTTGCAAGCGCAGCGCCCTCACCGCACCGGCATCCAGCACCACACTGCCTTTAAGCAGCAAATGATCGGCAATCCATTGCTTTTTGGCTGCGATTGGCGTTGATTGTGCGGTCAGCTGCGTGCCAATCCGCTCGCCACGGGCTAAGCGTGCTAATACTTCATGCTCACGGCCACAGGCAATTACGGTAGAAGCGCCGCTTCTGGCTGCGCGCTTGGCAGCAATAATCTTGGTATACATGCCGCCCGTGCCCACACTGGAGCCCGCACCGCCCGCCATATCTTCCAGGCTGGCATCCCCTGCTTCGGCTTCTTCAACCAGCCGGGCATCAGGGTTAGAGCGTGGGTCGGCGGTATACAGGCCGGTTTGATCGGTCAGAATAATCAGCGCGTCACCCTCAATCAGATTGGTCACCAAAGCGCCCAAAGTGTCGTTATCGCCAAATTTAATTTCGGCAGTCACCACCGTGTCGTTTTCATTAATGATGGGAATCACGCCCAGATTCAGCAGCGTCATCAGGGTAGAGCGGGCATTAAGATAGCGGGTGCGATCAGCCAAATCTTCGTGGGTGAGCAAAATTTGCGCCGTTTTTAAACCATAAGCACGAAAAGCACTCTCATAAGCCTGGCACAAGCCCATTTGCCCAACGGCTGCTGCGGCTTGTTTTTCGTGTACCGAAGTCGGCTTTTGCGACCAGCCCAAGCGTGCCACGCCCTCGGCAATGGCGCCGGAGGAAACCAGCACCACCTGTTTGCCCATTTTTGAGACTTCGGCAATTTCCTGCGCCCAGCGCAAAAGAGCGGCGTGATCGAGGCCACGGCCTTCATTGGTAACCAAGCTGGAGCCAACCTTCACCACAATACGGTGCGCGGCGTGAATAATGCTCTGCGACATAGCCATTTCCTTATGCGAGGATGGGCATTATACCGGTAAGGCGGCTTATCAGATTAAGCAGTATCAAACGACTAAACCGCTAACCCCACTTAAAGAGCCTGCCGCAATGCGTTTTAGTAAACCTCTGCTTTTTATCGCCTGTCTTCTGCCGCTGGCCTGGATATTGTTTGCAACCGGGCAAGCTGTTAATCCGATTGAGTTTTTAACCAGGCAGACAGGCACATGGACGCTGAATTTTCTGCTGATCACCCTCGCCATTACCCCGCTGCGCCGCCTGAGTGGCTACGGCAAGCTGCTGCTTTACCGCCGCATGCTGGGGCTTTATGTGTTTTTTTACGCTTTTATCCACGCGCTGACTTTCTTTGTATTCGATCACGGCTTAGACCCGGCCGCGATCTGGCATGACGTGATTAAACGCCCTTTTGTAACCGTTGGATTTTTGGCTTTTGTTTTGCTGATTCCGCTGGCAGCCACATCGAATCAAGCGGCGATCCGCAAGCTAAAACGCCAGTGGCAACGTCTGCATAAGCTGGTATATCTGATTGCCAGCTTAGGCGTACTGCATTATCTGTGGCTGGTAAAACGGGATTTAAGCACCCCGCTGATCTACGCAGCGATCTTAGGGCTGTTATTTCTGATGCGCACGCCGATGGCGAGGCGATTGGATGGGGTATTAAAGCTAAAAGAGCTTCCAAAACCCTAAATCTGTAGACACAGAGTTAAAAAGCAGCACACCGAGAGTTCATAAAATAAACTCGAGGTTTATTTATCTCAAGTATTTTTTAAGTCGTCATCTCCGAATGCATTTATCGGAGATCCAGTAAAAACACTGAATTCCGCTCAGAGCAATAAAACTGAATAGCCAGAGCCTCCGTTAGTGGTTTCTCTGTGTGCTGCTTTTTAACTTTCCGCTCTCTGTGTCTACAGATCTTTTTTGCCTTTTCACCTAGGAGGAATGAGGAAGCGGGTAACGTCGATTCCCCATTTATCTGCCGATTCATGGCCGGTAATCCGGTCTGCCCCCAATGCTGTTCACTTTATGATTTTTATTCCCCAGTTATGCCGTTGATTAAGAATTTCCGTGCCTTTTCTACTTGCAAAATGCTTAGTTCGTCGTTTCACAACCCGCGGATTACTGCGTCCT
>NZ_PDZG01000143.1 GCF_002735645.1 Iodobacter sp. BJB302
ACGTGTTTGAGGTTATAGGATCAAGCGACTAAGTGCATCTGGTGGATGCCTTGGCGATGATAGGCGAAGAAGGACGCGTTAGCCTGCGAAAAGCACGGGGGAGCTGGCAAATAAGCTTTGATCCCGTGATATCCGAATGGGGAAACCCGGCCCTTTTGGGTCACTCATCACTGAATACATAGGTGATGTAGAGCGAACTCGGCGAACTGAAACATCTAAGTAGCCGAAGGAAAAGAAATCAACCGAGATTCCCAAAGTAGTGGCGAGCGAAATGGGAAGAGCCTGCATGTGATAAATCAAACTTTAGTGGAACAGTCTGGAAAGTCTGGCGACAGTGGGTGATAGCCCCGTACACGAAAGAGATTGGTTGGTACTAAGCATGCGACAAGTAGGGCGGGACACGAGAAATCCTGTTTGAAGATGGGGGGACCATCCTCCAAGGCTAAATACTCATCATCGACCGATAGTGAACCAGTACCGTGAGGGAAAGGCGAAAAGAACCCCGGGAGGGGAGTGAAATAGAACCTGAAACCGGATGCATACAAACAGTGGGAGCCCTTGCAAAATGGGGTGACTGCGTACCTTTTGTATAATGGGTCAGCGACTTACGTTCAGTAGCAAGCTTAACCGAGTAGGGGAGGCGTAGGGAAACCGAGTCCGAATAGGGCGCATAGTTGCTGGGCGTAGACCCGAAACCAAGTGATCTATCCATGGCCAGGATGAAGGTGCGGTAACACGCACTGGAGGTCCGAACCCACTAATGTTGCAAAATTAGGGGATGAGCTGTGGATAGGGGTGAAAGGCTAAACAAACTTGGAAATAGCTGGTTCTCCTCGAAAACTATTTAGGTAGTGCCTCATGTATCACTGACGGGGGTAAAGCACTGTTATGGCTAGGGGGTCATCGCGACTTACCAAACCATGGCAAACTCTGAATACCGTCAAGTGCGAGCATGGGAGACAGACTGTGGGTGCTAACGTCCATGGTCAAGAGGGAAACAACCCAGATCGCCGTCTAAGGTCCCAAATAATCAGTTAAGTGGAAAACGAGGTGGGAAGGCATAGACAGCCAGGATGTTGGCTTAGAAGCAGCCATCATTTAAAGAAAGCGTAATAGCTCACTGGTCGAGTCGTCCTGCGCGGAAGATGTAACGGGGCTCAAACTGATAACCGAAGACGCGAATATGCACGATGTGCATATGGTAGAGGAGCGTTCCGTAGGCCTGCGAAGGTGTCTTGAGAAGGATGCTGGAGGTATCGGAAGTGCGAATGCTGACATGAGTAGCGATAATGCGGGTGAAAAGCCCGCACACCGAAAACCCAAGGTTTCCTGCGCAACGTTCATCGGCGCAGGGTGAGTCGGCCCCTAAGGCGAGGCAGAAATGCGTAGTCGATGGACAACGGGTTAATATTCCCGTACCGATATAAAGTGCGATGGGGGGACGGAGAAAGGTAGGTCAGCCATCTGTTGGAATAGGTGGTTTAAGCGAGTAGGCGTGTGGCTTAGGCAAATCCGGGCTGCTATAACGCTGAGACGTGACGACGAAGTCTTCGGACTGAAGTGATTGATCCTATGCTTCCAAGAAAAGCCTCTAAGCTTCAGCTTTATATTGACCGTACCGCAAACCGACACAGGTGGGTAGGAAGAGAATTCTAAGGTGCTTGAGAGAACTCAGGAGAAGGAACTCGGCAAATTATCACCGTAACTTCGGGAGAAGGTGAGCCCAGAGTATGTGAAGGCCCTCGCGGCTGGAGCAGAAATGGGTCGCAGAGAAATGGGGGCTGCGACTGTTTATCAAAAACACAGCACTCTGCAAAGTCGAAAGACGACGTATAGGGTGTGACGCCTGCCCGGTGCTGGAAGATTAAATGATGGGGTGCAAGCTCTTGACTGAAGTCCCAGTAAACGGCGGCCGTAACTATAACGGTCCTAAGGTAGCGAAATTCCTTGTCGGGTAAGTTCCGACCCGCACGAATGGCGTAACGATGGCCCTACTGTCTCCTCCTGAGACTCAGCGAAGTTGAAATGTTTGTGAAGATGCAATCTCCCCGCTGCTAGACGGAAAGACCCCGTGAACCTTTACTGTAGCTTTGCATTGGACTTTGAAGTGGTTTGTGTAGGATAGGTGGGAGACATTGAAGCATGGACGCTAGTCTGTGTGGAGTCGACCTTGAAATACCACCCTGACCCCTTTGAGGTTCTAACCTTGGTCCGTTATCCGGATCGGGGACCGTGCATGGTAGGCAGTTTGACTGGGGCGGTCTCCTCCCAAATTGTAACGGAGGAGCTCGAAGGTCGCCTAGGTACGGTCGGACATCGTACTGATAGTGTAATGGCATAAGGCGGCTTAACTGCGAGACAGACAAGTCGAGCAGGTGCGAAAGCAGGACATAGTGATCCGGTGGTTCTGAATGGAAGGGCCATCGCTCAACGGATAAAAGGTACTCCGGGGATAACAGGCTGATTCCGCCCAAGAGTTCACATCGACGGCGGAGTTTGGCACCTCGATGTCGGCTCATCACATCCTGGGGCTGTAGCCGGTCCCAAGGGTATGGCTGTTCGCCATTTAAAGTGGTACGTGAGCTGGGTTCAAAACGTCGTGAGACAGTTTGGTCCCTATCTGCAGTGGGCGTTGGAAATTTGAGGGGGGCTGCTCCTAGTACGAGAGGACCGGAGTGGACAGATCTCTGGTGTACCGGTTGTCACGCCAGTGGCATCGCCGGGTAGCTAAATCTGGAAGAGATAAGCGCTGAAAGCATCTAAGCGCGAAACTCGCCTCAAGATGAGATTTCCCCAAGGCTTTAAGCCTTTTAAAGGGTCGTTCGAGACCAGGACGTTGATAGGTCGGGTGTGGAAGTGCAGTAATGCATTAAGCTAACCGATACTAATTGCCCGTAAGGCTTGATCCTATAACCTGAAGCGCGTGTGTGCGACGGTATATAATCTACCCAGATTAGAGATAAATTTGAGACCGCAACAAAGTAATACATTACTTCTTCTATTGAACTGAACGCGTTG
>NZ_PDZG01000144.1 GCF_002735645.1 Iodobacter sp. BJB302
TTTTGATACCTGCTTCGCCAGTTAAATATTGCTGAACGACAGAGAGCTTGAATTGCGTTGAGTACTTGGACATAAAAACACCCCAAAAATATGGACGGGTGTCCAACTTTTGGGGTGCAGTTCAGTGGATATTTGTCCACCGGGGCTTTTTTGCGGGTTTCAGATCTGCCTAGCGCCGGATGGCTGCCGCCAGTTTGTTGGCCGTGGTGCTGGCGTTGATACTGTCGTTATTCCAGTATTCAGACACAATTTCAATCCACGCTTTTTTCAGATCATCCTGCACCGCCATATTATGTGCCCACGATGGGACGAGGGTGTTTTTGCCGGAGGATTGTGCAAAGTCCTGTGCTGAAGCCTTGCCGTAAGCATCCAGTTTATGCACATCAATATCGGTGCGGGCCGGGATGCTGCCCTTATGCTTGTTGTAGGCGATTTGCGCTTCGGGGCTCATCAGCAGTGTTGCAAAATCATTTTGAGCTTGCAGCCTTGCAGGATCATCCTGGCGGAAGAAGGTGAGGGTGTCGGCCGCAAAGCTGTATTCACCATTTTGCGTAGGAGATGCCCAGAAGAGGTAATCGGTGTTGGGCTGCTTATTCGCCGTATCAAACTCCCCTTTTACCCAGTCGCCCATTAATTGCATCGCGGCCTTACCGTTAATCACATCCGCCGTGGCCAGGTTCCACTCGCGCCCGGCAGGGTCGGGCGAGCAGTAAGGTTTTAAGCGGCGGAAGGTTTCAAGGGCTTTTATGGTTTGTGTGCCAGTGAGGGCCGCACGGTCTAATTTACTGAATGCATTCAGGTAGTGGGCCGCTCCGCACACGCCCAGAGTGACAGCTTCAAATAAGGTGGCTACCTGCCACTTCACTTCGCTGTGGGCCAGTGGCGTAATCCCTTCTGCTTTAAGCCGGTCGCACAGATGAAAAAATTCATCCCAGGTGGCGGGGGCACGGCTTTGATTCATTCTGCGCATAATGCTGGCATTGGCCCAAAGTACGTTAACGCGGGCAACGCCCAGCGGCACAGCAACATAATGGCCTTCTGCCTGCATCTGATCATTCAGCACTTTGGGTAAAATCTGCGCCCAGCGCTGCTCATTCGCTTGTGCATCCAGATTGGCTAACAGGCCTCGTCCGGTCCAGTTTTGAATTTTTACCCCGCCAATGGCAACTGCTGTTGGAAGCTTGCCCTCATCGACGGCTTTTTTAAGCATGCCAGGTACATCTTTGCCGCTGTGGTTGTCGGCCCAGTGATGATTGATCTGATTGAGTCTGGCCTTGATATCCGCTACGGCGCGAAAGCCGCTGGCGGCAAACCAGCTGTGTAAAACTTCAATATCACCCAGCTGAAATTGCCCTACTGTTTTCATCAGATCACGGGCGCGGTTGTCTAATTGCACTAAGGCGCGTTTTGCCTGTTGCAAGCCAGAGTCACTGGACTGGCTCATATTATTGATTTGCTCGATGGAGCGTGCCATCGAATTGCTGGCAGCGGTTTGTTCGCGTGTTGATTCGGCGATTTCTTTGACCACTATAACAACGTGTGCCATTTTTTCACCAATCGCCAGCATTTGTCTGCGCGCATCCTCGGCGCGATCAGCACTGCCTGCAATGCGCCCGGCGGTATCGTTCATCGTGCTGACTACATTTTGTGTTTCGCGGTCAACGGCTTCGATCCGATTGGTGATTTCTACCGTGGCATTGGCGCTGCGCTCAGCGAGTTTACGAACTTCATCGGCTACTACGGCAAAGCCCCGGCCTTGCTCCCCGGCACGCGCGGCTTCAATTGCTGCGTTTAATGCTAACAAATTGGTTTGCTGGGCAATGTCTTTGATGACACCAACAATGCTGCCAATTTCTTGTGAGTTTTGGCTTAGCGTATGCATGGTTGAGCCCAGCGCCTGAAATGAATGGCTCATCTGGCTGACTTCGTCTGCTACACCCTGTACCGCGATGGCGCTGGTATTGGAGAGCGACTGAGTTTCCTCAACGGTCTGATCCACGCTGTGGGCGTTATTGGCAATTAAGCCAATGTTAACTGTGATTTCTTCAACGCCAGCGGCAGATGAGGCTGCATAGTCCGATTGTGCATTACTGTCGTTAACCAGCTGGCCGGTTACACTGCTCAGTTCCCGCAGCCCCAGCGAAAGGCCTTCCATATCGCGCTGTACTTCACGGAATGTGCTTTGCAGTTTTTCGCTGAACAGATTAAAGCCTTTTGCAATCTCACCAAATTCATCCTGGGATTGAATCGCTATGCGGGTATTTAAATTGCCGCCATTCGTGCTTAATTGCTGCACAGATTGGCTGAGGGATGTCAGCGGGCGCAGCAGATAACGCAGGCCAAAATAGAGCAATGCGGCAGATAGCGGAATAAAGAGCAGGCAAGAGAGCAGGGCGGAGTTAAATACGGGGGTTGTCACCGCAATAGCTAAAGCACAAAAGGCATTAATGGTGACGGCAAGGGCCAATAGCCGCGTACTGACAGACATGGGTAGCTCCTGGGTGTATCAGGATTTAGGGCCGGATAGTGGGTTGATCGTTTTTGTTAGGCTTACAAAATAAAAAAGGCGTTTGAGTTAATCTGCTTTGATAAGCAGGGTGCTGTACCTGTGAAAGTAATAATATTCTGATGTACTTTTTGCTGCGAGGGCTATTTTATACAAATCCATACGTTGGATTGGTTCTTTTATGCAATATTTTGTTCACCGTATGGCGATGCTGCTCGGTTTGTTTTTTTTGCAGGCTTTAATTTGCAGTGGAAATGACTTTAATCAATTTAAAATATTGTTCTGCTTCATTTTTTATTATTTAAATAGCAAATGCGTGCTTATTGAAATCAAAGGCTTAGCGTATTACTGCGTTTTTATTGCAAGGTAGTGGTTGACCTGGTACGGCAAGATCCGTATATTTCGGCCTCTCGCTGCAGCGCACACAGCAACACGGTGTTCTAGCCGCAGCAAATGATCTTTAAAAAAATACAGTCGATGAGTGTGAGTGCT
>NZ_PDZG01000145.1 GCF_002735645.1 Iodobacter sp. BJB302
CGGATATTATGCCGCTCAAAAACGCAGCAGCGCGGCGGTCATTTGCGTAGAAAGCGTGAATTTGAAAGCGGCGTTTGAGGAGAGCGAACAGACTTCTGGCAGCCGTCGTTTGATAACGGCGATGCAAACTAAAGGCTTTAAAATTGGCCGTTATAAAGTACGCCGATTGATGCAAGAAGCCGGCTTAAAGCCAGTTTGGAAAAGGAAATTTGTTAGTACAACGGATAGTAACCACGCTTTACCCGTGGCGGCGAATATTCTTAATCGTCAGTTTAACCCTGAGCAGCCCAATCAAGCGTGGGTATCTGATAATTACATATATCCGGACCCAAACTGGCTGGTTATATTTGGCGGCGGTCATGGAGCTATATTCCCGCAAAATAATTGGTTGGGCCATGGCCCCCACCATGCCTGCTGATTTGGTATGCCGAGCGTTAAAAATGGCATTAAATGCACGCCAGCCCAAAGTAGGTTTAATTATTCATTCGGACCGAGGCAGCCAATATGCGAGCCATGAATACCAAGCGTTGCTCAAGCAGCATGGTTTGGTATGCAGCATGAGCCGAAAAGGCAACTGCTGGGACAATGCGGTGATGGAGCGATTCTTCCTTAATTTGAAGATGGAACGGGTGTGGCGGCGAGATTACGCGAACTATTTGGAGGCGAGTAAAGACGTTACAGAATACATCGCCGGCTTTTACAACTGCGTCCGTTTGCACTCAGCCAGAGGCAATTTACCGCCCATTATTTATGAACAAACAATGGCAGCAAAAAAACCGATCTTGGTGTCTGTAAATACTTGACCACTACATCTTCTCGTTTGAAACGTCAACAGACCCTAGCAAAACTAACTAATTTTAAAGCCTAATTTATTTTAGACCTGAAAAAAGTAGATGATGATGTTTCAAAACTGCCGCATGGCATAGGATCAATTTTTATAGAATTTGGTGATTGATTAAAATAATCACGGATAATCTCGCAGGTACTTTCACTAATAAATTTATGGGCTCTGGCGTTATTCTGCAATTTCAACTCGGTTTCGTCCCTTTGCTTTTGCACGATAAAGGGCTTTGTCGGCTCGATGTAGCGCTTGCTTAAATAATTCATTATTTTGTCGTTCAGAGACACCAAAGCTACAGCTAAAGGCGATTCCAGCTGGCCAGCTTTGATTGTTGCATAGGAATATGCGTAGTTTTTCTGCTAATTGTACGGCTTGAGTTAGGCAGTTATTCTGACAAAGTAATATAAATTCTTCCCCCCCTAAACGAATTAATTTGTCGTCAGGCCTAATTTGCTGTTGAACTTGATCAACAAGCTGACAAAGAACTTGATCCCCTATTCCATGTCCATAGTTATCATTTATTTTTTTAAAATGATCAATATCAATAAAAATAATACTTAGTTGAGTCTGTGGCAATATATTGCTAAGTAATATATTAAGTCCCTCCCTGTTAAGCGCGAGTGTTAATGGGTCGTGCATGCTTCGTTCTGCAAGTAAACTATTTACTTCTTGTAATTTTTTCTGAGCGCTTTCTAAATGTTGCTGCCGTTCAGTGCTGCGTTGTAAAGCGCATATTGCTCGCCGAAATTCAATAGCTAACCAAAGTGCAGCACTGCCTCCCCATGCTAAGAGTAGTAATAGTTGTAGCGTATCCTTATTGATATATTTTCCGCTAAGCTCGATATAAGCTAAATCGATTTGGCGGTTAGCGTGGGGAAGGTGTCGTCCTGTTGTTAAATGAATTTCGCGTATATTTGAAAACTCGTTATGAGTCCATTTAGGTGGAATTTTTCTATCAGTAATCCACCATGATGCTACATTAAATTGATTCCCTGCTAATGAATTAGTGCTCCATCCTATGGCTCCAGGAAGAAAAACTTGATTAAATTTCTGACTACGGTAATCATTGCTTGCACTATATGCAGGGTTAAAATTAATAAGAAGTAAAACAATTTGCTCTTGAACTTCTTGATAACGATAATGAATTGTGAGCTTGTCATATTTAGAGATATCAATACCATGATTGCCTTGGCTGAGATCGAGGTCTATTGAACAATAAGGTACGCGATGGCCTGGGTTTAGCTGGCAGTCTAATCTCCAATAATCAGGGGTTGTGGTTAGCTTAGCAATACTCCTACCTAGCTGGTTATCTTCTCTGTCATCATTTGCTTTTACTTTATGAAAATTCAAAGGATCTAATCGTAAAAAATTATTCATACCATAGTGTTGCCAAAATAAAAGGCCTACTGTGCATATAATTAAAAAGCTGAGTGATAGATGAATATATTGGATGGCTTCCCACCCTCTGAGGTTTTTTTTTGTGAGCATGACCAAGCCTCAAGATAGTAATCTTGCAGTAGTATTGGTTTGAATTGCTTAAATTTCCAGTTTAAATGTTTATGCGGTAGCCCCTTCTCGGTAATACCCCTACAGAACCTGTCCATTTTTAAATAGAATTTTTTTCCCTTCTTTGAGGGAACTTTACATGAAAGTCGCGGGTAGTTTATAAAGCTAGATTATGGCGACTTTAAAGCAGGTCGAAGCCTGGGCTACGGTGCCTGATTTGTGGGGGGGGGGGGCCTGAGTTCCGCATTCTTCATCTAAGTGGCGTGCTAAGTTTTGCTGCATGAGTGTTTCCATGGTGATGCGAAGTATTCGTTTATTTAACGTAATTGATAATGTTAATTATGAAGAATTAGACATTGAAGTTGATTGCTCTTCGCATGCAGGGCGTGCGGTGCACTGCCTGAATTAAATTATTGAATAGAAGTCTGTGTTTTTCGGTAATTGTCAAAGTAGTTGAGATGTTTTTACGATTTAAGCGACCTGTAATTCCTCGCTTGTTTTAGGCTCAATGACCCGGTCCGGGTTCAATTGCACTTCATCTTACCAGCTCCAGTTTCGCGTC
>NZ_PDZG01000146.1 GCF_002735645.1 Iodobacter sp. BJB302
CCGTTTCAATCGTCGAGCAGACCTGTGCGCTCTGATTCCTCGATTACTCAAAGCCGTGATGCAGGCTAAACCTTGTCCAAGAGGGGTATTTCAAGCCTTAATTGAGCAAGAGACATAATCAGGAAAGAGATTGCTGATCAGACTAATTTATTAGCGCTTAATGCGGCAATTGAAGCCGCGCGGGCAGGGGAGCAGGGCCGGGGCTTTGCGGTGGTTGCAGATGAAGTGCGCAAGCTTGCCGAGCGAACCAGCCTTTCAACGCGGGAAATTATTTCTACGGTGAGCGCGATTCAAAGTGAAGCGAATGCAACTGTTCTGAGCATGCAACAAGCAGTTAAACAAGTTGAGCATGGCGTGCAATGCGCTCAGGAAGCAAGCACGGCCATTGCCAGCATTCGTCAGAACGCCGATCAGGTGGTTGAGCAGGTCAGCGAAATCAGTGACTCTATGCGCGAGCAAAGCTCGGCCAGTAATATGATGGCGCAGCAGGTAGAGCAAGTGGCGCAGATGTCTGAGGAAAGCAGCTCGGTCGCTCAAAATACCGCCAACGAAAGTGCACGCCTGCGGCAGCTGAGCAGCGAGCTGGATGAGGCGATTGCTTATTATCGGGTGTAATGCAGTGGCTCAGGATTGGGCGTGTAAGATACCGCAGGGGGCTTGCAGCAGCCCCTGCTGTTTCACCTGCAAGCCGGTTACAAACCGCCTGCGGGTATCTTGATTTGCCTGATATATTCTTTCATGAAAGTATCAAAGTTGTGCTCGGCAAAAGCCTGCCGGGCAATTGCGTTGTAGCGGTCGCGCAGGCTCTCCTGACCTAAGGCAAATGCAGCGTAAAGCTTGATATGAGGGGTGGGCAAAGCAAGGATACGCACTGGCACATTGGCCCATTTGGCAAAATACAAGGCCGTGGCCGGGCTGGAAAAATACACGGCATCCAGCCGGCCGGATGCCAGTAACTTCATATTTGAGGATTCCCAATCCAGCATGGTGGCCTCGATGATTTTGATTTGCGGATGCTTTAAAAAATCAGGGTAAACGCCGTTAAGGCTCCAGCCTATGCTGAGCCCGTATAAATCGGATTGGGTATCTACCTTTTTTAAGGCGGATTTTTCCAGTACGACGATGGTTGGATCAAAAAGAATATAGGGCGTATCGGCGAAGAGCAAAAAACCTTCGCGCTCTTTTGTACGTGCCAATAGCGGAATCATTTGCGCCGACTTACTTTTTAGCTCGGCAATTACTCTGGCAACATTGGCGGTTTTCCAGTGGCTCTCCACAGCCAGCTTGGGCAGGATAAACTGCTTGTAGTACTCAACCACACCCCCGCCCGGCTCCTGGCCTTCTTTAGTGATAATAAAGGGAGCCACGTTGAAAACAACAATATCCAGCCCGGATGCCCAAGCTGAGCATGACGCACTAATCAGCACGATAATTAAAGAAATCTTAAGTGCCACTTCCTTTATATATTTATGCCCAGAGCCTGTTGCCATTGCTTTGCTTACCCTAATCACAGATTGTTTTTCGGCCATCTCAGCGGCTGCCGCAGTTTTATAAAAAATACGTACAAATGGCTAGTCCGCAACTAACAGGTATGGGGATTGGACCGTCTCGATGAAAAGCCCATTGGGTTGCGGGATTATGGATGCATGCTTGCTTTCAATTGGCATACCGATATACATGTAGTAATCATAGCCAATGTGTATGAATGCGGCATGAGACTCGAGCTTGCACCAAAAATCTTCTCTCAGTAACGAGCGCAACACTGCTGGTACTGCTTCAGCTTTTATATGACTCCCCTCCTGGGGTGCATTGGGATATTTACGGTGATTCTCAAGGCCCGTGACTGTGAGTTCGCTGATTCCAGCTTCGCTTAGAAATGCGGCTGCAGTATCAAGGTACGCTTGCTCAACGCGGAGATATTCCTCCCGGGTTAAACATACGCCGCCAAATGACCTGCCAATGTCTGCGCGTGACGTCCATTCCTCTGCTGGGTAGGTGCCATCGGGATTTCTAAGTTTGGGGTTGTACTTTGTTACACGGTATTGGTGCATAGCGTTCAGTGTCGTCTGGTGTTGTAAGCAAGGATCGCTGCGTCCGAAATAAATGATCTTGACCCAGGTAGTGCTATCACCAGAGTTTCCACCACGGATTATTTTGCTCGTGGGAAGTACTAACTCCGATTTCAGAGGTTTCGTTTAGTGCAGCTTGTTCTTCAACAAAACCGACGTGTGCAAGATCATTGTTGCGGGTGGCATCATAGGCTGAAGAGAAGCCGGCCTGATCTCGCAGAAAAGTGAGTACCTCGCGAAGCCCGGGGGTTGAGTCTTCATATGGGATTAATGGCGCAACGGTATAGAGCATTGCTTCATCCCGGAAGTGGGGTGATTCCCGCTGAATGTCTTGAAGAATCTCTTCTCGTTCAATTCCGGCGGCTGCAAAACGACATAAAATTTCCAGTGCGTTGCCTTGAATCCAATCGTAATCACCAAATGCCACTGAACGCAGTTCAGGAAGGGCTGCCTTACCAAGGTGGAAGTAAATCTCGAAGATGGCAAATTGTTTGGCACTTAGCCAGGCTCCAAGCCCCGGGAACGCTTCCTTGTATTGAGGGGGCGGACACGGATCGCCATGATAGAGAGAGCATAACTGCGGAATTGCTTCTGCTCCCCAAAGCCCCGCTGCCTCCGCTGCCCGTTTTGTGAACTGCTCGCGGTCTCCGGATAGGGAAGCGATTTCTTCTACAGTTTTAATTAATTCTGATGCAGGTGCAATGCTGTTCACTTTATGATTTTTATTCCCCAGTTATGCCGTTGATTAAGAATTTCCGTGCCTTTTCTACTTGCAAAATGCTTAGTTCGTCGTTTCACAACCCGCGGATTACTGCGTCCTGTTGG
>NZ_PDZG01000147.1 GCF_002735645.1 Iodobacter sp. BJB302
GTTTTGATACCTGCTTCGCCAGTTAAATATTGCTGAACGACAGAGAGCTTGAATTGCGTTGAGTACTTGGACATAAAAACACCCCAAAAATATGGACGGGTGTCCAACTTTTGGGGTGCAGTTCAGTCGACCAAATCGGCAGGGGCTTTTTATGAGTGTGGATTTATCCCATCAAGGCTAAACCCTTATACAGCAGATGCCGCAGAAGCATGTTTTTTCACAGGGGCTTTTTGTGCTGCTGAGGCTGCAGATGCTGCATGCTTTTTAGCCTGGGCTTTTTGTACTGCGGATGCAGCTGATGCTGCGTGCTTCTTGGCCTGAGCTTTTTGCACTGCGGATGCGGCTGAAGCTGCATGCTTCTTAGCCTGGGCTTTTTGCACTGCGGATGCAGCTGATGCTGCGTGCTTTTTAGCCTGTGCTTTTTGTACTGCAGATGCAGCTGAAGCTGCATGCTTCTTAGCCTGGGCTTTTTGCACTGCAGATGCAGCTGAAGCTGCGTGCTTCTTAGCCTGGGCTTTTTGTACTGCAGATGCCGCTGAAGCAGCATGCTTCTTGGCCTGGGCTTTTTGCACTGCGGATGCGGCTGAAGCAGCAGTGTGCTTTTTAGCAGGTGTTTTTTTGGTTACATGCTTGCTTGCAGAAGCACTCACCTTAGCTGAGTGGGTTTCTGTCTTAACAGGGGCAGAGGCTGTTTCTGCTGCCATACCAAAAGCGGTAGTCGCAACAAATACAGTAGCAGCAAGCGTTGTCAGCAGTTTGTTCATAATATAGCTTCCTAAAATCGCCCGGTAGTGAGCGTGTAAATCCAGTATCTACCCCTTATGTTGATAATTCGATGTGGGTTTGGTAGCGATCTGTAACGAACTGTCCGCAAAATGCCGAAAGCATAAACCAAGGTCATAAACATACTCCACCACAGCTTGCTGACCATGGCCCATATCAAAATACCATCGCCACGAAGGCATAATGTAAGATGCAAATCAGATCACAGATAAACAGGACAGGTTATGAAGCCACTGCAATGTGCATGTCTGGTTGATGTGCAAGACCAGAAGCTGCTGCTGGTTAAAGTTCGCCAGAATCAGCACTGGTATCTGCCAGGGGGCAAGATAGAGCAGGGAGAATCCCCCGATCAGGCCCTTGGCCGGGAATTAGCTGAGGAATTAGGCATTGCCATACAGGATGCCCGCTATCTGTATACCGTGGTTGCGCCAGCCTACGGGCAGGCAGGCGATGTTGAGCTGATTTGCTATCGTGCAAAATGGCAAGGCCAGCCGCGCGCCATGGGTGAGATCAGCGAAGTGGCATGGCTGCCTGTGCAAAACCTCAGCCAGTTTGCCCCAGCGGTACAGGTACTTTGCCGTGATTTTATCGGCTGCATACCTGCGTAGTCACACCCACCGTAAACCGCCATGCAACTTGAGCGGAAGCAAAGGCCGCAGACGATGACACAAGCCCAGCCAGAACGATTCTATTCGCTTGATGCCCTCAGGGGCATCGCCGCACTTTGCGTGGTGTTCTGGCACTGGCAGCATTTTTTTTACACAGGCACCACAGCCGGTCAGTTTGATCCCGGTCGGCTGCCTTTTTCTGATGGCTTATCGCTGCTTTACACTAAGGGATGGCTGGCCGTTGATTTGTTTTTTTGCTTGTCCGGTTTTATTTTTTACTGGCTGTATTCCAAAAAAATTGCCTGCCGGGACATCACATCTGGCCAGTTTGCCCTGTTGAGATTTTCCAGACTTTATCCGCTGCATTTTGCCAGCTTGCTGATTGTGGCCATTGGCCAGCTGTGGCTCAGCCATACACGGGGGAATTACTTTGTTTATCCCTGTAATGATGCCAAACATTTTTTGCTTAATCTTTTGTTTACATCGTCATGGGGACTTGAGCAGGGCTACTCATTTAATGCCCCGATATGGTCTGTTTCTGTAGAAGTTCTTTTGTATATTGTTTTCTTCAGCTGCTGCCGCCTCTTGCCTGTACGGGCCGTTATTTTAGCGGCAATATCCATTACCGGCTTTCAGCTGATCCAGGATTATTATTTGCCCATAGGCCGGGGCATTGGCTCGTTTTTTCTGGGTGGCCTTGTGTTTATCGCTTACCAAGCCGTGCTTAAATCAAAACATGCTGCAGCACTGAGGCAATTCGTGCTGTTGATTACGCTTTGTGCATGGCTACTTTGCATGGCCGCCCTGCATCAGAAAACAGATTTTAATTCGCTCACTATTTTTAATTACCCCTTAGCACACAGAATGCTGGAGCTGATCTGGTCATGGCCGGTTGTGGTGCTTTTTCCGCTCAGTATTTTATCGCTGGCACTGATTGAAACGCGGCATGGCCCATTCGCCAGACGTATCGCTTTTTTAGGTGATATTTCGTATTCATCTTATTTGCTGCATTTTCCGCTGCAAATTTTATTTTCAATTCTGCTGGCTTATTTCTCATTCGATCAGGCTATTTATTACTCGCCATGGCTGATGCTGTTATTCTTTGCTTTGCTGCTGATGATTAGTTTTATTAGCTTCCGATATTTTGAAATGCCTGCCCAAAAGCGATTACGACAAATCAATCTGTTGGGGCAAAAAACGGTACAAAGCACCATATAGCTCAGGATTAAACCACTTAGCCCCAAAAAAACCACCAGCAAAATATTGAAAGCCCCCTTTTAAGGCGGGTCCAATCATTTTCCTGATTATGTCTCTTGCTCAATTAAGGCTTGAAATACCCCTCTTGGACAAGGTTTAGCCTGCATCACGGCTTTGAGTAATCGAGGAATCAGAGCGCACAGGTCTGCTCGACGATTGAAACGG
>NZ_PDZG01000148.1 GCF_002735645.1 Iodobacter sp. BJB302
GTTTTGATACCCGCTTCGCCAGTTAAATATTGCTGAACGACAGAGAGCTTGAATTGCGTTGAGTACTTGGACATAAAAACACCCCAAAAATATGGACGGGTGTCCAACTTTTGGGGTGCAGTTCAGGATTGAGTGGCTTTTTTTAATCGGCGGAGTGGCTATCTTGCGTAAGCTAGCATCCTGAAGTGAATCAGCATTTCATTGGGTATACAACGACGCAGTCGTTGCGCACCGAGTACTGGTGAGCAAGAAAAACGACTTGCACACCCTATGCAAAACTAAATTTGACTCGTTTTGATCTTAAGTCCGATAGGCAGCCAAGCTTTATTCCGCCAGCAACACCGCCAATGCTGCGCTGATATCGGTCGCCAAAACGCCTTCGCTCAGGCTGACTGGCGCATCACCTGCAATGGCGGCCACACCTTCGTTTTTAAGTTTGGCGATCCATTGTCCGGCTTCCTTGCCCTGGGCGAAGCCTTTGCTTTGCAGCAGCAGGCGGCCATCGGCGGCGCTGAAGTTAAAGTAAAACAGGCCGTCTTCAAGCCGGAATTGTTTAAATAGCGGCAGCGCGGCTTTTTTCTCTACTTTAGCGGCAGGCGCAGCAATGGCCTGCATGGTACGCAGGCCCAGCGATTCGCGGACTTTCTTTAGCAAAGGCGCGGCAGTAGCGCGGGCTTTGGCCGCACCGGCTTGCAGCAGCGTTTCAATTTCTTCCGGATGCGCCATCAGGGCGTTGTAGCGTTCACGCATCGGTGCAATATCGCGCTCAATTAAATCCAGTAGGCGTTTTTTTGCGTCGCCCCAGCCCAGACCCGCACGCAGCTCGTCTTTAAATTGCTGGGTTTCTTCCTTTGATGCAAAGGCCTCAAAAATCGTTACAAGGTGCGAGTTGTCCGGGTCTTTTGCTTCGCCGGGCAAGAGGCTGTTGGTTACGATTTTGGCGATGGCTTCTTTCATCGCTTTATGGCCGCCTTCAAACAGGGGAATGGTGTTGTCGTAGCTTTTGCTCATTTTGCGGCCATCAAGGCCGGGCAGGGTCGCGACGTGCTCTTCGATATGCGCCTCTGGCAATACAAATAAATCGCTGCCCTGGCCAAATAAATGGTTAAAGCGGGCGGCTACATCGCGCGCCATTTCAATATGCTGAATCTGATCGCGGCCCACTGGCACTTTGTGCGGATTAAACAGCAGAATATCTGCGGCCATTAAAATAGGGTAGCAAAACAGGCCCATGGTAATGCCTGCGTCAGGGTCTTCGCCTGCCGCCTCGTTGGCATCTGTACTGGCTTTGTAAGCATGGGCACGGTTCATCTGGCCCTTAGCGGTGACGCACGTCAGAAGCCAGTTTAGCTCGGTGACTTCAGGTACATCGCTTTGGCGGTAAAAAGTCACGCGTTCCGGGTCCAGCCCTGCAGCCAGCCAGGTAGCGGCAATTTCAAGGCGTGAGCGCTCGATGCGTGCCGGATCATCGCATTTAATCAGCGCATGATAATCGGCCATAAAGAAGAAACAATCACTATCCGGGCTTTGGCTGGCAACAATTGCCGGGCGAATCGCCCCTACATAATTGCCCAAGTGGGGCGTACCCGAGGTGGTAATGCCGGTAAGAACACGCAAACTCATCACTTTTTCCTATATTGCACGCTGCAAGAATGGCAGCAAGTCTAGCAGGCGACGGGCGCTTGTGTAAGCACAAAATGATTGAATTAAATCGCGCATGACTGGTTTTTTGAAAAAATAAAAAATATGCTGTTGCTCAATTAAGTAGTTGACCGTCAATGATGGTGTGGTTTTTCTATTTTCATTAAAATTGAATTTGTGATTTTTTGTTTTTTTATATTGGAAGAATGGTAAATAAAAAATAAAACCGGCAAAATGGGGGCTTGTAATTATCCAAGAGTGGGCTTAGTGCGGTCCATTCAAAAATGGTTCCGTAGAATAGATAAGCGGTCCAGGTATTAGTATGCCCCTGTTTTAGAAGGGGTGATTGAATAGAGTATGCTATCCTTGAATCGTAAATTTCTTCTGTAAGGAAATTAAAATGCGTCATAAATTATTGGGTGTGCTCTTAATTGCTTCTGGTTTGATTTCAGGGCAAGTGGCCTTTGCCGATGAAATGGCAGAAAAAGAGATATTGGTCGGCTCGTCAGAGCAATCCACCGTTCAGGCGAATGTTGAAAAGATTGATATTGCACAGCGCACTGTTTTGCTGGCTTTGCCTGATGGTCAAAAGCTTTCGTTTGATCATATTGATCCAAAAATAACACATTTTGACCGTTTGAAATTAAATGATAAAGTAATTGTAAGTGGCTCTAAATCCTCTGCCATTGTGCTGCAAAAAGGCGGTGCAGGAATGCGTAAAATAATCGATGCACAGGGCCGTGATGTGACGGTGGATGGTGCAGGAATATTAAAAACTCAAACGATTTATAATGATATTCTGGGCGTTGATCTTAATGCGGGTAATGTTAAGATTAAAAATGTTGAAGGCCGGATTGTTACTGTTCCGGTTGAGAACAAAGCCCTGCTGATGAAAGCAACAGCGGGCGATCAGCTGTTGATTGTTAATCGTGTTAAGTTGATTGTTTGGGCAAATTAATCCCTGACGCAAGAAAAACAGCCTGCAATTGAACTGCACCCCAAAAGTTGGACACCCGTCCATATTTTTGGGGTGTTTTTATGTCCAAGTACTCAACGCAATTCAAGCTCTCTGTCGTTCAGCAATATTTAACTGGCGAAGCAGGTATCAAAA
>NZ_PDZG01000014.1 GCF_002735645.1 Iodobacter sp. BJB302
CAAGCATTTTGCTTAAAATGGCATCTTTACGAGCCTTGGGAATACGCGACATGATAAGTAACCAGCCCCCTGAGTAAGTTAGAATCCCTGAAAAGGGAGTATCTCAACTATCCTGACACAGGGGGGTATCGTTCGCCTCACACCCCAACTCACCCCAAGCGAGATGGCTCCCGCCTTTAACGATTTGTATAAAGGTGAGTTTCTTCGTATGTGGATTTTCCATGTACAGCCGAACTGCGAACCACTCATTCGCAAGTAAGGGGCGAGCCGTTGAACCCAGACAGTTACGTGGCATGTTGTAATTATTAGTCCAGGTTGCCACGAAGCCTTGCTTGAAGAACATCAGCTCAACGTGCTGCAACTGCCAATATTGTAATTATTGGGTGCTAGGTGAGAGGCAAACATCAATATTTAAAATGGACAAAACCAGTTGTTTAGGCTGCAGGTTGTCCTTTTTTTACTGAACAACGATGGACAGACAGCAAAGATAAATTTTCAATATTAGCAAGTAAATTGGCTTGTCCATTTTTCTATACTTGCAATTACACAGTATTTAGGCGCCAGAAACGCCATGTTGGCGGCGGGCGCGCAAATTGTGCCGGTGCCGGTTGATCAGGAAGGTTTTAACACCGATATCAGCCAGACACTGGCCGCGCCCCGGCTGATTTACACCACCCCATCGCATCAATATCCGCTCGGCATCGCCATGAGCTTGCCCAGGCGAATGGCGCTGATTGCTCAAGCTGCGGCGCATCAGGCGTGGATTATTGAGGATGATTACGATAGTGAATTTTATTACGATCAGCGCCCGCTGCCTGCGCTACAGGGGCTGGATCAGCAGGGGCGAGTGATTTATGTGGGCACCTTCAGCAAGGTCTTGTTCCCCTCCCTGCGCCTCGCCTATATCGTCTTGCCCCCCGCCTTAGTCCATGCGTTTACTACCGCAAGAATTGCATTTGACGGGCATAGCGCGCAATTTTTGCAGGCTGTTACGGCAGACTTTATATCGCAGGGCCACTTTGCCACCCATTTACGTCATATGCGCCTGCTTTACCGCAGCCGCCGGGATTTGCTGCTGGAAAAACTGCAGCCCATATCTGATGTCATCCACCCCATCAACACGGCAGCGGGTTTGCAATTTGCATTGCAACTTCCCAATGGCTTAGAAAAGCCGTGGACGGCAAGCGGAACAACAGCAGGTTTAGCACTCAGACCTTTATCGGCCTTTTATCAGGAAGAGGCAAAAATTGAAGGCTGGCTGATGGGCTACGCCTCATTGAGTAACGAACAAATCATCAGGGCAAGTGAAGCATTGATCAAAAGCTATCAGGAGAAATGACGGGCCGTATAATTACCCTCAGCCATATTGGGTAATGGAATCGGCAAATGCAGCCTTGAATCAGACCGGCACCAGAGCGAAAACGCTTTGGCAGGCATAGGGGCCGCAATCAGATAGCCCTGAGCCTCATCGCAGCCCATAACGGCCAGCGCCTGCCATACGGCTTCAGTTTCCACCCCTTCAGCAATCACAGACAAACCCAGAATATGCCCCAGCTCAATAATCGATCGCACAATAGAGACATTTTCGAAGCGCTCATTCATCGACATCACAAAACTCTGATCAATTTTTAATTCATGAACCGGCATTTTGGCTAAGTAGGCAAAAGAGGAATAGCCCGTACCAAAGTCATCAATCGACAATTTAACGCCCATGGCACGTAAATATTCTAAATTACGCATTAACTCCTTGGGGTTACGCATCACGCCCGTTTCGGTAATTTCCAGGCATAAACTCTGTGGCGGCACCTGGCTACCGGCCAGCTCCCCTTCCAAAAAAGACACAAAACTTGCGTCTTCCACATCACTGACACCCACATTAACCGAAATACAAAGCGCCAGCCCTTCATTCAGCCACGCCGCGGCCTGGTTAAGCACATCATGAACAACCCATTCTGTAATCGCCCGCAATTTGCCCGTTTGCTCTGCAAAAGGAATAAATACGCCGGGCGAAATAAACCCGCGCTCCGGATGCTGCCAGCGCACAAGGGCCTCGGCCTCATGGACCACGCCATCAACCATTTTTACTTTGGGCTGGTAATAAACCAGTAAATGCCCCTCTGCCAGTGCCTCGCGCAAATCCCCCATTAAGGTAAGCTGATTACGCGAATAGGCCTCTTGCTCGGGATCATAAAATGCAAAGCTACGCCTGGCTCTTTTTGCATCACACAGCGCCACTTCCGCATTGCGCAGCAGGCTGTCGGCGCTGAATCCATGCTCGGGAAACAAGGCCACCCCCGAGGTTGCGCTGATATCCAGGCGCTCTTTGCCGATCAGCAGCGGCTCCGCCATGCAGATATCAACCCGCTCCAGCACTTTGAGCACATCGTCGTGCAAAACCCGTTCCAGCAACAAAGCAAAGGTATTCCCTCCCAAGCGGGCCACCTTTGTAACGGGACGCTGAAAAAGATTCAGACGCCCCGCAACAAAGCGCAGCGCCGTATCCCCATCCTGATATCCGAGATATTCATTAATAAAGTGAAAATTATTTACATTCAGAACAACCAAGGCATAAGCACCACTTCCGGGGCGCAAATGCTCCTCCACATACAATAAAAACCCTGCCCGATTGGCAAGGCCAGACAATGAATCCACAAAAGCCAGCTCACGCAAGGACTTATCTCTGGCTAAAACCAGCTCACCCAAAGCATTAAATGCCCGCGCAAGGCTGCCCAGCTCATCCTGCCTGCCCGCATGAATCCGTACGCCAAAATCACCTGAGGCCATTCTGCGCACCGCCCTTGATAAAGTCGCAAGTGGCGCAGAAAAATGATGTGCAACCACAAAACATACGGCACACGCCACAGCAAACAAAACAAGCCCCATCCAGAGCGCCTGCCAGCGGGCCTGGGCGAGCGCTTCATTAAAGAGCTGATTATCAATATCTGCGGCCAGTAAGTAATAAGAGCCATCGGCAAACTGAACCGGCAGCAAGAAGGTGCGGAATTCACCCCAGGCATCATGCAAAGTAACCGTGCGTGGTAAACCATCTTTTAAAGCGGCTAAGGCATTTCCGCCGGGATCAGCGTAGAAAGTCTGATAAGACCCGTAACTGCCCTTTACAAGCTCAGCAGGCGAAGCGCTATCCACCAAATACGAGACTTTGTCACCCTCACGCTTGAATGCGTAAAGATAGCGCAAGCCCGCAACCTGACAATAACGATTCAGGCTGGCCACATGGCTCAGATATTCATCCTGAGTAATTACGGCACCCGACAGGGCACGGGGAAGATAATCAGCAGGCAAAAGCATAGGGAGGGTACGCACCGCAGCAGACAAGCGTGTATCTGCATCGCGGCGCACCCCATTACACATCACCCATTGCATGAGTAATGTAAAGACCACCATAAGCAGCAGGTTGAGCACCAGCAGCACCAGTAAAATTTTAATCCGGGCACTGCTTAGCTGACGAAACCAACGCAGAATCGATTGAGCCATCATATGAAACGACATATTTATAATCCTTGTCATTCCAACGTGATAGCAGTCAGATCTTAGCAAGGCAATATCAGAATATTACCCTTTCAGCCATGCGTTTCGTGTAATACTTAAGTTACCCTCTAGTGGTTTAAGCCTCAGGCCACAAGTATTTGCTTCAGCATGCTGCAAATGCACATTAAACTGCATCAATTCATCGCGGCGAAAGGCTAAAACTTCTACTTTGCCATTAGTCGGCTGGCTGGCCAGCAAGCCATCCAAATTACCGCTGGTCACACGTAAGTGATTCATTGCAATCAATAAATCGCCTGCCGACAAGCCCGACTGTTGCGCCGCACCACCATCCAGCACATGACTTAACTTTACAAAGCTCCCTTCAATACTGGTACGCACGCCAAGGCTGTTTACCGCTTGCAATTCTTTATCCAGCCAGCCGCCTTTGTCCGCAGCTCCCACGGCCGCACGCAATTGCCAGTCCACACCAAAATCGGCCAGTAAAGCCTGCAGAGGCAGCTCGTCTGTTGAGCGTATCGCCAGATCAAAAAAAGGTTTTAAATCCAGCCCACTCACTTCACTGGCCAGCGCTTCCCACGCCTCCTCTGCCACACCTTCGCCGTGAGTGGCAAAATCTTTGCCATAACGCAGCCAGAGCGCCCGCATCACATCATCAAGCGATTTCTGCCCCGATGTTTGCTGGCGAATCAGTAAATCAAGGCAAAGTGCTGTTAATGCGCCCTTGGCGTAATAGCTGACCAGACTATTGGGGCTGTTTTCATCCTGGCGATAAAATTTCACCCAAGTATCAAAGCTGGATTCGGCCAAAGTTTGTTTGGTCCGGCCGTGACTTCTTTGCACACCGGTCACGGTTTGTGCCAATAAATCCAAATACTCCTGCGGGCTGATTAAACCTGTGCGCACCAGCGTTAAATCATCGTAATAAGAAGTAACCCCTTCAAAAGCCCACAATAAACGTGTGTAATTTTCCTGACTTAAATCATAGGGCGCATAGGCTGCCGGTTTGATTCTTTTGACATTCCAGCTGTGAAAATACTCATGACTGCACAGCCCCAGAAACTGGCGATAGCCCGTTTTAATTTGTGTTTCATGCACAAATGGCAAATCATCGCGATTGCACATCAGCGCGGTGGATGAGCGATGCTCTAATCCACCATAACCATCACCCAGCGCCATAGTCATAAACAAATAGCGGTCAAAAGGCGCAGGCTCGCCAAACAAACGAATCTGGTATTCGCAAATTTGTTTTAAATCTTTTTTCAAACGCTTTAAATCAGCATTATGCCGCCCGGCAATCACAATATCGTGGGGAATGCCGCAGGCTTTAAAACTGATTTGGCTGAATTCACCCATTTCTACCGGATGATCAATCAGTTCATCGTAATCTGCCGCCTGATAGCGGCCAAACTGCCCCTGTTTAGCGCCATGCGCGGGCAGCGTCGTGGCTATTTTCCAGTTTTTATATTCTTTTCCTTCCGGGGCAATGATTTCTACATTGCAGCTGTTTTTTTCCTGCCCTTTCACCGCCAGAAAAACACTAGTGCCATTAAAAAAGCCCCGTGTCTGATCTAAATACGCCCCTCTGACCGATAAATCCCATGCATATACACTGTAGTGAATTTCTAATGGGCCATTCACAGGCTCCGCCTGCCAGCTATGCTTATCGCTTTTAGTCAGCGCCAGCGTTTTACCTGCTGATTCAGCCCTGATTTCAACAATATTTCTGGCAAATTCCCGAATTAAATAACTACCAGGAATCCAGGCAGGCAAATAGACACACTGCCCTGCCGGATCTGGATTTTTAATAGAAACAGAAACATGAAAAAGATGTGCGTGCAAATACGCAGGTGAAATTTTATAAGATATTGTCATGGATTATCTTTGAGCAAAAGTCGATAAAAACAGCAATTACACTGTGCCATTTACGCCTTTAAACAAACCTGGCGATGCAGCACCCCGGCATAAATGCACCCATAAGCCTCTCCAGAAAGATGATAGGGATAGAACAAAGGCAGTGAATACATTATTTTAAGCACTGATGATAGATAGAAAATCAGCCCTGATATAAACCAACCTGATTACGCCCTGCATGCTTGGCCTGATAAAGCGCCTTATCAGCGGCATCAATTAATTGCTGCGCATCCATGCCATTTTTTAAAATGGCAACGCCCGCGCTGAATGTGACTGGAAATTGAATATCGCCTGATAATTGAATCAGCTCAGTAAAACGAAGCCGCCAATTATCAATTTTTTGCGCTGCACGAATCATACTGGTTTCTGAAAAAACCACCGAAAACTCTTCGCCGCCATATCGACCTACAGCCCCTTCGCCATTAATGGACTGCCGTAATAAACGCGCCAGAATTTTAATCACTTTATCACCGGCAGCATGGCCGTAACTATCATTAATTTTTTTAAAATGATCAATATCAACCATGGCAAAAGACAAAGAAAGCGCTTCTTTTTGCGAACGTTTTACTTCCCGCTCCAGCCATTCAATAATATGCGTATGGTTTAACAATGCCGTAAGACTATCACAACTCATCCAGCGCCGTAATGAGCGATAGCGCGCACAGGTCATCGCTACTGACGCCACCAGCTCTTCAGCCGGCATATTCTTCACCCAAAAATCATCGCCGCCCATACTGCGCGCCATTAATTGCTTATTTCTATTTGTTTCTGTAGATAAAAAAACGATGGGAACACTATCAAACTGAGTTTGCTGGCGGATAACTTTTGCCATTTCATCGCCAGAGCACTGAGGCATATATACATCCATCAGCACAATGTCGGGCATAAACCGCTCAAGCGAGACAAATACATCCAATGGATTTTTAATCTGCTGAACCTGCATATCGGCCTGCTGCAGAATATTGCCACTTGCTTTACCCATTGCTTCGGAATCATCCACGATCAGCACACGGTAAGGGGTGTTTTGTGTTTTTTCCAGCAAAACATCAAGACGGTCAATAAGCTTTTGAATATCAAGCGGAATATAAACAAAATCAGTAACGCCCAATTTCACATAATGAATTTGCTCTACGACGGTGAGCTCAGAAGTCAGAAATAAAACCGGCCCGCGGGACAGCTTCTGCAGGCGGGGCAATATTTGCTCTGCAGAGCCATCTTCCAGCCCTTCCTCTCCAAGCAATACTGCAAATGGCGGCTCTGTATGCATGGCCGCCAGCAAGGCACTCTGCTTCATATAAGAGCGGCATTCAAAACCAAAAAAAGTCAGCTGTTTTGCTAATTCGGCACTTCCCTGAATCTGCTGGGCAGATAAATACACAATTGGTTTTTTTTGATCCGAATTCATATCGACAGCCTGGTGTTTATTAAAATCAGTCCTCTGCAAATATAAGCGCAAAAACAGCATCTCGCGGGCTTTTAGCTGCAGCGGGGCAAAAACATAGCCTTCAGAATATCAGTCTTCAGCTATTTGTCAGAGCGCTCTATTCACCCATACTATTTTTTTGTTCAAACTGATGTAATTGCCGCCGCCATTTTTTACTTGGCCGCCCTTCCCCCGCCGGATGCTCAAACCTTGGAGCAAGCTGACGAGCCTCTTTATCCCGTTCACGCTTCAGCATACTTTCTGCGTTTTCCTGATAAAGCATACGTGCCGCCGGTGCGGGGCCGCGCTGCTCAGAGAGTGTAAGCACAGCGATTTCATACTCGCCCTGCTCTGTACGCACACGCAAAGTATCGCCCACTTTAAGCAGTCGGGCAGGTTTAACTCTTTGCTGATTTAAATGCACATGGCCAGCGTCAATTGCTGCACTGGCGAGAGAGCGCGTCTTAAAAAAACGGGCAGCCCACAGCCATTTATCGATACGAACACCGCTATCCATTTGATGCTCCTGAAACAAAAACACCCCGCATCAGCGGGGTGTTGTGTATCCCGAAAACCGGAATAAAAGCTTAGTGTGTTTTAGCTTTAAAGTGACGACGACGTTCTGTTTCGTTTAAGTAACGCTTACGAATACGGATGCTTGTTGGTGTGATTTCAACCAATTCATCGTCATCAATAAACTCAACAGCTGATTCCAGCGTCATTTTGATCGCTGTAGTCAAACGAACCGCTTCATCAGTACCGGAAGCGCGAACGTTAGTCAGTTGCTTACCCTTAACCGGGTTAACGACCAGATCGTTATCACGTGTGTGAATACCGATTACCATGCCTTCGTACAATTTGTCGCCTGGGGCTACAAACATACGACCACGGTCTTCCAGCTTCCACAATGCGTAGGCAACAGCTTCACCATTTTCTTGTGAAACCAATACACCGTTATGACGGCCTGGCATGTCGGCTTTAGCCGGTGCGTAGTCATCAAACACGTGGCCAATCAGGCCGGTACCGCGAGTCATGGTCATGAAATCGCCTTGGAAGCCAATCAGGCCACGCGCTGGAATATGGTATTCCAGACGGGTACGGCCATTGCCATCGGATTCCATATTGGTCAACTCACCACGGCGGCGACCAATTTCTTCCATTACCGCACCTTGGTGTTCATCTTCAAGGTCGATAGACAGATTTTCATAAGGCTCGCATTTAACGCCATCAATGTCTTTGTAAACAACACGTGGTTTAGCCACGGCCATTTCAAACCCTTCACGACGCATGTTTTCCAGCAGAATAGTCAGGTGCAATTCACCACGGCCAGACACGCGGAAGATATCAGCATCTTCAGTTTCTTCAACTTTCAGAGCCACGTTAGTCAGCAATTCTTTAGTCAGGCGGTCACGAATTTGACGGCTGGTAACGAATTTACCTTCAGTACCGGCTAATGGTGAAGTGTTCACCATAAAGTCCATGGTCAGTGTTGGCTCATCAATCGTCAGCATAGGCATGCCTACTGGCTGCTCTTTATCACAGATGGTTACACCAATACCGATCTCATCTAGACCAGAAATAATAATGATGTCGCCAGCCTGAGCTTCTTCAACTTGGATGCGTTCCAGACCTTGGAAACCCAATACTTGGTTGATACGGCCCTGACCCACTTGGTTTTCGTGGTTCATTACAACAACAGCTTGACCTGGCTTGATACGACCGTTCAATACACGGCCAATCCCAAGACGACCGGTGTATGTGGAGTAATCCAGCGCAGAAATTTGCAGTTGCAATGGCGCTTCAGGATCGCCAGCAGGAGCATGAACATGGCTCAGTACGGTATCAAACAGCGCACGCATATTATCGGTCTCGGTTTCGAGCTCGAGCTTAGCGTAGCCATTCAGTGCAGATGCGTAGATAACCGGGAAATCAAGTTGTTCATCAGTTGCGCCGAGCTTATCGAACAAATCGAAAGTCTGGTCTACAACCCAGTCCGGACGTGCGCCAGGACGGTCAACTTTATTGATAACTACAATAGGCTTCAGACCAAGTGCCAAAGCTTTTTTAGTTACGAAGCGTGTTTGTGGCATCGGGCCATCAACGGCATCAACGAGCAACAATACGCCGTCAACCATACCCAGAACACGCTCCACTTCACCACCGAAATCGGCGTGGCCTGGAGTGTCAACCACATTGATATGGTAGCCTTCGTATTCAAGGGCGGTGTTTTTAGCCAGAATCGTGATACCGCGCTCTTTTTCGATATCATTACTGTCCATCACGCGCTCAGCAACTTGCTGGTTGTCGCGGAAGGTGCCGGATTGGCGGAGGAGTTTGTCAACGAGGGTAGTCTTACCGTGGTCAACGTGGGCAATAATTGCAATATTACGAATGGCGCGGGTTGTCATTGTCTGGGCTGCAGATTTTAAAAAAGTGCGCGATTGTACCACGCGAAGTGAATTTCGCGACTAAGTTCCGACGCATTAGGAAATAATTCATATAAATCAGGCGATTACTGGTCTGAAATATTTCCACACTCCGGATTTTCTGCAGAAAAACCACTCTTTCTTACAAATTTACGGCCTCAAATTGCTGCTCTGCCACATGAAAAGCAAGCCCTGGCAGGCTTGCAGAACGCGAACCAGCCTGAGGCAGATTGTTGCTGGCGTGATAGCTGTACACCAAAGAGTATTTAGTATCAGCCGTACGATTTCTGCTGGCGGCATGAAAAGTGCGCGCATCAAACAACACAACATCACCCGCTTCCAGATCCGGGAACACGGCAAGATCCACCCAAGGCGCGGCTTCAGGGTGATCAGCCATTAAGAACTCACGCTCGTCATAAGCATCCTCAGGAAAATCAACCCGATGCGATCCGGCAATAAAGCCCAAGCCTCCGTTTTCAGTGGTTTCTTTACCTAAAGACAACCATGCAGAAACTAACTCTGGCAGCTCAAAGCGCCAGTAGCGCACATCGCGGTGCCAGCGTGTATCGCTGCTAAAGCTGGGCTGCTTACTCATTAAACTATTGTGATGCGCCTGAGTGAGAGTGATGTGAGGTGTATCCAGCAAAGCACTCATCAGCGAAAGCAGCTGAGCATCCCCTGCCCACTCTGCAAACACAGGGTCCCGCCCGGCCATATTTCTTAAACGCCTTATTGTGCCGCCGCCTTCACCCCCTGCCGAGGCAGGCGCACCGGGGTAGCCCAGCTCGGCCTCCAGCTCAAACGGAGGCAGGCGCTGCTCTACTGCGGCCATGGCCACTGTACGAATTTTATTAACACGCGCGCCAGAGACAAAGCCACGTAACAGCACCACGCCATCTGCCTTAAAGCGTTTACGCAACTGGGCAAAATCAACAGGCAGACAAAATTCAGCAAGCAAGGCCGTGACTCCGGCAAATAAAGTTAAATTGTAACAGTCCTCATTTAGCTGCGTCCCGCGCAGCCACAGGGTTTCATACCTTGGAAATCCCTAACAACCCTGCAGATATTGATTCAGATCAGCTTTCTTAATGGAATAAATAGCTACTTACGCCAACATACTTGCTATTTAATTAATTAAAAATGAAGCCCTTCATAAAGCAGGCCCAGCCAATCAGGAAACGCTGGAATTTAGCCGCGTTTGGTCAATCCAAACACCAAGGGGCCGGATTAATTGCCTGTGCAATCAATCCGGCCCCTCAGAATGCCTCTGACAGGCAACTAAAACCTGAATACAGCATCAAGGCTTAGTGTTTGCTCATCCCCCTGCTGGCGATTCAGCAAACGGCCATAAGAAAAATTTAAATCCATATTTTTTGTGAGCACAAAACGGTTTCCAAGCTCAATCAGGCCCTGATGCTGGCTGGCTGAGCCCAATGCGGCGGCATAGCGCTGGCCGGCCTGGCCTAAATCGCCATAACGAATCCCGGCCTCATCAGCCGCTTCAAAACGGCGCTGATATTCAAGCTTAAAACGCGGCAGCAGCTTAGCTGTGCCCCACTGAAAGCGCCGCTCACCCTGCACGCCTGCTTTAGCGGTAAACATGCGGATGGTTTGCGCATCAAAACTTAAACCCTGGCGGCCCGCAGCGGACTCGTTATATGCGGCCAATTTAGACGACATCAGCTCCAGCCGGCCATAAGGCGAGATCATCAGCGCCTCATCCCGGTATTCATAGCCTGCCGAAAGCGAGCCAAAAGCCTGCTCACCATCACGCTGACCATTGGCCATACTGCCTGTTGCCGTGATATAGCGATTCAGCTCGAAATCCAGCTGACCATATGCAGCAACGCCATCAATAAATATATTGCTGCCGGGGCGTAAAGAGCCATACACAGCCAATACCCGGCCACGATGCTTACTCAGGCTACCCTGACGGCCAGGCTCACTGCGCTCCACATTAAAACCAGCACCCAGCCCCGCGGTTAACTGCTCATTCAGCTGAAAATCGGCCCCCATGCTGATGCTGTCGCTCTGAAAGCGAATATCCGCCTCATTTTGCTGCCCAAACCCCACTGAACCAGCCAGCCAGAATGCGGTTTGCTCTCTGGCAGAAGATTGCTCTGCACAAGCCTCTTTACCGTCTTCCTGAGCCACGCTTAAAGCGCAGGTATCTGCAGCCGCTTTTAAGTAAGGCGTAACATTCAGCGACTTATGCCTGATGGCCACATCAAACTCATTTCCCGTCTGATTGTGTAAGCGCTCAAGGCGGCGGTTAAAATGGCCCAGCTGAGTGCTTGCCATACGGCGAACCGCATCCGCCTGCGCGGCCAGCAAGCCCAATACTTCCTGATCTTTTGCCGGGTCAATCCGTGCCGCCACATTCACTGTCAGCTGCCCGGGCGAGGAGCCATAACCATTGCTCAGCAGATAATCAACTAACAACACACCCGTGAATTGCGCATCAGGTGTAATCAGCAAGCGGGTGCCCTGCACCTCAACACGGCAGTGCGCAGGCTGCGACTGTAAAGTCAGTGAAGTAAACGGCCCGCCACTGGCCTCAGCCCCTGCATCCACTAAAACGGGCGTTCCCGAAGTACTGCTTGCCACAAGGTTTTTTAAAACCGGCGGTGGCGGATTCACTTGCAAGGCAACAGACACCACGGTGACGCCGCCCTGAAAATCACTGAGCAAATAAGTAAACTGATCGGCACCCGCATAAGCGGCATGCGGGGTATAACGAAGGGTGGGAACAATGCCGCCTTCTGCGCTGCCCGCGCCCCTGCTGATCGTTAACACACCATGCTGTGGCTGGCTCAGCAGCTCAATACTGCGAACCACACCCACACCACTCACAAGAGCAATGGTGTTCTGGCTGCTATTACTTTGCACCACCGCCTGAACTACTTTAGATACTTCAGGAATCGGCTTAACCGTCAGAAGGTAACTCTGCTCGGCGGCGGCACTGACACCCGGCACAGCCGCCTGGGCCGCCGTAATCACAACGGTTCCGGCACGAACGGGGGCGACCTCTCCACTCACAGGATCAACCGTTGCGATATCAGGGCGAGCACTGCGGTATGAAATCTCAGCGGCAGCGGCCGATGACCTAGCCACATTTTTAAACGTGCCACCCAGCACCACAGTGGCGGCATCCGGGCTAGCAAAGGTCAAAACCGGGCGCAGCGTCACAGTCAGGGTGTAACTTTGTGCGGTTGCTGCACTCACCCCCGGCACCGCCGCTTGGCTTGCAGTAATCACCACAACGCCCGCAGCCAGCGCATTCACCTCTCCCGTGCTGGCGTTCACTGTTGCGATGTCAGGATTGGCACTCTGATAGCTGATCACGCCTTCGCCGTTTGAAGTGGCCCTGTTCAGCAGAGTCTGGCCCTGCACGACTGAGGCCGCGCCCGGTATGGCGAAGGTCAATGTGGCAACAGGCAGGGGAGCAACAGTCAGTACATAAGACTGCACCGCCTGTGCATTGACTCCGGCCACCGCGGCCTGGCTTGCGGTGATGACGGTGTTTCCGGCACGAAGCGCAGTCACGGCACCGCTGCTGGCATCCACCGTGGCAATATCAGTGTTTGCGCTCTGATAAGAAATCATCCCGTAGCGGCCGCCGCTTAAGCTGGAAATCGCTGCATTATGAAACAGGCGGCCCGCCAATACGCTGGCCTTATCGGTAACAGCAAAGGTCAGGGCGGGCACCGGCAGCGGCTGAACATCTAATGTATAAGACTGGCTGACTGCCGTATTGATCCCCGCAACAGCCATCTGGCTGGCCGTAATCACCACCTGGCCCTCACGATGCGCGGTCACTTGCCCTGCAGCATCAACCGATGCAAGCGCCGGATTATCACTACTGTAGATCACAGCGCCATAGCCGCCCCCGCTTAATGAAGGTACAGCGGCGTTATTAAAGGTGTTTCCCACGACCACGCTGACCTTGCCCGAAAGCGCAAAAGTCAGCGAGCCTGTTGCCGCTGGCGCTGGCGCTGGAGGCAAAGATAAAATAAGCGTCGATTCTTTCTGAATATTGTAATCAGATAAAGTGCGGCCTTCTTCCAGCTCCAGACCGGCAAATTTCAAAATTTGCTGATCGGGCGGAATGCCCTCTTTATCCTGAATTTTGGCTTTTACATTTTCGATTGAATCACTGGCTTCAACATCAAGCGTGATGGTTTTACTTGTCAGCGTCTTTACAAAAATTTGCATGGCCCAAGCTTTCACGGGCAGAAAAAAAAGAGCAAAACACAGCAAGGCGGCAGAGAATTGCCGTAATGGGGAAGTCATAAAATACTCATTAATTGTGATGATTTTCCGCTACCCAAATCGAGCGGAGCCGCATATTAGCCAACTATCATATGCGAGGTGCAATTTTTTCAAATTTCAGTCTAAAATTTGCAACACCAGCGTTTCCCCCCATCTTTTCTGGTCAAACACCCCGCCCGGCGGCATGATCCATGCTCTCCCTCTTTTTGAGTGAAAGCCATGCGACAAACCTCCAGCCCCCTGCCGCTTTTAACCGCCGGTTTTGTCACGGTTTTAGTGGGTTTTACCAGCTCCGCCGCGATTGTTTTTCAGGCAGCCACGGCTGCGGGAGCAACACCTGGGCAGCTTGCCTCCTGGATGTGGGCGCTTGGGATGGGAATGGGGCTCAGCTGTATTGGTTTATCGCTACGTTATAAAAACCCAGTCGTTACCGCATGGTCCACACCGGGTGCGGCGCTGCTGGCGGGCAGTTTGCAGGGCATTCCTATGGGGGAAGCGATTGCGGCATTTATGTTTTGTGCCGCGCTGATTACCCTGAGCGGCATCACAGGCTGGTTTGAACGCATCATGGGGCGAATTCCGCTGCCGATTGCTGCCGCCATGCTGGCAGGGGTTTTAGCGCGTTTTGGCATAAATATCTTCACCGAAATGCAAAACCAGTTCGCCCTTGTCTTTGCCATGTTCATTGCTTATTTAACCTGTAAAAGATTTTGGCCGCGCTACGCCATCATGCTGGTGTTACTGCTGGGCATTGCAATTGCTGCGCGGCAGGACTTATTACACATAAAAGATGTAGAGATCGCCTTTGCCAGGCCAGAATTAATGATGCCGGTTTTTAACTGGCAAACCATGCTCAGCATCGGCGTTCCCTTATTTGTAGTGACGATGGCATCCCAAAATATGCCAGGAGTAGCGGTGATTCGGGCCAATGGTTACAACACGCCGATTTCACCTTTAATCAGCTGGACGGGCATCACCACTTTAATCCTTGCGCCCTTTGGCTGCTTCTCGCTCAATTTGGCCGCCATTACCGCAGCCATTTGTATGGGCAAAGAGGCGCATGAAGACCCCGCTCAGCGCTATAAAGCCAGCATTGCCGCTGGTTGTTTTTATTTATTACTGGGTGTTTTTGGCGCAACCATCGGGGCGCTCTTTACCGCGTTTCCAAAGGCCCTGGTGTTGGCGATTGCCGGCCTTGCCCTGCTGGGCACCATTGCCAACGGGCTGAGCGCAGCGATGAGCGATGAGAAAATTCGCGAGCCTGCCCTTGTCACATTTTTAGTCACCCTATCAGGTGTTTCACTACTAGGCATTGGCGCGGCATTTTGGGGGCTCATTGCGGGCGCCACCGCCATTTTCATCATGAAAAATAACTAAAAAACAAGGTACTACATGCATGTCGTTTGATTTTTAATGCAGCAGCAATGCAGCTAATAAATACAAATCAGAATGAAATTTCGACAAAAAACAAATGTAACAATTAATTACATTCCCTTACATTTACGTTGCTAATTTGCTTGGCATCATGCTAAAAACACACCTCCTCTATTAAAAATCACCCTTCAGAAAGCGGTGATCAGGGTCTAAAAGACTCTCGTTAAAGCACAGGACTGCGCAACATCATCGCAGCCTCATACCGTGCATTCACTCTGCGATTTTGCAAAATCGCAGAGATGACGCTTGTTTCTGCTGCAGCGTGAAACAAGCTTCAAACACCCTCAGCAAGGCAACCCTCAACATTTAAGTTGTCACTCTCATCATTGCGAGCGGATTTTTACGCTCTACAAGAAAGGAGTCAGCACATGTCTGTGCACCTTAAACGCGGCCTGTTCATTGCCTTTTTGGCAGCGATCTTCGCCCTGATTCAGTCGCAACCTATGTGGCTAAAAACCTACCAAAGCGATCTTATCTACCTTGGCCAGCAGCATCTTCGCCTTGCTGGCTATTCGATGTTCTTAGCCTTGATTGTTGGCCTGCCTGCGGGCATTTTGCTCAGCCGGAGCAGAGCCAGACGCTTCGCCGAGCCCATATTGCAGATTTTTAATATTGCTAACACCCTGCCCCCGCTCGCCGTACTGGCTCTAGCCATGGTCCTGGTCGGAATTGGCGATCAACCCGCCGTTATCGCCCTCTTTTTAGCCTCTCTTCTACCCATTGTTCGTAATACCTACAGCGGCCTGCGCGGTGTGTCCCCCGCCCTGCTTGAAGCCGCAAAAGGCCTTGGCATGACGCCCAAACAAAGCCTTTGGTATGTGGAGCTGCCCAATGCCGCTCCCGTTATTCTGGTGGGGGTCCGTCTGGCCCTGGTGATCAATGTGGGTACAGTACCGCTAACCTTCCTGATCGGCGCCAGCAGCTATGGTGAGCTGATTTTCCCAGGCATCTTTTTAAATAACCAAACCCAGCTCTTAGTGGGCGCAGGTGCAACGGCCATTGTGGCGCTGATACTTGATCAAGCCCTTGCCCACCTTGGCCAGATTTTTGCCATACGTGCATCAAACTAAAAGGAGCGAGTCATGCAACGATTTTTACTCTCTGTCAGCCTGATGCTGATCGCCAGTCTGGCCAGCGCAGCGCCCATTCGGCTGGGCAGCAAAGACTTTACCGAGCAACATTTGCTCTCAGCAATGACTAAGCAATATCTGATCAGTAAAGGCTTTGAAGTCAGCACCACCACCGATTTGCCCAGCGTCATCATGCGTGATGCACTGATTAATAAACAGCTCGATATGGTCTGGGATTACACCGGCACCGCGCTGATTATTTACCACAAACTCACCGAGATCAGCCCCGAGCAAAGCTATGACAAAGTAAAGGAGTTGGATATCCCTAATGGCCTGGTCTGGCTTAAACCCGCCGCCATGAACAATACCTATGCCTTTGCCATGCAGCGTAAGCGTGCCGAGGAATTAGGTATTAGCAGCATGAGCGATATGGCGAGGGTATTTAACCAGTACAAGGATTGGAAACTGGGACTGGATATTGAGTTTGCGGGCCGCCCCGATGGACTAAAGCCCATGCAGGAAAAATATCAGCTCACCCTTGATCGCCCACAAATGAAGCAAATGAATTCCGGCTTGGTTTACAACGCCATCCGGGATGGCTTTGTTGAAGCGGGGCTGGTTTACGCAACAGATGGCAGGGTCAAAGGCTTTGATTTAATCATTATGGAAGACGATCTGCACTTCTTCCCCAGCTACGCCGCCACTCCTGTGGTTGAAAAAAGCGTGCTGGCAGCCAACCCCGGCCTCGAAGAAGCCCTCAATACGCTCTCTGCCCTGCTCGACAACAACACCATCTCTACGCTCAACGCCAAAGTAGATATTGAGCATCAGCGCATTGAAAAAGTAGCCGCCCAATTTCTAAAAGATCAGGGCTTACTACAAGGAGATTAAGATGGAAATCATTCATTACTTTTGGGAAAACAGCAGCATTATTCTGGGACTAACCCGTGAACATATGATGCTGGTCTCCATTGCCGTTGGTTTTGCCATTTTGCTAGGCGTACCGATCGGCGTGCTGATTGTTCGGCTCCCCTCGCTGGCGCCCTGGGTGCTAGGCCTTGCCACGGTGATTCTTACCACGCCATCCATAGCGCTGTTTGGCCTGATGATTCCGCTGTTTTCGATGATCAATCAAGGCATCGGTTATGTACCGGCAATTTCGGCGGTGTTTTTATATTCACTGCTGCCGATTATCCGCAATACCCACACCGCATTGCAGCAAATTGATCCGGGCATTCGCGAATCATGCCGCGGCCTTGGCATGAGCTTTTTTCAGCGCCTGTGCTGGGTAGAGCTGCCTCTCGCCGTACCACTTATCTTTGGTGGTATCCGTACCGCCGTGGTGATGAATATTGGTGTGATGGCGATTGCCAGCACCATTGGCGCAGGCGGCCTTGGCCTCTTGATTTTGCATGGCATTAGCCAGAGCGACATCCGCCAGCTCATCGTTGGCGCTGTGATGATTAGCCTGCTCGCCATTGTGATGGACCTGATCCTCAATCGTATCCAGCACTACCTCACACCTAAAGGTATCCGCTCCTAATTTCGTGCCATCGACGTGAGTGCAATCAGCCCTACGGCGATGCAATGCACACCCATTCGCTCATTCAGCACTACCTCACAAGGGTCCAGCTCATGATTAAGCTAGAAAATCTAAGTAAAACATTTACCCAAAAAAATGGCCAAGCCGTTACCGCAGTTAACAACGTTAATTTACAAGTTGAAGAAGGCAAAATTTGCGTTTTTCTTGGCCCATCAGGCTGCGGTAAAACCACCACGCTTAAAATGGTGAACCGCCTGATTAATCCTACTTCAGGCCGCATTTTAATTAATGGCCAAGATACGCAAGAAATGGATGTGGTAGCCCTGCGCCGCCAGATTGGCTATGTGATTCAGCAGATTGGCCTGTTCCCAAATATGACCATCGAAGAAAACATCTGCATCGTGCCGCGCCTTTTGGGCTGGGATAAAAAGAAAAGCCGCGAGCGGGCCAGAGAGCTGATGGATATGGTGGCACTCGACCCTAATCGTTTTCTGAGCCGCTACCCACGCGAAATGTCGGGTGGGCAACAGCAACGTATCGGTGTGATCCGTGCACTGGCAGCGGATGCACCCGTGCTCCTGATGGACGAGCCATTTGGTGCGGTCGATCCAATCAACCGCGAATCCATTCAGAATGAGTTTTTGCTGATGCAACGCAAGCTCAATAAAACCGTGCTGATGGTCAGCCACGATATCGACGAAGCTATTAAGCTGGGCGATAACATCGCCATCTTCCGCCAGGGGCAGATTGTGCAGCATGCCACGCCAGATCAGCTGCTTGCCTCCCCTGCCAATGACTTCGTAGGCTCTTTTGTCGGCCAGGACCGCACCTTAAAACGCCTGCTTCTCATTAATGCTGGCCAAGTTTGCGATGGTCAAATCACTTTAACCGCGCAGCCTTCTACGGACTTAAAAGAAGCATTTAGCTTAATGGACGACAACGAGCAGCGTTTTCTAACCATTGTTGACGATAAGGCCACGCCACTGGGCTATGTCTCCCGCAAGGAAATCCGCAACGCCAGCGGTATTTGCCTCGATAAACTTCACCCTTTTGAAGTAACAGCTCAGGCCAGCGATAATTTGCGGGTGATTCTTTCTAAACTTTACGAGCACAACCTCGTATGGATGCCGATTGTGGATAATGACAATAATTACCAAGGTGAAATATCGCAAGACGATATCGCCCGCCACTTAAGCGCCCCGGCGCTATAAAAAGCATATGACCACCCCCACTCGGGGTGGTCGTTTTAATCAAAACTAGCTCTTGCCGAGCAATTGATAATAATTATCATTAATGATAATGTAGCCTTTTCAAGAATCCGTAGAAAAAGTGAGCTGCCATGAGTCAGGAATCCTCGCCCAAACAAGCACCGCGTAAACTGCAAGTAATGCAAAGCCTGCGGCTTACGCCCCACCTGCAACGGCTCACACTGGGCGGCCCGGAACTGAACGGCTTTCCCAGCCACTGTGCTGGCGCACATATCAAACTGCTTTTACCCCAGCGAGGCCAGGCACTGACGCTGCCCACGGCGGGACCAAAAGGATTAATCTGGCCTCCGGCACAAAACCGGCCCGTGGTACGTACTTATACAGTTCGCCATTTTGACGCCGTGCAACAAACGCTGACCGTTGATTTTGTAATTCATGATGAATATGGCCCGGCCTCATACTGGGCGCAGCATGCTCAAACAGGCGATGATGTTGGATTAGCGGGCCCCAGTGGCCCGGCACGCTTTAATCCGAATGCAGATTATTTCTTATTAGCAGGTGACTTATCTGCCCTGCCTGCAATCAGCACCGTGCTTGAAGCCCTGCCTGAAAATGCCGCTGGCACTGCTTTTATAGAGATCCCCAGCGAGGCAGATCAGCACACTCTGCGCCATCCTGCGGGGGTAAATATTGTATGGCTGGTCAGCAGCACGCCTGGCGCCCTGCTGCCACAAGCGGTATTTGATCTGCCCTGGCCGCAAGGATCAGTCTCCGCGACTGTTGCGGGTGAAACAGAAGCCGTGGTGCAAATACGTAAATATTTGCGTATTAATAAAAAGCTAAGCGTAAGCAATTGCTACGCCGTGCCCTACTGGAAATATCAGCACAGCGAAGAGGCCTACCATGAAGAGCGACACCGCATCATGGACGAAGTTCTGACAGAAAATTAACATCAATCTTCAGGCATACCATCAAAACCTGTCAAAATAGAAAAAGCAATTGAAAGTAAAAAACTGTTTTGCAGGTTTTCTCATGCCAGCCACACTTTGCACGAACATGCAGCCCGTATAATTTATGCTTTAAAAACAAATTATTACAGAATAAAGACATAGAAAACCCTGCAATTTGCACTTTTTTATCAAAAAAACGAAAAAACCATTGACAAGGCACAAGAAGACAGCAACAATCACCTCACTAATTTGATTGAGCATAACCTTGTAAAGCGAATATCTTCATTCGCAATGTGTTTGTAGCAGTACTATCCAGCAAGCCTTCTCAGCTTTTCTGCAAGTTCTCCCCGAACCAGGTGCTCTTCTTTTGGTGCTTTGCCATCCAATGTCTGGATGGCCATTTACTAGGAGCCATCATGGCACAATTTGATTTTATCGTAGAAGCACGTCCCTCCACACGCCACACCGGCATGGAAGGTTGGTACCAAATCGTCGTTTGTCACGGCAAGCAAAAAAAACCAGTCACAGACTGGCAAGCGGCACCCCAAGCACACGACAATAAGTTGCACAGCGTTTTAAACAGCGCAGCAGCTTTAGCCAAACAACAGATTCAAGTGCAATTTCACTAATTCTGTAATCTAAGCTAAGCAGTTCATTCAAAAGCCCACGACAACGTGGGCTTTTTACATTGGCGCTGCAAACAGCCCGAATAACACAAAGTGGTGCTTTTAACCTTAAGCACGCTATTCACAAAGCCTGCAATACCAGCGCACATGGTAGAATCAGGCCTTATCTGTTTTTCTGCCCTCCCATGCCCTATCTAGCACTCGACACCTCGACCGAATATCTTTCCCTCGCCATCAGTACCGCAGAGGGCATCGTTGCCCGTGACTGGCCTGCGGGGCAAAAACACGCGGAAATGATTCTTCCTGCGCTTGCCTCCCTGCTGCAAGAATGCCAGCTCAGCATGGAAGACATCGAAGGCGTGGCCTTTGGTAATGGCCCCGGCTCATTTACCGGCCTGCGCATCGCAGCAGGCATTACCCAGGGCCTCGCCTTTGCACGTAATGTGCCGGTACTGGGCGTTTCCACCTTAGCGGCACTGGCCGAAGGCTGCCATGCCGATCAGGTGTATGTGTGTCTTGATGCCCGCATGAATCAAGTCTATTGCGCGGCTTACCGCAAGAAAGCAGACGTCTGGCAAACCATCATCGAGCCTTGTCTTAGCGATCCGGACAGCATACCGCTGCCAGATGGCAGCAACTGGCTGGGCGCTGGCAGCGGGTTTGCGGCTTATGGCGAAACGCTCAGGCAGCGCCTTGGCGCTCAGCTCAACGGTGCCAATGCAGAACGCTTCCCGCACGCCAAAGACATTCTGAAACTGGCTCTGGCCGATCTTTCAGCCGGAAAAGGACTTGCCGCACAAGATGCAGAGCTGGTCTACCTGCGCAATAAAGTAGCCCTTAAGACTCACGAGCGGATTAAAAAATGAAAGTGCGTGATTTAAATGCCAGCGATATTCCACAACTGATGGCGCTGGATGCCGCGACCAATTCGCACCCGTGGGATATCAGCCACTGGCAGCACTCATTAAAAGCCGATGTTTGCCTTGGCATTGATGGCAACACCGAGCTTGCAGCCTTTGCCGTCGCCATGAAAATGGTTGATGAGGCCGAATTACTGCTCATCGCGGTGCAGCCCAAACTGCAAGGAAAAGGCCTTGGGCAAATCATCTTTAACACCCTCACTCAAAAGCTGGCAAAAAACGGTGCTCAAAGCCTGTTTTTAGAAGTCCGCGAATCCAACCGCAAAGCCCGGCGTTTTTATGAATCAGCAGGCTTTGCCGAAACTGGCATTCGCCCTGCCTACTACCCTGCCGCCAGTGGTGCGGGCCGGGAAGACGCCCTGATTTTTGCAATGATGATGAGTAAAGCCTGATGAGCCGCCGGGCGCTGATACTGGAAGAGCTGGGCCTGAACCCGGTATGGGTACGCACAGCCATCCTGCCTGAGCTGCAAATACGCGCAGCTGCAGCCCCCGCCGCGCCAGCTGCAGCGCCAGTTGCTACCGTACGCCCGCAAGGCTTGTCTCCTGTCGCCGTCGCAGCACATCAGGCCCTTGCCCCGCTGGTGAGCACACCCAAGTTCACACCCCCGCCAGCCACCGCTCCTGCTAACGATAAGCCAGAAGACGAGCGCTCAAAACGCATTGCCATAATGAATTGGGATGAGCTGCAGAGTGCAGTCAGCAGCTGCACCGCCTGCCCGCTGTGCCAGAGCCGTCAGAAAAACAATGAGCAGCCCGTATTTGGCACCGGGCCGATGCAGCCCAATATTATGGTACTGGGTGAAGCCCCCGATCACGACGACGAAGCACAGCTCACCCCGTTTCCGGCTGAGGCAGGCAGGCTGCTGGACAATATGCTGGCCGCCATTGGCGAAGGCCCGCTGGTTTACAAAGCCAATATTCTAAAATGCCGCACCCCCGGCAAACGCAACCCGCAGGCCGCCGAAGCGGAGCAATGCGCCCCATTTTTAAAACGCCAGATCGAGCTGCTTCAGCCCAAATCATTATTTGTTGTTGGCCGCTTTGCGCTTAAAACTTTGCTGGAAAGCGACGAGCCGGTCAGCGTCTTAAGAGAAAAACTCCAACACTACAAGCAGATTCCGCTGGTTGTTAGCTACAACCCAAGCTACCTGCTTCGCAACTTACCGGATAAATCCCGCGCATGGCATGACCTGCTCAGGCTGAAAGCCACGCTCAGCAAGCCCTTGCCTTAAACCGATTATCTTGTTGGGCAGCAACAAAGTAAAAGTGATCTCTCCAGTCTTAAAAATTAGCAACTAGACTGCAGTACTCACCTCTCTCTGCTCAGACTGCCATGCAAAACTCATATCATCTGGGACGACAGCCCATTCTTAACCGCCAGCAAGAGCTGGTGGCTTATGAATTACTCTTCAGAAACAGCAGCCATCGCAATGAGGCCATCGTTCCCGATGATTTTCTGGCCACTCTGGACGTCATTCAGCATGCTTTCAGCACATTAGGGGCAAGCAGTGTGCTGGGTGACAAGCTGGGCTTTATAAATGTCAGCGCAGATTTACTCATGTCTGACGTTTTAGAATTACTCCCGCCACAACAAGTTGTTTTAGAAATTCTGGAAACCGTAGACATCACGCCAACCATTATTGAGCGCTGCCTTGCGCTCAAAAAGAAAGGCTTTAAGCTTGCCCTTGATGACATCATTCATCTGGATGAAAGACAAAAATCACTCCTGCCACATTTAAGCTTTGCAAAACTGGAAGTCATGGATATGCAGGCCGCGCAAATGAGCGCCCTGATCAAAGAGCTTCGCCCCTATCCTTTGCAAATTCTGGCAGAAAAAGTAGATAACCCCGATCAGCACCAGCTTTGCATGAAGCTAGGGTTTGATTTATTCCAAGGCTATTACTTTGCCAAACCAACCATATTATCGGGCAGCAAACCCCAGCCCTCACAAATGGCTTTATTGCGTTTATTAGGCCTGATCAATAGCAATGCAGATAATCACGATATTGAATTATCATTTAAGCATTCCCCTGATCTGACTATTAATTTACTTAAGCTCGTTAATTCAGTCGGCTCGGGCACACCCAAGAAAATAGACAGCTTGGCTGCCGCGATTACTGTATTAGGCCGCCGCCAGCTGGGCCGCTGGATTCATCTTTTGGCCTATGTGCAGCAATCCGGAAAAAACATAGGCAGCAATCCGCTGGTTCAAACCGCGGCAATTCGCGGCAAATTTATGGAGCTGCTCGCATTAAAGAAAAAACCACGCGATCAGAGCTTTGCAGATCAGGCCTTTATGGTTGGGATGTTTTCTTTAATCGATGTGCTTTTTAATGCGCCGCTTCAGGAGCTGATTGAACCCCTTAATTTAAATGATGATGTGCGGGATGCGCTCACAAGCAGAAACAATGCATTGGGGGAATTACTCAATCAGGCATTACTTGCTGAAGATAACAATCCTCAGATCAATAATGAAATACCCTGCGATTTTGATACCCTGCTCAGCGCCATGAGCTGGGCCAATGAATTAGGCTGAGCAAAAAAAACACCGCACATATATAAATATGCCGGTGTTATTTTGTTTACCTCATATTACCTGCTAACACTTAATATTTTTACTTTTACTTCATTACCACCCGGTGCAGGCCAGTCAATACTTTGGCCCACAGATAAACCCAATAAAGCGCTCCCTACCGGCGCCGTCACGGATACCTTGCCCGCAGTACCATCAATTTCATGTGGGAAACATAAAGTCAGCTCAAACTCTTTATTGCCCGGCGTCATTAAAAAGCGCGCGGTAGAGTGCATCGTCACCACATCATCCGGCATATCGGATTGCTCCAGTACCGTGGCACGGCCCAGCTCGGCCTCTAATGCATCCGCATCAGGAAAAGCATCTGCAGGCAATTTATCCAGCAAAGCATAAAGACGATCACTATCTAAAACCGACACAGTAATGGGGGGCAATGCACTCATCCAGATCTCCAAGCCCGCCTGTAAAACAGGCATTAATAGAATAATAACGATTGGACGCTATTCATAAAAAGTAGTTCCCCAGCCCTATTTTTGGCGTAAAAAAACCCCTTTATCAAAAAGGGGTTTTAAAAACAGATATCAGTGAGATTTAAGTGCGGCGTCTGAATAATGGCTGCTGCTGATCAAGACCTGTTTGATAGGCCTCTGGAAAATCATTTAAACCCAAGAGGGCATCTTCCAAGTTTTTATCACTATTCACCACAAAAGCATTAAAACCACAGCGCTTTAAATAACCCATTGTGTCTTTAAATACATCACCAAAGGCGCGCAATTCACCCACAAAGCCAAAACGCTCCCGCAATAAACGGCCAATAGAAAAACCGCGCCCATCGGTAAAAGCAGGAAACTCCACAGCAATCAGCGCAAGGCTGGCAGCATCGGTCCCTAGGCTTTCCGGCTCATCATCGGGTGCAAACCATACCCCAAAATCACCACGACTCGTCAGTGCTGATTTCTGCGCCAAATACTGAGCCAGCGGCACAATCACCAGCCCACTGGCTGGCAGCTCAGCAAAGCTGCCGTCTTCCGCAAGGCGCAAAAGCTGCGCATCACAGCTAATAATTTCAGCGTCTTTAATCATGCGCGTCATTATGCAATCTCCTTTGCATAAACACGGGTCTTAAAGGGCTGCATACCGATGCGGTCAAATACATCAATAAAGCGCTCTTCGCCTGAGCGATTTTCAACAAATACTGCGATGATTTTTTCGATCACCTCCGGCATTTGTTCCTGAGCAAAAGAAGGCCCGACCACTTTAGCCAATGCCGCGCCATTACCCTGACGCCCGCCTAAAGACACCTGATACCATTCGGAGCCATTTTTATCGACGCCTAAAATACCGATATTGCCCACATGGTGATGGCCGCAGGCATTCATACAGCCCGACATATTTAAATCAATTTCGCCCAGATCATGCAGATAATCTAAATTATCAAAGCGCTCCTGAATGGCAATGGCAATCGGGATTGATTTGGCATTGGCAAGCGAGCAGAAATCGCCGCCAGGGCAGCAAATCACATCGGTCATTAAGCCGATATTTGGAGTTGCAAAACCAATTGCTTTGGCTTTTTCCCAAAGCTCGAATAAATCAGCTTGTTTTACATCGGCCAGAATTAAATTCTGCTCGTGCGAAACACGTAATTCGCCAAAAGAATAAGCGTCGGCCAAATCAGCCACAGCAGCCAACTGATCACCTGATGCATCGCCAGGCGCAACGCCATGCTTTTTAAGGCTGAGCGTTACAGCGGCATAGCCCGCTTGTTTATGCTTAAACACATTGCGCTCTGCCCAGCGGGCAAAGGCTTTGTTCTCTAATTGCTGTTGAACAAAGCCTGTGTCGTCCCCTGCAAAAGCAGTGTAATCCGGCACAGTAAAGAAGCCTTTCATTCTGTCGATTTCAGCCGCCGTTAAAGTTTGCGGGCCATCTTTTACAAAAGCCCATTCTGTTTCAACTTTGCTGGCAAAGGCTTCTGGTGTCATGGCTTTAACCAGAATTTTAATTCGCGCCTTATATTTATTATCACGCCGGCCATAGCGGTTATACACACGCAATACCGCGTCCAGATAAGTCAGCAAATGAACACAGGGCAAAAACTCACGAATCACGCTGCCAATAATCGGCGTGCGGCCAAGGCCACCACCCACAATCACTTTAAAGCCAATTTCGCCTGCTTCATTTTTTACAACATTTAAACCAATATCGTGCACCCAGATTGCCGCGCGATCTTCCACTGCACCATTGACGGCAATTTTAAATTTACGCGGTAAATGAGCAAATTCCGGGTGGAAAGTAGACCACTGACGAATAATTTCGCACCATGGGCGCGGATCAAGTATTTCATCATGCGCCACACCGGCAAACTGATCCGAGGTGGTATTACGAATACAGTTACCCGATGTCTGAATAGCGTGCATTTGCACCGTAGCTAATTCAGCCAGAATATCAGGCACATCTTCTAATTTGGGCCAGTTATATTGCACATTCTGGCGGGTGGTAAAGTGCGCATAATCTTTATCATATTTACGCGCAATTTCGGCCAGTTTACGCAATTGCGTACTGCTTAAATGGCCATAGGGAATAGCCACGCGCAGCATAGGGGCATGGCGCTGGATATACAGGCCGTTTTGCAAACGTAGCGGGCGAAACTCCTCATCACTCAGCTCGCCAGCCAAAAAGCGGCGAGTTTGATCACGGTACTGAACCACACGCTGGTCTACGATGCGTTGGTCGTAGTCGTCGTAGATATACATCTGAATCATCCAAAAAAGAGATCGGGCTATTCGCTGCTATTAAAGCTGCAATAAAAAGGGCAGAAAATCTCACTGTCTGCAGAGATTGTCTACCCGAGTGTGCTTAGCTTAAAGCCAATTTATCCATAGGACTATACCAGCGGCACTTTGCAAACTAAATGACTATTTTTGAATAAGGTTAGGCTGCAATCGGCATATAAACTAAGGTCTTGCAAAGAGATAAGCCCCGGACCAGACAAATACTTAAGACACAAAGCACAGTAAGCACAGCCAACAACCCTGCGGTTTACAAAAAAAACGGGGGAAAGTTAAGTATTTACCTTGCTCTTTTCTGGCGCAGACCAATCATATGGGATATCCACAACGGTGTTTTATTTACACGGCTCTTGCACGAAGAGTATCCTCGCATTTCAACCGAACTTTGAATCCACAGCATGACACTCCAAAGCACCCCAATTAATCGCCTCGATTACACCCCGCCAGCCTTTTTGATCGACCGGGTGGATCTTACTTTTGAGCTGGATGAGAGCCAGACCCGGGTGAAATCCCGCCTGGTGCTCAAGCGTAACCCCGAGGCCGCCCCCCTGTTACCGCTGGAGCTGGCAGGCGAAGAGCTGACACTTGAATCGATCAAGTTAGACGGCGCGCCACTGAAGAGCGATGCTTATACAGTTACGGCCAAAGGCCTAGTCATCGAGGCCATGCCCGATGAAGCCATTCTAGAAATCGTCACGATTATCAACCCGCTCACCAACACCAGCTTAAACGGGCTGTATGTTTCTAGCGGTAATTTTATTACCCAGTGCGAAGCCGAAGGCTTTCGCAAGATTACTTATTATTTAGATCGTCCTGATGTGATGGCTAAGTTCACCACCACCATCATTGCCGATAAAACCCGCTACCCTGTGCTGCTTTCTAACGGCAATCGCGTAGACAGCGGCCAGATGGATAAAAACCGCCACTGGGTAAAATGGGTTGATCCGTTTAAAAAACCGGCTTATCTGTTTGCACTGGTTGCCGGTAAATTAGTCATGCTGGCCGATCAGCACACCACGCCAAGTGGCCGCCAGGTGGCGCTGGAGATTTTTGTAGAGCCGGGCAATCTGGATAAATGCCACCACGCCATGGCCGCCATTAAAAAAGCCATGCGCTGGGATGAAGAGCGCTTTGGCTTGGAATACGATCTGGACACCTATATGATCGTTGCCACCAGCGACTTCAATATGGGCGCGATGGAAAACAAAGGCCTGAATATTTTCAACACCAAATATGTGCTGGCCAAGCCTGAAACGGCTACCGACGTCGATTTTGACGGCATTGATGCCGTGGTTGCACACGAATACTTTCATAACTGGACCGGCAATCGTGTGACCTGCCGCGACTGGTTCCAGCTCAGCCTTAAAGAAGGGCTGACTGTATATCGCGATCAGGAATTCTCCAGCGATATCGGCAGCCGCTCGGTTGAGCGTATTAATAATGTGAAAGCCCTGCGCGAAATGCAATTTGCCGAAGATGCAGGCCCGCAAGCGCACTCGGTTCGCCCTGAGGCTTACTCAGAAATTAATAATTTCTACACCATGACCATTTACGAGAAAGGCTCGGAAGTGGTGCGCATGTATGCCACCCTACTGGGCCGTGAAGGTTTCCGTAAGGGGATGGATCTCTACTTTAAGCGCCACGATGGCCAGGCCGTGACCTGTGATGATTTCCGCGCAGCAATGTCTGACGCCAACGGCGTAGATCTTACTCAGTTTGAAGAATGGTATAAGCAAGCAGGCACGCCGGAACTGGCCATCAGCAGCCAATACGATGCCGATGCAAAAACTTACACCCTGAATATCAAGCAAAGCTGCCCGGCCACACCGGGCCAGGCCGAAAAGCGCCCCTTCCATATCCCACTGGCACTGGGCCTTTTGGATAAGCATGGCAAAGATTTACCACTGCAATTAGCAGGCGAAGCGGTTGCACAGGGCACAACCCGTGTACTGGAGCTGACAGCTACCAGCCACAGCTTTAGCTTTATCAATATTGACGAAGCGCCAACGCCATCCTTGCTGCGTGATTTCTCGGCCCCTGTGAAGCTCAACTACGCTTACAGCGATGAAGAGCTGGTGTTTCTGATGGCCAACGACAGCGATGCCTTTAATCGCTGGGAAGCGGCCAATACCTTCGCCAAAAATCTGCTGCTGGCACTTTACGCCAGCAATGAAGAGCAGCCTTTGGCCCCTGCAAGCTTTATCAATGCATTGCGTAAAGTATTAAGTGAAAAGCTTGACCCTTCGCTGATTGCCCTGATGCTGGAGCTGCCACGCGAAAACTATCTGCTGGAGCAACTGGATGAAGTCAACCCGGCCCGCCTGCACCTGGTGCATCGCAGTATTAAAGCGCAGATCGCCCGCGAATTACGTGCTGAGCTGATTGCAACTTACAATAAGCTCAATGATGGCAGCGCCTACCAGTATGAAAACGCCGGTAAACGCAGCCTGAAAAACATCTGCCTGGATTACCTGGCCGAGCTGGATGAGCCCTTAGTCACCGAGCTGCTTACTAAACAATATCGTCTTTCCGACAATATGACAGATCGCCTTGCCGCGCTTAAAGCACTGGTCAACCGCGACGGCGGCGAAGCACAGCTGGCTGATTTTGCGGTGCAATGGCACGACGATGCGCTGGTAATGGATAAATGGTTTGCCCTGCAATCCACCAGCCGCCGCCCCGGCGCACTCAGCCGTGTGCAGGCACTGATGGATCATCCGGCGTTTTCGATTAAAAACCCGAATAAAGTGCGCTCGCTGGTCATGGGTTTCTGCCTGCAAAATGCAGTGCATTTCCATGCTGCAGATGGCTATGGCTACGCTTTTGCCGCAGACCGGATTATCGAACTCGACAAAATCAACCCGCAAGTCGCTGCCCGCCTGGCTTCCAGCTTTAACCGCTGGAAAAAAATGGAGCCGCAACGCAAGCAAATGATGCAAGCCGAGCTGCAACGCATTGCCCAGCAAAGCGAGCTGTCCAGTGATCTGGCTGAGATTGTGAACAAAGCTTTAAGCTAATCAGCAGACGTTTTTTACAGCCCCTGCCACAACGAAATACCTCCGGCAATAACGGAGGTATTTTTTTGCTTAATAAAATCAAAACTAAACACCCGGCAAGCCCATGCCCTCATCGCATTAAATAATACTTCTGCAAACCCCATCAATTCAAAACAGTCCCCCAGTATTGAGCACAAAAATAATGGCCCCCAAAAAATCAAATCCGCACATATTTGATACAAGGCACAGCGGCTAAGGAATCCATTTAAAAAGAGGGGAAAAGAATCATGGCAGCCTGATTTTTATACCGGCAAATAATGATAAAAACCCGGCATTACCCATAAACTGAAACATGCAATCGTATTGATCCACAGCAAAGTGCCAATCTGTGCAGATTATTACAGTAGAAGGCTGTATTTATGATTTGATCTGCTCCATTCGCCGGGGAACTTTATGATTAAAGAGCTATTCAATCAAGATGATATTGCGCCATTTTTTGCGATTCTGGGCAATGCAGAGTTCGAATTATTCAATGAGAAAATTCCAGAACACCATGATTGGTTGCAACAAAAAACTGATCAGTTACTCTATTGTAAAACCCGTTTTTTTGGGATTTATACAGTGGATAAAACAGCAGCCGGTATTGCATCCGTGCGAATAGACCTGCGCCCGCCGGGCGTATGTAATAACTGGCACAGCGCCGAAATCATGCAAATCGGTGTTCGCGCCGATTTAAAACACAAGGGCTATGGCACGCAATTACTGCAATATATTCAAGGGCAGTTAGATGCTGTTTATTGCCTGTATTTGCACACCTACCCGGCTGATTATGATGTGATCGCTTTTTATGGAAAGAATGGCTTTATGCCCGTAGGGCTGGTACCCGATTTTTATGGGCCAGAATTAGAAGGCAAACTTTACCTGCGTAAAGTATTGCCTATAAAAAAACAATCAAACGCATGATCACAGCGGACTAAGCGGCCAGATGCACCGCCTGCCTTTGCGGTGCCGCAGTCGTTTTCCCCTTAGCCTGCTTGCCCGCGTAATCACTTGCGATCAGGCTATGCGCGGCATCCTGGGTAAGGCCCTGCTCTTGCACCAAATACTGCACCACCATTTTCGCCAGCCTGTCTAATGCAATCCGGTGCGTGGCATCAGTGTTTTGATACAGCCAGTCGCTAAAGGCCATAAAGCGATTAAATGGCGAATCGCCAAGTAATACCGGCAGGGTATGGGCAAAGCGGCCTGAATTAGCCACTAAATCCCAATAACGTGAAAAGCGCACCAGGCGCTGCATAGTGGCAAAATCGATCACATTATTTGCAAGAATGGTGTACGGCGGGAAGCTGTCATACACCATGCCAAAATCCCCGGTATGGCGAATAATCGGCGTGCCGCGCAGGCGTTTTAAAATACCAAATTGAATTTCATGCGGGCGCAGGGCATAGAGCTGATCAAAGCCACGGCCAAAGCTCGCCATATCTTCCCCCGGCAAGCCCGCAATTAAATCCACATGTAAATGCGCGTGCGAATGATTGATCAGCCAGGAAATATTATCCGCCGCTTTTTCATTATTTTGCTTACGGCTAACCAGCGCTTGCACTTCAGGATTAAAGCTTTGAATGCCAATCTCAAATTGCAAAGCTCCGGCAGGAAACTGACTAATGCCCGCCTTTAAGGCCTCGGGCAAATGATCGGGCACCACTTCAAAATGCGCGAACACCGGGTCATCCGGATGGGCGGCAATTTTATCCAGAAAGAACTGCATAATCTTTAAACTGGATTTGATATTCAGATTAAAAGTGCGGTCCACAAATTTAAACAAGCGCGCGCCGCGCTGATACAGCATTTCCATCTCGGCCAGAAACACATCCAGATCAAAGGGCCAGGCTGTTTTATCCAACGCCGACAAACAGAATTCACACTTAAACGGGCAGCCTCGGGAAGCCTCCACATACAGGGTGCGGTGGGCGATATCTTCATCGGTATAGAGGGAATACGGCAGCACTAAGTCATTGAGTGGCGGCTGCACCCCCACATGGGTTTTCATCAAAGGCTGCGGGCCTTGCAAAATTTGCTTACAAAGCTGCGGCAGTGTCACCTCGCCCCAGCCGGTAATTAAATAATCCGCCTGCTTAACAATACTTTGCTCGGCGCTTTCATAAGACACCTCGGGCCCGCCAAGGATAATCTTGATCTGCGGCGCAACGCGTTTAAGCATCGCCACCACCCGCTCGGTTTCCTCCACATTCCAGATATACACACCAAAGCCAATGATATTGGGCTTCTTAGCCAGCAAGCGCTCGACGATCTCCGTGGTTTTGGTGCCAATCACAAACTCCGCCAGCTGCGTCTCGCCCTGTAAATCGCCCATATTGGCCAGCAAATAGCGCAGCCCAAGGGAAGCATGGGTGTAGCGGGCATTGAGAGTAGAAAGAATAATCGACATGGCAGACATCTGGCTGAGGCAAAGGGGGGTATTTTACGGTCTAAAGGATACTGAAGGCGATCAAATACAGGGAATACATTCAAGGTTATGCCTCGCCTGCTGTGCCTGTATAAAATCACCCCCTTCAGAAAAGCCAGTGCAGCCATCAAGAAAAAGAGCCGTAAGCAAAACACTGAACTGACAAATTTCAAGCAACGAAGCACACTTTCTACTATTTTGTATCCTTCAAACCTCCCTGTGAATACAAGCAGAGCAGCCTTATGCACACACACAACACGCTTTCCCGATTTATGAAACACTTTACCTGCGCAAACTTGCTCTTATTGATTTCCATATCAAACATGGCTTTTGCTGATGACTTTGAGAACCCCGAAAAACATATCCAGCATATTTATCAAGAGTTTCTTCATGATTTATCGGCCAACGAGCAGCTAAAAAGCTGCAACGAATGGGCAATTAAAGATTATTTACTGACAAAATTCGATACATTCTTAAGCACGCAAAATTTACTGCACAATATTGGATTTAAGCAAACAGAAGAGTCTCTTTCCGGATTGCCAGATGATTTTAAAAACCAGCTAAATACAGAATTTAAAAAATATATCATTCAGGATAATTTAAGTGCCATTAAATCATTCTGCTCAGCAACAAATTTAAAAACACAAAAAAGCAATGTCGATTTTACGGTTAGCTATGTAGTCACATCAGTAAAATTAGCTAATAAAAAATCAAAACGTGTCGATTTTTTTCTTCTCAGGGGCTGGGATCATTGGCAGATCGCCGATATCATCTCTGGAAACGATTCGCTTGAAGAGAGATATCGCAATAAGTTTGGCAAAACAATTCGCACAGAAGGGTATAACGGCCTTCTTAAACAGCTTACAGAGATAAATCAAGAGAAAATAAAGCCATCACTTAGCAACTAGCCTTTCTCTATTTTAAATGCAATAAAAAGTGTATCTTAGGCGATCAAAATGCATAGCAATTTAATTCGTTTTTTTCTTATCAGCAGCTTTGCTTGTGTTCCACTATCAATACTGACAGCATATACTTTTGGCAATAGCGGTAGTGGAGGGCCGGGTGGCTGGGGTAGCCTTTTTCCTGCCACTATGTGCTCCGCCATACTTTTAGCTCCTTTACTTTTGGCTGTAAGCATCTCTCTAAGACTACACAAAAAGAATGCAGAAGAGCAAAAACACACATATGCAAAACTTATGCTATTACTAGCGGCTATTTCATTATTACTTGCACTATTGTCACTGGATTTAATCCTGTCCATCATATTCAGCAACTACAAAAGCATAACAAATCTATTGTTTTAAACATTTATCAACCTTTACCCCATAAAAAAGCCAGATCATCCAATCTGGCTTTTTAAATTTATAAACTATGCAGCACCTTAACTTTTTAAAACCTGCAAAGGCATACGCAGCATTTCGTCGCCATGGCTGGCAAAATACCAGATGATGCCAATCAATGCGCCAACGGTGATTAAATACCAAACCGTAGAGAAGATTTGCCCATAGCGATCCAGCGGCAACAGATGGCTTTGATGACGGCCGCGCCATTCAAAAATAATTTCTACACTGCCAATCAATAATAAAAACCCAAGTAATGCCAGACCCAGTGAATAGCTGATAAACACGCCCAGCGCAGCACCAACCACGCAGGCGATGAGCCCTAGTTTGCTATTCATTGAAAAGCTAATACTTTTTAAAATATGCCCGCCATCGAGTGGCAGAATAGGTAATAGATTAAACAGATTAAGCAATGCATTAAAGGTAGCCAAACCCGCAAACAGCATCGAGCCCGTCAGCCAATAGATAATCAGGCAGGCAATTGATAACAACAAGCCAAAGCTTGGCCCCATAATGGAAATCACCACATCCTGCCAGCGGGTATTAATTTTCTCATCTGACAAGGCCAGCCCGCCCATAAAGGGGATTAAATAAATACCTTTGGTTTTTAAACCAAAGTATTTCATCGCCCTAATATGCCCATATTCATGAAAAACCAAACAGGCAATCAGCGCAATTGCAAATTGGAAAGAAAACAACCATGAATAGGCGGCAACACTGGCCCCGGCCAGGGCCACCTTAACCAGTTTGGCACTTTTAAGCAGTTTCAGCGCCAGCGCGCCCAAGCCCAAAATACTGAGTTTATTTGGCTTTATATTTTGATTGACCGGCGTTTGCCGTTCAATATCCTGCGTATTACGCACGCCTTTAAGCGCCTCTTTTTCATCAATCAATAAGCGATAATTGAGAATAAAAGGCTGCCATTGCAAATCTGTTTCAAGATGAACACGCGTCGTTGCCGCAGTGCCATCTGGGCTGACTGCCGAAAGCTCAAATTGCAAAACACTTAAGCCTTCGCGCTCAGCCGAGGCATTTTTTTCAGCAACTAAGGTATTGCCCCAAAATAGCTGCTGCCAGCCCGCTGGCGTGCCCTCAAGCCTGAGCGATTTTCCGAGGCAATTAATATTTAATAATTCCACAGCGTATCCAATTTAATAAAAAATCAACAGTGCATAAAAACTGAGCGAATAAGTATATTTTACGGGTTTACAGATATTTAGGGGAAATCACAAACCACCCGGGCCGAAGTGATCTTAGCTAGGTTTTGTGACCCGGGCCGCGACCGTGACTCTGATCTGTTTAGTTTCATCCCGTTCAGGCGCTTATCCGGTCTCGGTGCATGCGTCCACAATGTAAGCAAAAACGCATAAAAAAATATCATCCGCAGCAAAAAGGCCGCAATACCATTGCGGCCTTTGCAAACCTGTTTTATTCAGGTTTTAATGCCTTGCCGCAGGCAGCCGTTTTAATACTTCATTCGTAAAATAGGGCTCGTCTTCTACCCAGAATATATAGTCCAAACCCAGGTAATTCTGACCAAATTTCAGAATATCATCCACCGTATTTTTCTTGCCGGTTTTAGGGTTGATTTGACGAAGATTACCATCCTGCACCGCCATACCTTTGACCAGTTTATTAGGATAGTCTTTAAAAAACCCATAGGTTTGCGCCATATGGCTTTTGCGGTAGGGCATTAAATCTGGCCCGCCAATTCCCATTTTCAGCGATTTAGCCAGGGCAAACAGCCCGCTCATATAACCCTTATCATCGCCTGGCAGCCATTCATCCGGCAGGAAATTTAAATAAACCATGGCAGTGGATTTTTTAAACGACCCCGCCAATATGCGCATATTGTCGCCAATCGCATCCACATAGGCTTTAGGATTGAAATCCTGAGGGAAAGTGGTCGTGCCATCTGCATTTTCAGTGCCAACATCAATCGAGCTTTCGCTAAAATTTATCCCCGCAATCTTGCCATCAAATTCACGGCCCAATTGCCGGATAAGTTTTTGATAACGTTCCCGAACGGGTGGCTCCCACATTTTAGGCGACCAGCCATATTCATCATCCGTAACCGGCTTATTAGGGTCCCGCTCTGGCGCACTCAGCATACTTTGCTTAATCGCTCCGCCCTTATAAACAGGGTCTTGCAAAAGATAGTCAGGCACATTGGGGCGGGGTGAAAAAGACTTTTCCTGCAGCTGAATCCACAGCTTTTTATTCATCGAATTTAAATAGGCGATATCCGCTTTAATAGCGCTAAAATCATAATGATCTTTAGTTGGCTCAAGATCCCGCCATTTATAAACAATTTGCGCGCCACTAAAGCGCGGATCAAGCAGACCTTTATCTGCCTTAATATTTTCACCACCGGCCTCGCGGTGATTGATGTAAATAAAGTGCTGCAGAGTCGGCGCGGCAGCAAAAGCCGACGAACTCATAACAGATAAAACCAGCGTAAAACTGAGAAACCGGCTTAGCATAATAACTCTGCATGGGGGTGGAGGATGCTTAAATTAACCTGAATACGCCAGAGCAGATACCCAGATTATTTACATATATTAAGTAAAATCTATTTATGCCATCCAATAGATAACAGAGCTTATGACATGCCACTACCATGCAATAAAGCAGAGCTGCTTCTGAACTTCGACAGCACTTATTCCAGGCTCATAAAAGAGCTAGCCACCATAGCGCCACAAGATACAAGATTGCCAGGAATAGAAGGTGAAATATCGGCGTGCGATTTGCTTGCCTATCAAATAGGCTGGGGGCAGCTTTTGTTGCAATGGGATAAAGACGAGTTACAAGGGAAGCCCGCACAAATGCCTGCGCCGGGTTTTAAATGGAATCAGCTTGGGCTGCTCGCCCGAAGCTTTTACACCTATCATTGCAATTCATCATTCAGCCAATTAAATGCAGAATTTGCCGAATTAGCCGGAAAAATCCGGCAATTTATTCTGGACAATGAAGAAAGCACGCTGTTTGAGCAGGGCCAAAGAAAATGGGCCGGGGACAAATGGCCGATCGTAAAATGGATACAAGTCAACACGATTGCCCCCTGGCAAAGTGCGTGCTCAAAACTGCGCAGATGGAAAAAACATCAGGCCCTGCCCGCTGCTGAGCGCCCTAGCGATTCTGCCTCTGCAAAGCCATAAAAGCGCTCACCCATCAGCTGCCAAGTGCCTGCTTCACGCGCCTCATGGGCAATATCACGCAAGACGCCCATTACCGCCAACATCGGGCAAACACCGAGGCTGACGCGACGAACGCCAGTAGCAAACAGGGCCGCAGCAGATGGTGCGCCGGGCATGGCCATCACGCTGACAGGGCCGTTGACCAACGTACAAAGACGCGTCAGTGTGGGCAAATCAACGAGGCCTGGCACAAACACCATATCCGCACCTGCGGCTAAATAAGCATTGGCCCGCCCTGCCGTGATACTTAAACGCTCTACCTCATTCTCGCCCAGGCCCAGCAAATAGGTGTCGGTACGGGCATTAATCCAGAGTAAATCTCCTGCCGCGCTGCGGGCTGCACTTATTCGGGCCGCTTGAGCGCTTAAATCAAATAACCCCGCTGCGCCATGCTGCCTGTCTTCTAAATTTACGCCCACCGCCCCCGCCGCAATAACCGCTTTGATGGTTTCTGCCACCGCCTCCGGGGATCTGCCATAGCCCGCTTCAATATCGGCAGTCACCGGCACGTCTACCGAGCGGCAGATGGCGGCCAGCTCGCTAAACATCAGCGGTGGATCAATTTGCTCGCCGTCTTTAAACCCGCGCGAGTAAGCGATTCCGCCGCTCGTTGTACCAAGGGCAGCAAAGCCCGCTGCGGCAAAAACCCGCGCGCTGCCTGCATCCCAGGCATTAGCGAGTAGAAATTGGCCCTGTTCGTTTAATGTGCGAAATTGTTGAGCAAGCTGCATAGTGTGTCTCCCGAAAAAATCGCATCTTGCCGTGATAGCAAAGGCAAGGCTGGCGCTTTTCGGACACGGCCATGGCTGTGGCTAAAAAGTTCTGCAGACACAAAACCAAATATTGAACCACGGAGTAAAAGGAGAACACAGAAGGCCACGAAGGAAAACACAGATGGGGCTTCTCCGTGAAACTCCGTGTTCTCTGTGTCCTCAGTGTTTTAAGATTTAGGTTTTACATGCCCGCCACGTCCGAAAACCGCTAGCCCACTTTAAATTTGCCTGTCATGATTTCGCCTATGAAACTCGATCACGATATTTGCTATAGGGCACTGGCCAGCCGCGATGCGCGCTTTGATGGGCGATTTTTTATTGCCGTCAAAACCACCCGTATCTATTGCCGGCCCATCTGCCCTGCCCGCACGGCGAGGCAAGAGAATATTTTATTTTTTCATACCGCGGCCGAGGCGCAAGAGCTTGGCTTTCGCCCCTGCTTACGCTGCCGGCCAGAAGCCGCTCCCCATTCTGGCGCCTGGCGTGGCGTATCTAACTCTGGATTTTCCAACACGGTAAGCCGTGCGCTCAGGTTGATTGAGATGGGGGCTTTGGACGAAGGCTCGCTGGCCTCACTTGCCGATAAATTGGGCGTAGGCGAGCGCCAGTTGCGGCGCCTGTTTGAGCAATATGTGGGCGCATCGCCACAGGGCGTGGCACAAACGCGACGGGTGTTGCTGGCCAAGCAGCTAATCCACGAAACAGCCATGCCGATTACTGATATCGCTTTTGCCGCTGGCTTTGGCAGTGTGCGCCGCTTTAATGAAGTCTTTCAGCAGCTGTACCAGCGCCCACCCAGTGATTTGCGCCGTGATAAGCAGGCCGGATCATCGACCGGCGTCACCCTGCTGCTGCGCTATCACCCACCTTACGATTGGCAAGCCATGCTGGCCTATTTATCGGCCCGCGCCATTACTGGGCTGGAGCTCGTAAAAGACGGGATTTACACGCGAACCATTAGTATCCATGGTGTGCAGGGCATGGTATCGGTGCAACAGGCAAATAGTCATGCGCTGACAGCCACCATTCGTTTCCCCAACCTCGCCGCCTTGCCACAAATTATCGCCCGCCTCAGGGCCATGTTTGATTTAGCCGCTGACCCAGACATGATTAATCAGCAATTAGCCAGCGATCCGTTGATGGCAAAGCTCACCGCCAAACGGCCTGGTCTGCGCGTACCAGGCGCTTGGGATGGTTTCGAGCTGGCGATTCGTGCCATCCTCGGCCAGCAAATTACCGTCGCCGCCGCCATTAAACTCGCAGGTAAAATAGTGGCGCAATATGGCCATCCATTAGGCACACGTGATGCGCAATACCCCTCTTTAAGCCATGTTTTCCCCTCGCCCGCCATCTTGAGCAAGGCGAATTTCACCGGCATGCCGCAAAGCCGCGCCAACACTCTATCGGCGCTGGCCACAGCTTTTGAGGCCGACCCTGATTTATTAAGCAGTGGCAGCAATATTGCCGAGACCTGCACCAAACTACTCGCCATCACAGGCATTGGCGACTGGACCACCCAATATATTGCCATGCGCCAATTGCGGGAGCCTGACGCCTTTCCCGCCAGCGACGTTGCCCTGATCAAAGCTATCACCCAATTAGAAGGGCCTTGCAAGCTCAGCGCCAGAGCCGAAGCATGGCAGCCCTGGCGAGCCTATGCTGCTCAGTATCTTTGGACTGAGGTAACCTGAAATCCGTAGACACGCTTATTTGATAAACTTTATTAAACCTTCTTTGGGGCATTTTTGTACCAAGGCCAACGTCAATGCCGCACTCACCCACTCTTTTGTCATTCGACTACCCATCGCATAACCGATGGTTTCGCAACCAAATACATCCTTGATTCCAGCCAAATAGAGCCAGCCTTCTGTGGTCGAAACAATCGAAAAGCAACGCCCAGCCCTAGGTCAAAATTCGATCGTCGGGGAGGGTAAAATTTCAATCGGAGTGAACAGCCCCGTCAAAATTTTACGGTTTTTCTCACTCATTTCTGCCTATCTTTTCATAGCAGAAACCATATTTAAACTACTGTCTGTTTTATTGGATCCACTCTAGTGCTCAGTTTTATGTGCTTGGTGAAAAGTTTGGTGCGGCATCCGCAATTTCATCTAGGTAAGCACGCATTTCTGGATCTTTTTCATTGCTCATATTAAGCACAATGCCGTGTAGTTGAGCGCGTAAGTCTGCCCAGCGTGTGCGTAATACTTGCCAATTATGTTCATCGTAGGTGCCTTGAAAAATGACTGGCCGTATATCGATTCTTGGAATATCGGCAGGTTCACCATCACGCTTAATCACTTGCTCAAGCTCTTTTTGCCAAAAACTACCAACCCGATCAACGCGACCAATTTGTTGTTCAACCACGCCAGGATTCCACTCTGGGTGAAGCAAAATCACAGTTTTGCAGGCTTCGTGCAGATTCAGCCCCTCTCGGCCAACCATTGATTGCGCCACCAACACCTTAATCGAACTGTGCGGACGATTAAATGCCAGCTGCATCATGCGTCGACTGTGCTGGCTGGTGCCGCCGTACATCAAGCGGGCAAACGTGCCCTGACTGCTGCCGTACTCATCTTTTAGGCGCTGCTGTAAATGTGGCCATAAGCGTTCAGCTTCCTGCTCATCGAGTTGGCCATCGCCGTTCTCATCGCCTTCATTGCGTTCGCACAATGCCTGCATCAGATCAGCAAAGGCTTTGGCATAATGCTCAGGGCTTTGCATCTCGGCCGACTCACCCAATTGCTCGGTTAGTGCACGGCTAACCAGCGCAAGGGCGTGAGCGTCATCCTCGCCCTCTTTGGCATTGGCCAACACGGTGCAAAATGCACCATAGAGACTGCGCATGCGAGGCTCAAACTGCCCTTGGCGAAATCCCTCTTCGAGCAACCTAGGCAGATCATTACGCTGGCTTTGCCGACGCTTTTGCAGCTCACGGTATTGCTCGGCCAATCTCGCATCCAGCACGTCTAAACATAAATTTGACTGCAATTGCTGATGTGCCGCACGCACAGCTGGCCAGTCGCTTTCATTGGCTCTTCCATCTACTTCCCCATGCACCTTGGCTTGAGGCCAGGACAGGCCTGAAGCAAGAGCGCGCAACATGGCTCTGGCATTCAGCAGTTGCACCAAACAGGTTAACGGTCGAGTAAAACGACCAAAAACCAGGGCCTTTTCACCGCACTCACTGACCTCTTCAATGACAGCCACTGCTGCTAAGGTCGCAGGATGGTTAAACAGCACCTCATCGCCATTTTTATCGACGAAGGGTTGCTGCATGACCGTGCCCCACCATTGTGCGCGCTGCAGGCGTTTAAGCTCTGAGGAGCTTAGTGAGGCTTTGCCTGCCGCTACTGGTTGATTTTCCGCCAGCTCACCGGCTTCGCTGTCTTGCTCGGCAACATAGCTAGGGCTATCGATCACGGCAGCGAGTCCATGGCCATTACCCATGGTCAGACGCAGACGTTTGAGCTGTTCATTCTGGCTGTCGCGCAGGCCAACCGTCACCACTGACAAGGCTTCGGCCGCGCATACTGCCTGTTGCCAGGCGGGATCAAGCGTTACCACATCAATAGCAATGTCGCGCTCTTGCCGATAGGCGTCATGGGAAAGTTGGGTCGCTTTTACAAACTGCTGTACGGCTTGGTCTTCGCGCTTATCTCGGCGCAAAACAAAAGGTGACAACGCAGCCTGAAAGCTTGCCGCCGCTGTGGCATAAGCAGCTCTGACAGCGGCATCGCTAGGGCTGGCGCGGACCTGCTGCACCGCAAGGGCATAGCCTGTTACGGCATTTTCGACGGCCTGCAATTGCTCTGGCTTGAGCCCAATACGACGCAGAATCTGCTGCCACTGGCTAACATCCAACTCAACGGGTGTCGCAGTCATGGCAAAGCGTCGGGCATCTGGCGATGACTGGATCAAGCGGCCAAGCAAGCCAGATAGGCCGCTGTCGTCATTACGGCTCTTGTGCGCCTCGTCGATCACGACCAGATCAAAGTGCCCCAAGCCCAGGCCTACCGCCTCTTCGAGACAAGGGCGGAGAAGTTCATAGCGCTTGTATGCGCTTGCTTCCAAGGCGCCCGGCCATGGTGTACGGCTTATTAGCGCGTCCATTTGCTGATTCAGCGGATGCTGGGTGTCTTCAGGTATGGCATTACAGATGCTGGTAGCCGCATTTTCGACTGATTGGTAAGCAAGAGCCTCATTCTGAAAGTAACCTCGCGGAAAACGCCCTTGGGTTTTCTTGCGCCAACAGGCATACACCTCAGGCAATAATGCCCAACGCCACGGGGCTGAATCTTGCCCCAACCGCCAGTTAGAAAAGCCATGGGAGACCATAACTACCGACTCCGCAAACCATGGTTTCTGAGCTGCAACCTCTTTAGAGTCCCAGACGGAGATGTATTGCCATAGGCTGCGCAGTAACGGTGCCGCTTTGACCTCGCCACGGCTTAATTCTTCCTGCCATTGATAACCCAGCACTGGCGGCACAAGCACTGCAACTCGGCCGCCAGCGGCAACCACTGCGCGGATCACCGCAACGGCAATGCGGGTTTTGCCCATACCCACTTCATCCGCCACGATCACCCCGTTGTCAGGTAACCGTTTGGCCAAAGCACGCACACTGGCGCACTGCCCCTGATTCAGCCAGGGGCCAGGGTTTGCACCTAAGCCCTGCTGCTGGTCGAGCTCAAGCAACTTGTCTGCAACAACCTGCCATCCTTGAAATTGCTGATTCATTGCTGCTCTCCAATCGGGCATAGGCTTGCTACATCCCAAGACGCCTCGATACGGGCAAGTAAGGCTCGGTAAATCACGCCCTCAGGACTCGACGCCTGCTCGGCAAAAATGGGCAAGAATGCCGCTTCGCGCAACGAGCTTAGGGGGTTTAGGCGCATAGCCCGGAATACGTTAATGACCGGATCCTTTGCAACTTGCAGCAAGGACTGCTCAAGCCGCGTGCACCAGGCCGACCAGTCGAGCGGGTGCAGACCCACCTGCTTGGCAGCTATCTGCTCAATCAAGACCATCATCCGGCGGATCGGGTAGCCGGTGCAGCCAGCATCAACGACTGCAGCAGCACAGGCCAGCCCCGTACTATCTGGACTCTCTTCAAGCTCATCCAGCGTTTTGTCTTCATCCACAGCGGACTGCGGGAAATTAGCCAGTTGCCACCAGACCTCATCCAGATCCAACACAGGCATAGCCGTTGCGGCTAGGCGCCCCAACTCATCCAACACGGGCAATACAGCGCTATGGGCCTGACCAGCTATTGACCACTGAATAGTCACCTCTCGTGGTGGTTGGCCAAACCATTGCCACACACCTGGTTGCGAGCTGGCGCACGCGGCACCGTTGGCATCTAGCGGCGTTACTGGCACTTCAGTTTGCTCAGGGGCTCGCAGCGAACTGCCCTCCTCAGTCACTTGCCAATTAAGCCACGCCAGCGGCGCGGCAAGCGGGCCGCCCTCATGCTCGGGCATTGGCTCACCAGCCGACAATTGCTCAAACGCTGAAATAGCAGAGTCCCACTGCACGGGCAGTAGATTGGTAATAATCCGTGCGGCGCTTACATCCCCCTCAGCGCACCAATACACCTCCTCAGGGCTAAGCAGCATACCGGCTTCAAGATTGCCACCAGCGGTTGACATCGGATTGTCGAACCCTGGGCCAGTTAAGTTGCCTGAGCCTAAGTAAACCCAAGTACTGCTGCAGCGTGCGCTGCCCTCTCGGTAGTTGGCGGAGAAAATAAACTTCGCATGCAGTGAACGCGGCATCGCCGACCCAAACACCTCAGCATTCTGATCAGCAGCACGAATGCTGTAGCCAGCGGCCTGCATCGCACTTAATCCCTCAGCAACGGCTTGGCATGCACTAGGGTTAACGAAAACGTCAACTTCAGGACGTGCAGTTAATAGACCCGCTTCTTGCAGCGTCTTAGTGATTTTACTCAGCACCGAGGGTAGCTGCCCTTCTCCATTAACGCCCTCGAAAAACCCCGAGCCCATGCCGAGATAATTACGCTTAACGTCGGAGGCATGCTGCTTGATCAACGGCACCAGTTGCCTCAGCAAAGACTGCTTGCGGTTATCAAAATAACGCGGAGATGCATTGGCCGTGCTGTGTCCTGCCACAACTTTTAACCAATCGCTTAGCCACTGCATGGACTGCGCGGTTAAAGAGGCTGACTGGTGACTGGATTTGGCATGCAGAATTCGTGTATCAAAATAACCGCTAAGCCACTCCAGCATCTGCCAGGCAGCACTGATGTCCGCGCAGTTTTGTCCAAGCCAAGCTGGCTGTTGCTGTACATGTTCACTACTGCACTCGATACACGAAACCAGATCGAGTGATTCAGTAACTGTTTGTACAGTCCAATTACCTGTGGATACGATCAAACGCACTAGCCAGCGATGCGGCTCTTTTTCATGGCGAAAGCCCAGCACAGCCACTTTGGCATGCAGCAAAGCAAAAGGCTTTTTTTGTTCCGACTTGAAGATCAGATGTGCGACCCCTGGGGCATCCGTCAAGGCAATGGCCGCATGCGCGGGGTCAAGCATCATTACCAGCGCAAGCTGCCCCTGATAGGCGCGCTGCGCCGTTGTTTGCCGGGTAAAACGCTCAGCAGCCTGATCAAGGAAATTGCAATCGGCAGAATAACCACACAACCAACCAAAGCTACCTAAATAGTGATCGGGCGCTTCAAAATGATGCAGCAGAGATGGCGTGGTCATTATGATTCTTCGCTATTCGTGAATGGGGCTGCGCTGAGCCATGTATCCAGATCGCCATGCAGGTCAGCGTTCAAATAGAACAGATTACTCATGCGACTCGACATGCCTGTTGGCCATTTCAAGCGCCGTTGATCAGCCTCTTCATCCAAAGCTTCAGTCTCAGCATGATTAGAACTAGGGCTACCCTCAAATGCGGGGCCAGGCAATACAACGGAGCCCATCAGGCGCAACACACGCCCGTCACGCTCGACCAAATGCCGAACAATTGCCGCATCCGATTCAGCGCGGCACTCACGACTAAATTGGAAGGCAGTAGGCTCGCTATGGCCCAACACCAAGTACTCAGAAGCCCGTTGACGCAGCTTAGCGAGTGCCAACAGCACCGGCTTCGGAAACGTCGATTTGCTCAAGTCAAAAGATCGGCCATCCTGCAAGGCTCCGAGATGCAACTCCAGTGCATCAAGCACCTCTAAACTCTGATCGCGCAGCGCAAAAAAAGCAGCGCCGGTTTGTAGATCGTGCCAATGCTCAGCATCGAGCATCGTTGGGCGGCTATCCCAACTGGGCACTTGCTCTGGTTGCTGACGCAGCCCTTCAACCCATTGCAGGGCATTGCGCCGGCGTTGCTTGCTGGCATGCGGCTCAGTTTTGCTGCCGCAATGCAATACATCGGTCAATAGTCTCCGAAATGTTTCATCCATTGGTTCAAGAGGTGATAAGGATGCATAGAGCAATTTTTTATAGCGTCCCTTGTCAACGTCACACTTACCTTGGCTCCATTGGTAGATATTTTCGAAAAGTTCGCGACCATAGATGCCATTTGAATTGGTGCCTAAGCCAAATCGAAGTAAACACTGTTCGCTAAGCTGGTACTGGTTAAAACGTGTGGCATCAGATTGCACTAAACCCAGTGCAGGTAAAGCCTTCACCGTTGCCATGCGCATCGGCTGTGTTACGTAAAAACTAGATTTAGATGCTTTTTCAAATGTTAATTCTTTCTTGTTTTTAAGCTTGTTTGCGCCGCGCAAGCGAGGGTCGGATTTCCAGCCATTATGATCAAGCGCAAGCCAGCAAGATAAAGCTTCAATTGCATTTGCACATTGAATATTTGTATTTTTTTGACCATTAATTTTTAATTTGTTAGCTAATGCGACGCCTAATAAGGCATACCAAAGTTGCTTGCCATACCAGACCCCACCAATCCCAGGAACGGCTTGTTCATTAAAAAACCGGACGGTAAATCCTAATCCTAATGTTCTCGCTCTTCTCATAGAACTAACCATATCAGGGCCAAGCAATCCCCACGTTATTCCGTTCATTTGAATCCTTTATTATTGTTTAGTTTTAGGTATGCATCGAATAAGCGCTGTTAGAAAATAAAACTCAGCCGGAATTGCCATCACGGGCATCGGCGACTGGACCACACATCACAATGCGCCAATTGCGCGAACCTGACGCCTTCCCCGCCAGCCATGTTGCCCTAATCAAAGCCATCACCCAATGTATAAGGCCTGTGCAAACTCAGCACCAGAGCCGAAGCATGGCGGCCCTGGCGAGCCTATGCGGAACAACATCTTTAGGCCTCGCTGGCGGATACGACCGCTTAGAAACTAGACTTTTCCTCACGAGTTACGCCCATTCACAAAGTCATTAGCCTGCCCAATAATCCAAGCAGAGAAATCAGCTAATTTGCGGCTGGCGCTGCTTTTTTCTGGCCAAATCAGCCAATATGGGTATTGATAGGGGACTTCTATCTCAGTAATTTTCACCAAACTGCCCGCCTCTATGGCGGCACTGACCAGAGATAGGCGGCTCAGTGCAATTCCATGTCCTAAACGAACCGCTTCAACTTCTAAATTGCTGTCGTTATACGTGTAAGCAGGCTTAGGCCGCCAATCTGCAAGCCCCGCAGCTTGGCACCAACTGGTCCATTGGATGGCTGGATTCGCAATAACCACCGCAGTTTGCACCTCCGCTAGCGTTTGTGGGCGCGGCATAAAATGGGCCGCTGCGACCAAAAGCACGGTCTCGTCCATTAAATGCTGCTGTTGTAAACCCTCCCAATTGCCCGTCCCCATACGAATCGCCAAATCGAGCAAGCCATTACTCATATCCTCAAAACCTAAGCCCGCACGCAAGTTGACGGTGTATTGCGGATATTTCGCCTTAAAATCAGGCAGGCGCGGCAGCAACCAGTGCAAGGCAAATGAAGGCACCACGCCAATAGTGATGTCATGCGGCTTGGGGCAACTTTGCAGCCTTTGGGTCGCCTCCGCCATATCGCCCAAAGCACCCCGCACCCGCAGTGCGTAAATCCGCCCTTCTTCTGTCAGCAGTAGCTTTTTTCCTTCGCGCAAAAACAACGACAAACCTAAGAAGCCTTCCAATGTGCGTAATTGATGGCTAATCGCGCTATGCGTGACATGCAAGGACTCTGCGGCTTTAACCACACTCCCCAAGCGCGCAACCGCTTCAAAAGCACGTAAAGCCCCAAGGGGTGGCAATGGGTTCATGTTAGTTTTGCTCACATAAAGACTGAGAATTGATCAGCAACACACTTGATATTCTTAGATATAGTGAATTGATTATGCCAAGGATATGAAAGATATGTTCACCTATCTAAGAATTAATTTGCAAGCAGGTGAATTATTTGTGGTCGATTTAGCCCATGCGGCCCACATGAGCTGTGAGTCAGGCGAGCTGTGGCTAACCCACGATCGCTTAAGCGAGGATTTTGAATTCAAGCAGGGCACGCGGCTTGCTCTACCAAAGGGAAAAATCCTCATTGAGGGCCATGGGCAGCTGCATTTTTATGGTGAACGCGCAGCCATGAAAAATAGCGTCCATATCCAAAAAGGCAGCTGCGGTGCTAAAAGCCTGATTTGCCCCTCCTACCTAGACAGCATAACCATGTAATCAGCTCAATCATTAAATCGATCAACAAAACATTCATTCGAATAAAAGAGAGCCATCAATGCACTTAATCATTTCTATGATTTTGTTTTCACTCGCTGTGTCTATTTCCCCTGGTCCCGCCAATATGGTGATTGTTTCCTCCGGAGCCAGCCACGGATTTAAACAGACACTTCCCTTTGTTTCTGGCGCTAGTTTTGGCTTTACTTTATTGCTTATATTTGTAGGCTTTGGATTTTTTCAACTAATAAGTGCTTATACCATTTTTTTGACTTCACTTAGCTGGGTTGGATCCGCTTTTATCAGCTATATGGCTTATAAAATTGCTTTTTCCAAGCCAGAAATTTCACTTCATAAAGCAAACAGACCCACATTTTTACAAGGTTTTTTGCTGCAATGGTTTAATCCTAAAGCATGGATGGCCTGTGTCTCCGGGGTCACATTATTTTCCAATGCTCATAGCTCTAAGCCACTTATTATTTTTATCCTGATTTATTTTTTAATCTGCTACGCCTCTCTTTCCCTATGGGCGCTACTCGGTGATCGTGTTGCAATTTTTCTTAATAGCAGGAGTCGAATACGACTCTTTAATAGAGCAATGGGAAGTCTACTGATGGCGACGGCCATCTATCTTATTACGAATCTTGTTCAACGCTCCGCTGAGTGAATACGGTGCTGGACGTCACTCAAGCACTTGCATTCCCGCAGCTATTTTGCTGTCGACCTAGGGTCTGTTGACGTTTCATACACAATTGCGCTGAGCCGGAAAACGGCCAGGCACAAGGCATGTGACGAAGGCAATAACTGCTTATTGTCGAGGAGCATAACGCAGTGAATGAAACGTCAACAGACCCTAGCAGCCTGTACATCTAACGTCGGCTATCGTTTTCAGTTTATCTTTTGTTTGGAGCAGGACAATTCAATCTCCCGCTCAGTCAAATTCAAAGCCTTGCCTCCAACCTTAACCTGCAAAATGGAATTTCCTTCAGCTGTTAAAGACACCACGATTTCTGAAGGCATTTCCATCGAATAGCCCTGCTCAATGACGATTTTTTTTGCTTGTAAAGCGTTAACCAGCCCCTGCTGAAACAGATACGAAGCAAGAGCACCGTTAGATGTCCCCGTCGCGGATTCCTCTGGGATGCCATAAAGTGGAGCTAAGTTTCTGCAGTGGGCCATCCCTCCGTTCATAGTCTCCAGGGTAAATATGTGAAAGCCTACGACGTTCCACTGCCTGCTGATGTCGGCAACCCGGTCAAAGTCGGGCTTCATTTCGTGAAGGATTTTCAAGGACTTGACCGGAACCATGATATCCCGGATGCCGGTGCTCACTATTTGTACTGGCATACTAGGCATAAGTTCATTCACATTCAGATTCAGAGAAGCTGCAATATCAGCAGGTTCTAAAACGTCAAAAAAACTTGGGGCTTGCTGATCCATCAGGATAGCCAAATCATCGGCTACAACGACTTTCATCAACCCGGCTTTGGTTTCCTGTATGTACTGGCCGGGCCGCACGAATCCCAACTTCGCCAGAGCATAGAACGTTGCTATCGTGGCATGCCCACAAAGATCCACTTCATCTGTTGGCGTAAAAAAACGCACTTTGAAGTCCGCGACACTGGATTTCATCACGAAGGCTGTTTCGCTGAAGCCAATGATTCTGGCAATTTCAAGCATTTGCGATTCGGTCAAAGCGTCCGCATCGAAGACGACTCCGGCTGGATTGCCACCTTGGCTGGTTTTTGCAAATGCATTGAGTGTGTAAGCTTTCATGTCTCTGACTCCTGCAATACTGTTGGCGCTGATTGAAAACGGCCCCCTTTGCGGATCGAAAATTGACTTAGGGCGGGCTGCTGATACTAAGTCCGACAGGCTGCTCGCAATTGAAATCACTCCGAGACCAGACCACGACATTGCTGCTGCTGACCGGCCACGGCGGGTCGGTCTCTGCCGATCAGGCCACAAAGTATACTGGTCAAATCCGATACAAATGACTGATTAGGTCGAAAGTAAGGGGGCTGCATGAGATTGCACTCAGCTTGGAGTAATTTGCTACCGATGATTTACAAGCAATAAATGGCAGCAAAAAAACAGATCTTGGTACCTAAAAATACTTGGCCACTCCATCATTCACGAAGCTTCTTTTAAGTAAGCACTCACAGAACGCACTATTTTGTCCTCGCCCCAAAAACCCCTTTCAATATACCCTAAGCGGGTATATTATAGTCTCCAACAGGAGGGCAAAATGACTGCAGAAATCCAACTTCGTCTTGGTGGTATGACCTGCGCAGCGTGTGCGGCGCGGATTGAGAAAATCCTTAATCGCCAGGCAGGCGTGGCAGCAGAGGTTAATTTTGCAACCGAAACCGCGCATATCAACCGTAGCGATCCAACGATTACCGCCGATGCACTGATCGCCACCATCAGCCGCGCAGGATTTACCGCCGAGCTGGCCAGCACGCCAGCTGCGGCCGAAAAGGACGAGCGCTGGCCCCTGCTGATTGCCGCCCTGCTTAGCCTGCCACTGATGGCCAGCATGTTTAGCCCGGATCACGCCGAGCTATTGCCGCGCTGGCTGCAAATGCTACTGGCTACACCGGTGCAGTTTATTTTGGGCTGGCGCTTTTATCGCGGCGCGTTTTTTGCGCTGAAAAGTGGTGGGGCGAATATGGATGTGCTGGTGGCGCTGGGCACCACCATGGCTTATGGCCTGTCCGCCGCCGTTACCCTGATGGGCATGCACGAGCAGCACGTATATTTCGAGGCCAGCGCGGTGATTATTACGCTGGTATTAGCAGGCAAATGGCTAGAAAGCCGCGCCAAAAAGAAAACATCGGGGGCGATTAGCGAGCTGTTGAAGCTGCAACCTAAAACAGCCAGGGTAGAAACGGCAGATGGACTCATTGACGTAGCCATCGGCCAGCTCAAGCCCGGCGATATCGTGATTGTGCGTCACGGTGAAGTGATTCCCGTTGATGGTGTGGTGATTGAAGGTCAGGCTGCGGTTGATGAAAGCATGTTGACAGGAGAGAGCTTGCCGGTTGAAAAAAATATCGACAGCAAGGTTTTTGCCGCCACTAAAAACAGCAGCGGCATGCTCAAAATCAAGGCCAACAGCGTCGGCAGCAAAACACAGCTGGCAGAAATTGTGCGGCTGGTGGCCCATGCTCAAGGCTCGAAAGCACCGATCCAGCGCCTTGCCGACCAAATTTCCGGCGTGTTCGTCCCTATCGTAGCGGCGATTGCCGTACTGACCTTTTGGGGGAGTTTTTGGTATTGGGATAGCGCCGTTACCGCGCTGATCCACGCGGTTGCCGTCTTAGTCATCGCCTGCCCTTGCGCACTGGGGCTGGCCACGCCAACTGCAATATCAGTCGGCATAGGACGCGCGGCGCAGCAGGGTATTTTATTCAGGAATGCCACAGCGCTAGAGCATGCAGGCAAAATTGAAATGCTGGTGGTCGATAAAACCGGCACACTGACCACAGGGCAGGCCAAGGTGGTAGAGATTATCAGCTTACAGAGCGAGCTATCTAAAGAGGGCTTGCTTCAGTTAGCTGCCAGTCTAGAGCAAGGCTCAGAACACCCGCTAGCCCACGCCATTTTGACTGCCAACACCCTGCCACTCTTGCCTATCAGTGACTTTGTCGCTGTACCGGGGCAAGGCGTAATGGGCAAACTTAGCGACGGCAGTGAAATCAAAGTCGGCATCCCAAGCTGGGCAGGCGAAATGCCTGAGAAAAACACTCAGCCGTATACCTTGGTGAGCATCACCAAAAATGGCATCTTGCTAGGACAATTAGCGCTGGCCGATACACTCAGAGCCAGCTCGGTAGAAGCAGTTAATCGTTTGCACGAAATGGGCATTGAAGTGGTGATGCTGACTGGCGATCAGCCTGCCACAGCCGCCGCCATTACCAAGGACAGTGGCATACGCCAACACCAAGCCTTAATGCGCCCGCAAGACAAAGCGGCGTTTATCCAGCAGCAAACTAAAGTCGTCGCCATGGTCGGTGACGGCGTAAACGACGCCCCCGCACTCGCCGCAGCCGGGGTCAGCTTTGCCATGGGCACAGGCAGCGATGTAGCGATTGAAGCGGCCGATATCACCCTGCTGCACAACGATTTACTGGCGGTGAGCGATGCGATTGCCCTATCCCGCGCCACCATTAAAAAAATCCGCCAGAATCTATTCTTCGCGTTTTTCTATAACACGCTGGGTATACCGCTGGCGGCCATCGGCTTGCTTAATCCGGTACTGGCAGGAGCGGCCATGGCGCTGAGTTCGGTTTCGGTAGTGAGTAATTCTCTGCTGCTGAGGCGGTGGAGAAGTTTGGGGATTTCAGAGTAAAAATTCAGATCATGAAACATTTAAAGGAGCAAAAAATGGAACACAGCACACTTAAAATCGAAGGCATGACTTGTATGGGTTGTGTACGTACTCTAACCAGCGTGTTAAGTGCCCTGCCCGGCGTGAACCATGTGGCGATTGATCTGGAAAGCGGCATCGCTAAAGTCGATCACAACGCGGCGATGACTTCGCTTGATGCTTTGGGCGAAGCGATTGAAGGAGCGGGCTTTGAGCTTGTCTGATTGCTGCCCCGCAGATGAAGGGCCAAAGGTAGTGCAACCGGGCAAACAAAAACTGCTCTCCCGGCTCAATCGCATCGAAGGCCAAGTTCGTGGTGTGATTAAAATGGTCGATGAGGATAGATACTGCGTGGATGTGCTGACGCAAATCTCGGCCATTAAATCAGCCATGGATTCAGTCGCCATGCAGCTTTTAGAAAACCATGCTCATGGCTGTGTAGCAAAGGCGATTCAAGATGGAGAGGGAGATGCCGCGATTGATGAGCTGATGATGGTAGTTAAAAAGCTCAGCGGGAAAACGCTGGGGTAAAACTGGTAGGCGGGTTAGGCCAAACGATGCACTGAATATGAGCGCCACCGCATTTTGGCCGTAACCCGCCGCAGCTTAGGGCCATGGTGGGTTACGGCCGAAAAACATCATCGACCTGTGCAGCGATCAAATGCGGCCTAACCCACCCTGCGTTACATCCAATCTTACAACGTCAATCCACCCGTCACTTCAATCGCTGCGCCGTTGATATAGCTGGCTTCATCGCTGGCTAAAAACGCATACACATTGGCGATTTCTTCGGGTTGAGCCATGCGTTTCATCGGCACACGATCCTCCATCGCCTGGATGACTTTTTCTGGCATGGCTTTCAGAATGGGTGTGGCTACAAAGCCGGGGCAAACTGCGTTGGCGCGAATGCCTTTTTTGCCCAGCTCTTTAGCCCATGTTTTGACAAAGCCAATCACCCCAAATTTAGCCGCTGCATAATTGGTCTGGCCAAAATTACCGTACACGCCTACCACTGATGAGGCATTCAAAATTACGCCACTGCCCTGCTCTACCATAGTATCGACCACCGCGCGGGCACAGTTGTAAACACCTTTCAGATTGATATCGATCACACGATCAAACTGATCTTCGGTCATTTTGATCAGCTGTGCATCCTGCACAATACCAGCATTATTTACCAGCACATCGATACGGCCAAACTGAGCCTTAACCGCTGCCACCATTTCGGCAATCTGGGTTTTATTAGTCACATCCACCACATAGCCTACTGCCACCGCGCCGCTTTGTACCAGACTGGAAACAACCACATCAATCCCACTCTGATTTACATCGCAAACCACGACTTTAGCACCTTCTGCTGCAAACTTAACCGCTGTGGCCTGACCAATTCCGCTGGCGGAACCTGTGATAATCGCAACTTTATCTTTAAGTCTCATAACACACCTTTCATATCAATTGAAAATGGCCACGCCCGAAATGTGCTGATTACGCCAGCCCACTGACTCATAAGCCAGCATATCAACAGCAATCAAGCAATTAATTCCAGCATAGACGTACTTGGTGCAACGCAACAAGCCAATAATCGCAAGAATCAAAAGATTCACACATCTTGTGAATGTATCAAACAAGCCCGTACCTGCATCAGAATGCACAGCAAACCGGGATGAAGAGAGGGAAAAAAAGATGATTCGCCGCCAGACATCGTCCGGCCAGCGATAAGCAGAATGTTTATTCTGCAGGCTTATCCGCGTAATGCTCGCTCAGCAAGGAGCGGCAATCAACAATGCGTAAATCATTGTCGCGGGCAAAGGTCATAAGGAACTCAAAGACACGGGGGTCGATTTTCTCAAGCTGCTTATCAACCGCCACACAACGCACATTGTCGTGCACCATCGGGCGAACAAAAGGAGCATAAGAAAGTTTCTGATCAACGCCAAAAGTACTGAGGATGCCAGACAAGCGATCAGCCCAGTCACTGGGCCGAAATTCACGCCCATTACTGGTAATGCCCTGAATAATGATTTCGTATGGATTGCAGATCATTTTAACAACAGCGTATTTAATGGTGGAATATCTACCAGATTATACCATCGCAGGCCAAACTGCTGCCTTAGAAATTCTCAAACGCTTACTGAGCATATCTTGCAAATAATAAAAAAAGCGGCTGACAAAGCTTGCCAGTCGCCTGCAAACGGTTGAATAATGGTTGTTTTTTTCTCAAAGTGGCTCACACCGTTTCAAAAATGAAGGCCGCATGGTCTGCATGAATAACCTTGGCATCGCCTTGAAAACCTGTAAGAAATTGTGCACAGCACAGCAGATCACAGCTTCGGGCACACCACGGTTAATCCTTTTTTGAAGCGGCAGCCCATTCGGACTGTTCCCTATGCGCCATTATCTGCAATTTACTGATTTCACCCGCGAAGAATACGATTACCTGTTCAAACGCGCCGCCATTCTTAAAGCAAAACTAGCCGCAGGCGAGCTTTACCAGCCGCTGATTGGCAAAGTTTTAGCCATGATCTTTGAAAAATCATCGACCCGCACCCGTGTTTCTTTTGAAGCCGGCATGGCGCAATTCGGTGGTCATGCGATGTTTTTGCAATCCAAAGACACCCAGCTGGGCCGTGGCGAGCCGATCGAAGATGTGGCAAAAGTGATTAGCCGCATGACCAATATCGTGATGGTCCGCACTTTTGAGCAAAGCATTGTTGAGCGCTTTGCCGATAATTCTTTAGTCCCTGTGATTAACGGGCTGACTAATGAATATCATCCATGCCAGATTCTGGCCGATATTTTTACCTATATCGAAAAAAATGGCTCGATCGAAGGCAAAACCGTGGCCTGGATCGGCGACAGCAATAATATCTCCCGCACCTGGCTGCAAGCTGCCAAAATTTTTAACTTTAAGCTCAATCAGGCCTGCCCGCGTGGCTATGAAATGACCATCCTGGATGGACAAAAATACGGCGCTGAGCATTTTGAAACCTTTTACGATCCTTATCAGGCCGCCAGAGATGCCGACATCGTCACCACCGACGTTTGCACTTCAATGGGCTTTGAGCGCGAAACACTGCAGCGCAGAAAAGACTTTTTGCACTACAAGGTCAGCGAAAAAGTGATGCTGCAAGCCAAGGCCAACGCCATGTTTATGCATTGCCTGCCAGCTCATCGCGGTGAAGAAGTTGATCCTGAAGTGATCGATGGCCCGCAATCTGTAGTGTGGGATGAAGCAGAAAATCGCATGCATACGCAAAAAGCAGTGATTGAATATCTATTACTGGGTAAAGTAGAGGGCTAAACGCTCAAAAATGAGCAAAACTGCTCATTTACCATCGTTTAGAGCACCAAGATTTAAAAAATGGCGCATTTTCAGCGCCTAATAGCCCAGTAATACAGGATCGCACTTCATGTTTGGCATTACCGATTTAAGCAGTTATTTGCTCGGCACTATATTTATCATTTTATTGCCGGGGCCAAACTCGATTTTCGCTTTGTCTGTTGCAGCCAAACAAGGCGTACGTGCAGGTTATGCTGCCGCCGCTGGCATTGTGACCGGCGATTTAATCCTGATGTTACTCGCCAGTGTGGGTGTTGCATCTTTGATGCGTACTCATCCTGCAGCATTTGATATGGTTCGCTACGCCGGAGCCGCCTATTTAGCATGGATGGGTATTAAAATGCTGCTGCCAAAACCTCAGGCAGGCCATCATGCAGCTGTTGAAATACCGTCTGGCCATATTTACAAGCAGGCACTGTCTATTTCGCTTGTAAATGTGAAAGCAATTTTGTTTTTTATGGCATTCTTCCCCCAGTTTGTGGACCCGACTTATGACCGGATTCCGCTCACTTTTGTAGTACTTGGCATGATCGTACAAGCCGTAAGTCTGGCTTATCTGACCTTTTTAATTTTTGCTGGTGCTGGCCTTTCCAGGCGACTAGCAGGCAAACAGTGGTTGGGCCGTTGGCTGGCTCGCCTGACCGGTGTACTTTTCATCAGTTTTGGTGCGCGGCTTGCTCTCTTTCACTAATCCTTGCCTTTCTCCCCCTCTTGGAGTTCTCATGTCTGACGTAAAAAAAGCGGTTCTTGCCTACTCTGGTGGCCTCGATACCTCGGTAATTCTGAAGTGGTTGCAAGATACATATCAATGCGAAGTGGTGACTTTTACCGCAGACCTGGGCCAGGGTGAAGAGCTGGAGCCTGCCCGCCAAAAAGCAGTGAATTTTGGCATTAAGCCAGAAAATATTTTTATTGATGATTTACGCGAAGAATTTGTTCGTGACTTTGTCTTCCCCATGTTTCGCGCCAACACCGTTTACGAAGGCGAATACCTGCTGGGCACATCCATTGCCCGCCCGCTGATCGCCAAGCGTCAGATTGAAATCGCTAACCTGACCGGGGCAGATGCCGTCAGCCACGGTGCTACAGGCAAGGGTAATGATCAGGTTCGCTTCGAGCTGGGCTATTACGCCCTGCGCCCGGACATCAAAGTGATTGCGCCATGGCGTGAATGGGATTTAAACAGCCGTGAAAAACTGCTGGATTACGCCGAAAAGCACGGCATAGATATCGCCAAGAAAAAGAATGGCGGCAGCCCTTATTCTATGGATGCCAACCTGCTGCATATCTCTTACGAAGGCCAGGTATTAGAAAACCCTGCCGATGAGCCGGAAGAAGATATGTGGCTATGGTCTGTCAGCCCGGAAAAAGCACCGGATGCTGCAGAATATGTAGAGCTTGAGTACGAGCAAGGCGATATCACCGGCATCAACGGCGTAAAAATGAGCCCGGCTACCGTCTTGGCTACACTCAATCAGCTGGGTGGCAAGCACGGCATTGGCCGCCTTGATCTGGTTGAAAACCGCTTTGTGGGCATGAAGAGCCGCGGCTGCTACGAAACCCCAGGCGGCACGATTATGCTTAAAGCGCACCGCGCCATTGAATCCATCTGTCTTGACCGTGAAGTGGCTCACCTGAAAGACGAGCTGATGCCAAAATATGCCAGCCTGATTTATAACGGCTACTGGTGGGCACCAGAGCGTCTGATGCTGCAAAGCATGATTGACGCCAGCCAGGCCCATGTAAATGGCTGGGTACGTGTGAAGCTCTACAAAGGCAATGTGATTGTGGTGGGGCGTGATTCTAAAGAATCCTTGTTTGATGCCAATATTGCTACCTTTGAAGACGACGGCGGGGCTTATAATCAGGCTGATGCTGCAGGCTTTATCAAACTGAATGCATTGCGTATGAGAATTGCCGCTAAATTACGCAAGTAAGTTTAGATCAGATTAAAACAAAGCCGGCTTACTGCCGGCTTTGTTCGTCAACAGAATCAAAGGAAATACCATGTTTGAGGCGTTTAAAAATATTTCAGAGGAAACATTTACCACCTTATCGGTATCGATTCTCTGCACCGGCCTCATCATTTATATGGGTTTTATTATTTATCGCTTAGCGGCTGACTCTAAAGCCGGCCGCTATGGCTCACTCGTCCTATTTTTCACCTTAGGCTTCGGTGTATTTGGCTTTATTGTTAAAACCGTACTGACCGAAATCATTCAAAAATAAAGAGTAAATCATGTCGCAATTCGATAATGTATCCGTGTTAAAAAAAGGCAATATCTATTTTGACGGACGCTGTGTATCGCACACCCTCATTTTAGCAAGCGGCGAAAAGAAAACCGTCGGCGTTATTTTGCCATCTGCTTTAACTTTCAACACAGGCGCTGCAGAGATCATGGAAATCATTGATGGCCTGTGCCATGTAAAACTGGCCGGTGAATCTGAAGCCACCCCCTATACTGCAGGCCAAAGCTTCAATGTACCGGCTAATTCCAGTTTTGACATTGAAACCATAGAAACACTGCACTATGTTTGCCATTTTGCTTAAACAGCAAACGACCCAAATAGCTTTAATTCACTACTTACTATAAAGGAGAAGCCCATGCCTTCTTTCGATATCAGCTCCGAACTCGATATGGTTGCCCTTAAAAACGCGATTGATGCCGTTGAACGCGTCATCAATAATCGCTTTGATTTTAAAGGCACCAGCGCCAAAGTCGATTTAAACGAAAAAGATGAAACCATCACTTTGCATGGCGATTCAAATGCTCAACTCGATCAGATAAAAGACATTTTATTTCCTGCCCTAGAAAAAAAAGAAGCTGACAGCAGTAAACGTCTGGAAAGCGGCGATGTACAAAAAGTATCCGGCAACAAAGTCAAAGTAGAAATGAAAATCAAGGCAGGGATTGATCAGGAATTAGCTAAAAGAATCATCAAGCTGATTAAAGATGAAAAACTGAAAGTACAAACAGCCATTCAGGGTGATACCGTGCGTGTAACAGGTGCCAAGCGCGACATTCTGCAGGAAGTAATTGCATTAATGAGAAAATCAATTACTGACTTCCCATTACAATATCAAAACTTCCGCGACTAATACTTAGGATCAGGGCGGCAGTGTTTCTGCCGCCCACACCATGAACTGGACCACTCGCCAATCTGCTTTTATCACCCTGCTTGCCATGCTTTTTGGCCTAGGGATGATATTTATTCTTGCCTATCAGGTGAATAGCTCTTATCAAGTAGAAGTACAGCGCACACGCCTTGAAGCTGCCCATCAATCCAGCGAAATTGCCAGCCAGATTAGCAGCTCATTAAGAGAAATTGATATTATCCTCAAAGATCTGAGCGATAAAATCAGCCCGGATGATTTAAGCAACACAGAAAAAAGCAGCGCCCGCAATCAGGAATTGCAAAATATTTTATTAGATAAACTGCTGCAAATTCATCAGGCCGATAATATTATGCTGGTCAGCAGCAATAGTAATATCAGCCACCGTGCATTAGATACGCCAGGCAGCGGCCAGCTTATCAATAACGATTACTTTCAACTTGTCCGCAATAATCGTTATCAGGAAAAAATTTATGCCAGTCTTTCAAACCGCAGTGAAAACACAGGCATAATTGTTGCACGCAGAGTGGAATCGCTGACGGCCGATTTTTCTGGTTTAATTGTTGCCAGTGTTACCCGCAATTATTTAGACGGTCTGCTCAGCAACCAGAATATTGGCAAGCATGCCAGCATCCATCTGATTGATCAGAACAAAGGGATATTAGCCAAATACCCGGCTCACGCCTCTGCGCCTTTATTTGATGATTTCGTTATTCAAAATTTAATTAATGGCAAAGAAAGCAGCGTATTAATTAACCACACTGAGCCATCACAAAGCATCAGCAGCTATCACCCGATCAAAGACACCCCATTTATTGTTGTTGTGAATGCGTCATCAGAAGACTATTTACTTCTCTGGCATAAAAACACACTTTATTATTTATTTGGCGGTGGCATATTACTGGTCATGGCCCTGCTGATGTGCTATTTCTTCTGGCGCTCGCACAGGCTCACGCAAAACTTGCATAAAAAAGAAAAGTATTTAAATGCAAGCGAGGCCCGTTTCCGCCAAATGATTGAAACCAGCCCGGTCGCTATTGTATTAGCGCGGATGCCTGATTATTTTATTACCTATATCAATCATCAGGCGGCTGAATTATTTGACCAGACTCAGGCCGGGGCACTTTCGCAGCGTGCATTCGAGCTTTATAAATCCAAGCTCACCTTTTTGGAGCAGGTGCAAAGAATTCAGCAAGGCGATGCCCAGCACAATATAGAAGTCTTGCTGCAACGCAAAGACGGGCAGCCCTTCTGGGGCAATTTATCCATGTCTGTGCATGAAACAAATCAATCAACCACCATCATGATTGGTATCAGCGATATCACCAGTAAAAAACAGCTGGAGGCCGATCTTCAGCACAGGGCCACAATAGACAGCTTATCTGGCTTATTTAACCGTGCTTATTTCACCGAGCGCGCCAATCATGAAATTGCACGTGCTAAACGTAATCAGCAGCCGCTTATTGTCATCATGCTTGATATTGACCATTTCAAAAAAATTAATGATAACTGGGGACATGATACGGGCGATATTGCAATTCAAAGTTTAGCCGGGCTTTGCCAGTCTACCCTCAGGGATATTGATATTATTGGCCGTATTGGCGGCGAAGAATTTGCTATTTTGCTGCCAGAAACCGATTTAGAAAAAGGATTTCCGGTTGCAGAGCGCTTAAGGCAAAGAATTGAAGCACAGCGTATTTCATTAACTGACAAACAAACCTTACAATTTACAGCCAGCCTTGGGCTTACTATTTTAGAAGCGGATGATCAAAAAATTGACCGGATTCTTAAACGCGCCGATCAGGCACTGTATCAGGCTAAACACGAAGGCAGAAATCAAACCGTCATTTTTAATAAGCAATGACATGTAAAACTTGATATGCATCAATACCTGCAGGCCCTGTTTGTATTTATATATCATATATATAAATATATGGCGGTCATCATGGAAAACACACCACTTCAAGCGCTGTTTACTTCCGATATCGGCTTATTAAGCTTATTTACTATATTCTTTGTTTTGGGTATGGCTGTCTATATTTTTTTCTATGTACGCCGTAAAGTCAGCGAAGATACAGTAGCACATTTAAAAGCACTGGATAAAAACACCAGCAAATAATAAATAATATGAAAAACTGTTAAAAAGGATCGCCGGGGCGATCCTTTTTTATTATTGAACCACAATAAGTGCAAAAGACTCCTTACGCTCCCCTGCCCGGTTTCCACGCCACAAAACGGTACTCCCAAGCGGCTCGCCACCAATGGTCATCCGTAAGCCGCAAGATTCTGCCTTCACGCCCTGCTGCAAAGTAATACCTGCAAAATATTCAAACGAAGCCAGCGGCGCAGAAGGAATATTTCGCCCGTCGATACACTCTTTTTGCCCCTTCATGGCATCCAGCAAAGAATATGAAACCGCACGGTAGCTTTTCTGAGCATCCAGCCATGGCTGCCAAAGGCTGATTAAGACGCCCCAGATCAAAGTAACCCCACAAGCCCAGTTGGTCACCGCCAGCCGCCCTGGCGGGCGTTTACGGGCAATAACAATGCCCCAGATAACAGTCAGGCCAATCGCAAAAATAATACCCGGCACATCCCATTGCTCCAGATAGGCAGGGCTTGCTTCACGCAGGGTCCTTGCTAGGCCTGCAGGTGCGCCCGTGTGTACAGCAAGCCAGCCCAGCCATAGCAAAGCCGTGAACAGGCCAAAAGTCATCAGGCCAAACCAATTCAGAGCCTGAGCTGCACCACGGCGCAAATCATCCACCCCGCTGGCCCCAAGAATAGACAAAGGCAGCAGCACAATCAGAGCATGAGATTCACGCGCATCGCCTGCCATCACAAACCAAAGCACATGTAAAAGCAGCAAAACACTAGGCAAAAGCATTTTAGGTTGAATGAGTTGCCGGCGGTTTGCCCATAGACCCCAAATAGCCAGAGGCAAAGCTGGCCAGGCAAACCACAATACAATCGAGGAGAAAAAGCCAAATGCATGAAATGCTTTAAAATCCGCCACGCCGCCAAATGGCCCCAGCGCGTATTGATCAACCCACAAATTAAATACCGGGCGCGCATGCTGATAAAGATCGATTGGCCAGATTGCACTGAGCGGAACTGCAATCACCAGGGCCGAAAGCAAACTCACCCCAAAAGAGGTATTTCGCCATGGCCTGAATAGAAACAGTAACAATGCCGAAGTGAGCGCCAGCAGAAACTCTGCCCAATTCCCCCCTAAAAGCAGCAGTAACCATGCAAGCCCCAGTATTAAGCCCGCACGCAAAGGCTGGCGCAGGGCATAGGCTAATCCATAAATATGCCAGGCAAACCCAGCCAAAACCAATACCTGAGGGGAGAGATGATGCCCCCAGATAATCAAGCCAATGCAGCCTATCAGCGTAATAACCGCAACCCTGCCATAGCGGCGCCCGTATAACTCACGCCCTGCCAGACCCAAGCCCCATAAAGCCAGCGCCATCCAGATGCCTGTTGTTAAACGGGCCGCATCGTGCACTGCCATACCCAATTTTTGCAAAGGCCATGCAAGCAGCGCCGCGCTCCAATAGTATAAGGGGGCGTGCTCCAAATAGGGCTGCCCTGCAAACTGGGGCACAGACCAATACGCTCCATGCATAAACTGCTGAATCACGGCGGCAGTTTCAACCTCGTCGGGTTTCCATGGATCATGGCCAATCAGGCCCGGCAGCAGCCAGACCAAACAAAGCAGCAACAGCAGCCAAGGCTTTTCAGCAGCTGCAGCCTGCGGCTCACGCTCTAGAGGAGGAATATAAGTCAACATGGTATTTGCCCAGGGCCTACAGGAATCTGAAAATGACGATCAGATTTTTAAAGACGACTTAAAATGCAAAAAAGGCAGCGCGCGGCTGCCTTTTTCAGATACTGCGCAGGAACAATTATTCCTTGCTGCCGTACATGCTGTATTTTTGACGGAACTTGTCGATACGACCAGCAGTGTCCACGATCTTTTGTTTGCCGGTGTAGAATGGGTGTGATTCCGAAGAAATATCCAACTTAACCAGTGGATATTCTTTGCCGTCAGTCCAAACGATAGTTTGTTTAGCAGTCAGAGTAGAGCGGCTCATAAATGTGAAATCAGCAGCTACGTCTTGGAATACAACATCTTTATATTCTGGGTGAATACCGTCTTTCATTTTACTTCCCTTTACATTTAGCGTGCTGGGGTTGTGCCAACACTAGCCATAAAAACGAGATCATCGCACAAAAGCGCATTGAGAACAAGCTGCGCTGTATGTGTTTATCGACGCATTGAATCAAAGAAATCCATATTATTTTTGGTTCCTTTGATTTTATCCAACAGGAATTCCATCGCATCCAGATCATCCATTGGATAAAGTAATTTGCGCAGAACCCAAATCTTTTGCAATTGATCCTGCTGAATCAGCAATTCTTCACGACGTGTGCCGGAGCGATTTACATTTAACGCAGGATAAGTACGTTTTTCTGCCATACGACGATCAAGGTGGATTTCATTATTACCCGTACCCTTGAATTCTTCGTAAATCACATCATCCATACGGCTGCCGGTATCAATCAGCGCAGTGGCAATAATCGTTAAGCTGCCACCCTCTTCAATATTACGCGCAGCACCAAAGAAGCGCTTAGGGCGCTGCAATGCGTTTGCATCCACACCACCCGTCAATACCTTGCCAGAGGCAGGTACTACGGTGTTGTAGGCACGGGCTAAGCGGGTGATCGAATCCAGCAGAATCACCACGTCTTTTTTATGCTCAACAAGGCGCTTGGCTTTTTCAATGACCATTTCGGCCACTTGCACGTGACGGGTTGCCGGCTCATCAAAGGTAGAAGAAACCACTTCGCCCTTCACGGAGCGCTGCATTTCGGTCACTTCTTCAGGACGCTCGTCAATCAGCAGCACAATCAACATCACTTCAGGGTGATTCGCACTGATTGCGTGGGCAATATGCTGCAACATCACCGTTTTACCGGTTTTAGGCGGCGCTACTAAGAGTGCGCGCTGGCCTTTACCAATAGGCGCGATCAAATCAATGATACGGCCGGTAACATTTTCTTCGGCACGAATATCACGCTCAAGATGTAAACGCTTATTGGGGAATAATGGCGTTAAATTTTCAAACAGAATTTTGTGCTTGGCGTTTTCTGGTGGTTCGCCATTTACTTTATCAACCTTAACCAGTGCGAAGTAGCGCTCGCCATCTTTAGGCGTTCGGATTTCGCCATCAATGGTATCGCCGGTATGCAGGTTAAAACGGCGGATTTGGCTGGGGCTGACATAAATATCGTCAGGGCCTGCCAGATAGGAAGTATCCGGGCTTCGCAAAAAACCAAAACCATCGGGCAACACTTCCAGCGTACCATCGCCGTAAATGCTCTCGCCTTTTTTGGCTTTTGTTTTCAGAATGGCAAAAACAAGATCTTGCTTACGCAGCCGGTTTGCACCGTCGATCTCGCAAGACGTAGCCATATCAACAAGTTCGGAAACATGGAGGTGTTTTAAATCAGACAGGTGCATAGGGAGGGCGCGCTTGAATAAATCGGGAAGGGAAAAAATAGAAATTAAATAATCCGGGCGGGCCGAAAAGAATATCCGGCTGGCCCAGTTGAATATCCATAAGCCTATATGGATTTACTTAGTGCTGTCAAATATTACTATCAAGAAATGCGGTTAATTGCGATTTTGACAACGCGCCAACCTTAGTGGCTTTTACTTCACCTGCCACAAACAGCATCAGTGTTGGAATACCACGAATGCCATATTTAGGCGGAGTCGCCTGATTATCATCAATATTCAGCTTAGCCACTTTCAAACGACCTGCGTATTCGGCACCAACTTCTTCCAGAATCGGAGTAATCATTTTGCACGGGCCGCACCATTCTGCCCAATAATCAACCAAAACAGGGCCCTGAGCCTGCAACACTTCTGCTTCAAAAGTGGCATCTGTAACCTGTGCGATATGTTCACTCATATTTAATCTCCAGCATGGGGGTAATCAATTGACTCATCAAATCCTAGACGAAGGATGAAGAAGCCAGCAATGTTTTATTGATGTGGGCGTATGCTTATTTTTCAAGCCCATTGTACTCGAAAACTTACATGGCCGCGTTAACCGCCTCTTCCAGGCGCTCAACCAGAGTCACCGTCATTCCTTCAATACTCTGGCGTGGCCGGTTCCCTTTGGGCACAATGGCATGGGTAAACCCCAGCTTGGCTGCCTCACGCAGGCGCTCCTGCCCCCGCTGTACCGGCCTCACTTCACCTGCCAGCCCTACCTCACCAAACACCACCAGTTTTTCCGGCAAAGGGCGGTTTTTTAAAGAAGACACAATCGCCAATAAAACGGCCAGGTCTGCCGCGGGCTCGGCGATCCGTACACCACCCACGGCGTTAATAAACACATCCTGATCAAATGCCGCAATGCCTGCATGCCGATGCAAAACAGCAAGCAGCAAAGCCAGACGATTTTGCTCTACCCCAACAGCAAGGCGCTTAGGCTGCGGGGAGTGCGAATCATCAACCAGCGCCTGAATTTCTACCAGCAGCGGCCGGGTCCCCTCCTGTGTCACTAGGACACAACTCCCCGGCACAGGTTCTTTATGCTGGGACAAAAACAGTGCTGAGGGGTTGGACACTTCACGCAGACCTTTATCGGTCATGGCAAAGACGCCCAGCTCGTTAACCGCACCAAAGCGATTTTTAATCGCACGGATCAGCCTGAAGCTGGAATGCGTGTCCCCTTCGAAATACAGCACCGCATCTACAATATGCTCCAGCACCCGCGGCCCGGCAATTGCGCCATCTTTTGTCACGTGGCCCACCAGAAAAATAGTGGTCCCGGTGCGTTTGGCATAGCGTGTAAGCTGCGCGGCACACTCCCGGACCTGTGCAACACTGCCTGGAGCCGATGTAAGCGCTTCTGAATAAACCGTTTGAATCGAGTCAATAACCGCAACCTGAGGGCCTACTTTTTCCAGTGCAAGCAGAATTTTATCCAAACCAATTTCGGCGTAGAGCGCCACTTTGCCCGCAGGCAAGCCAAGGCGTTTAGCGCGTAAAGCAATTTGCTGCGGGGATTCCTCACCGGATACATACAAAACAGGACGCTCTGCAGCCAGCAGGGTCATGGCCTGCAGCAGCAGCGTGGATTTACCAATTCCCGGGTCCCCGCCAATCAGCACCACACCACCGGGCACCAGGCCACCGCCCAATACGCGGTCAAGCTCAGCCATACCTGTTGCAATACGAGGGATTTCCGCCGCCTCCACATCGCTTAACTGGCGGATCGCACCGTCGGCGGCCAGGGATTGAAAGCGGGTGCTTGCTGCAGTTTCTGCCACCCCCTCCTGCAGGGTATTCCATTCACCGCAACCGGGGCATTGCCCCTGCCATTTAGAAGATGCAGCACCGCAGAGCTGACAAACAAAAGAGGATCGAATTTTAGCCATAGGCCAGATAATACAGGAGTCAGCACCGGGCAGCCCGGCCGATATTACAGAGGGCCAGCTGCCACTTATAAAAAAGCGGCCGGGGATGGCCGCTTTTCAGATTAGCTAATATATTGAAATAAACTTAATCCCTGCACTTGGGAAAACGATTTTCGTGATGCCTCAAGCAGAGTTTGCGTTAAAGAAAAATCACTCAGGGCGGTTGAATAATCCAGATCCTGCAATTGCGACAATGTTTGTCCATATTGCACTTTCAAATCGCCATTCGTATCCTGAACAGACTGAGTTTCAATCATTCTCGCCCCAAGATTCCCCTGGGATGACAATACATTGGTCAGCATATTGCTGGTATTTTGCAAAACAGTATTTAACTGATTCTGAAAATTAGCCATCCCGGTCGGGCTGGTCTGATAAGAATTTAAAGCATCAGAAAAGACCTTCATGGTTTGAAAAATATCACCATTACTGCGGCTTGGATCTACATTAAATGAATCCGTTACGCCACTGGAAACCGGCCCGGTGGGTGTTGGGTTAGCGCCAAGCGGCCCAATCACCACGCTTGGCTGCCCGGTCACATTCATTTTTATACCGTAATCCCAAGGGGCAACCGGCGGAACCCCAACAGGGTCGCTGGCCAGGTTTTTAAACACAATGTCGCCACCCGGCACGTAGGCACGCGGGTAGTTATTAAGCGCGCCCGGCACAGCAGGCCTCGCCCCGGCCGTGTAATTGTAGCCATCGATTGCTGATTTATTAAAATTGGGATTGGCGGTCACCCCGTCGGCCAGCATCGCCTGGTTATCGATAATATCGTAAGCAATCACTGGCTTACCCGGCTTAGCCGGATCATCAACCGATTTAAATTCAATTTTAAATTTTTGTGAATGAGCCGGGTTATTCCACTTTGTAATATCAACCACTTCACCCGGGCTGATCACCCCGCTCCCTGAATTACCAGGCGCCACAGCGTTAGCAGAGCTCACAAAATTACCATTACCGGTGCGGCCCGCCTGAAAAATCTGATACCCCGATTCAGATACCGGAATCTGCCTGGATCCCGATATTTGCATCTGGCGCTGGCCGTCATCACCTGCGTAAGTCACATTACCAAAGGATGTTTCGCTGAATGGCTTAGTGGAGCCTTTAAAACCGGAAAACAAATACGATCCGCCGCCATCGGTTGCATTGGCAAGGCTCATCATTTCCTGGTACTGCCCTTGCAATTCCGAATCCAACAGCTTTTTTTCGGCCAGGGTCTGCGAAGGATTGCCCGCCTTCACTGCCAGCGAATAAATATCGTGCAGCAGATCGGTAACCTGCTGCAAGGTCGACTCGGAAAGGCGCATTGCAGAATCAGCAGTCTGGCTGTTTACCGCATATTGCTTGTTCAGCTCCTGGGCCTGGGTAACATCCAGTATTTTTGCTGATGAGATAGGATCATCAGCAGGCGTTAATACCCGGCGACCGGTGGACAATTGATTTTGCAACTTCGCTTGCACGCTGGAATGGCGCTGTAATTCAGCAGCCCCTTGCTTATAAATTGTCGTGGTTGCGATACGCATGCTAATTATTCCTTATAAATACCGAGCTGCAGCCTGTCAGGGCTGTCAGCCACCAATTCGCACAATGGCATCAAATGCTTGTTGTGCAATTTGAATCACTTTGCTGGATGCCTGATAAGCCTGCTGATAGCGCAATAAGTTTGCGGCTTCTTCATCCAGATTAACTGCTGAGACAGAATCACGCGAAATCTCAGCCTGTTTAAGTACTTCCGTTTGTGCGGCAGACATAATCGTCACCTCATTGGTTTTTGCACCAATAACGGCCACCATTTGCCCATAGGCCTCCTGATAATTGGCCTTACCCCCATCCAATATTTTTCTGGATTGCAATTCGCCCAGCTTCAGCGCATTGCGGCCATCCGCGTCCAGAGAGGTACCCGCTTTAACTGAAAATTTATCCCCCTGAGCTGGCTGGCCATCAATTTTCACATTCCAGCCGTTATACGAAATGGTTTGCCCCGCCACATAGGTTAAAGGGCCTACCGTTGCACCAGACACGGTGTCTGCAAGGCTGTACGATAAAATACCAGTCTGCGGGCCTGCTGTGGGCACCGAAAACGTAATATCAACCTGGTTTTTTAACTGAGGATTGACGGCCGATTGAGTGGTCACAGTGGAGGCCGGATCGATGGCAACTTGCCCGATCTTCCCGGTACCCGTATTACTGCGCTGTGTATCCGAGATAATCGGAACGCCTGCTGCAATCACTCTGGGATCTGTCGGTTTGATACTCAGGCCGCGGCTAAAACCCACATAAGGCTGAACAGTAAACCGGTCTCCTGCCGTTGGCGTGCCTTGTGAAAAACTAAGATGCAATCCATCCACGCTGATGGCACTGGCATTATTGAGAAATTGTGCCGCCGTAATCTGTGTGCGCTGCCCGTCAGACTGCCGGGTAACCTGATAATCTGCACCATCAAAAAACACTTCATAATCGCTGGGCTGCGCCTTGCTCACATCCTCAATATAACCACCCAATAAAGGCGCCACAGCAGGCGGTACGGCCGTAGTATTATTACGATTAGATAAGACATTACCAATGGCAGGCGGCATGCTCACGCCAATCTTTTCCCCCGCAGTCATCACGCCCGGCACACTCCACGTCAGCCCGAGCACGGTTGGATTTGTTGCCATTGTGGCAAAATTTACGGTCTGGCTCACATTATCGGAAAGCCGCGTAATACTGTATTCGGCACCGATTGTTCCGGTAAAAGTAAGCGAATAATCACTCGCCACGCTTTTTACCCCGGCAGGCAGGCTGGCCGTTACAGCCACCGTACTCACACCCGCAACCGTATGATTAAACGACACACTGCTCTGCTGATAATCAAAAAAGTTTGTACCCATATTGCCGTACAAATCCTGCCCCTGACGCATCTGAGCATTAAAAGTCTGCCCCAGCACCAGAGCCATACGCTCAATCGAATTTTGCGCGGAATCCAGCGTCTTACTCCGGTATTCGAGCAAACCGCCCAGTTGCCCGCCGGTCAGCATATTTTCAGGAATCTCCGCGTCAACAGCACCCTGGGTATACACAATGGAAAGCCGCTGCGGGTCACTAATCGAAGGCTTGGCCGCAATCGAATACGCCGTGCCGCCTACAACCAGATTTTGCCCATTACCGATAAATACATTAATGGTGCCATCGCCTTGTTTAATGGATGTCGCTTTCACGAGGCTATTTAAATCCAGCACCATTTTATCGCGCTGATCCAACAAATCATTGGGCAGCTGCCCGCCGCTGCTCGACACCGCAATTTGGCCGTTAATCTGGGCTATTTGCTTGGACAAAGCCGTAACATGGTCTGCAGCACTCACTAAATTGCCATTTACGCCTGCGCGCATTTCAGAAAGACGCTGATCAAACACCTGAAAACGATTCACCAGCCCCTGAGCGTTACTCATCAAAGATTGCCGGGCCGGCAAAGATGCCGGATTGGTCGATATGCCTTGCACGGCGCTAAAAAATGACTGCAAAACAGGCGAGACACCTGCGGCAGGATCTGCCACCAAATTATCTACCTGCTTAATTTCCGCCAGATAGGTGCCGTAATAACTATCTTGCGAAGTGGCGGCCTGCACTTGTTTAGTCAGAAACTCATCATAAGAGCGCTGCACCGTGTCAACACGCACACCCAAGCCTGTAAAGCCATTCCCCGTGTATTGGGGATAAGGCGCACTTTGCTTGATGCTCTGGCGTGAATAGCCCTGCGTATTGGCATTCGCAATATTATGACCTGTTGTGCTTAAACCTAAACTTGCTGCGTTTAAGCCACTTAAACCAATACCAAAAACACTGGCGCCCATGATGCAACTCCTTTGCTGCTATTTATCGGCACAAATGGCCAATACTTGAAGGCAACTCAAAACCCTGGTGGATATTCAGTTACCACAGTTCATTACGCCAACTGACGTCGTAATTGTTCGGCCACTTGCGCTAATTTATTGGCATATTGCGGATCAGTGGCGTAACCGCCTGATTGCAATGCCTTGGCATAGCCCTTTGCATCTGCACCCTGCCCGACTGCATCGCTATAGCGGCGCTTAATCAGACTGGCGTAATCATTAAAAGCATCCGCATAGGAATCATAAACCCGGAAACTTTCTACCCGTTTTTGTGCTTGCCCGCCCACAAACTCTGTGGTGGTGATATCGCTGGTTTTACCTTTCCAGTCTTTAGTCGCCTTAATACCAAACACATTATGGCTATCAGCGCCTGCTGCATCTTTGATCGGTTTTTTACCCCACCCCGATTCTAAAGCGGCGTGCGCCACCAGCACATGCGGGGACACGCCCAGCGATGCGGCTGCGCCTTCAGCATGAGAGGCTAATTTGGAAGCAAAAGAATCGCCGCTCAAAACGGCATCTTTTGCCGAAATCCCGGCCGCTTTTGCCGCTGGCAAGCTGTTATGAAATGAAGGCGAAGGCTTCTGATAAAGCGAAGGATCCCGTTGCAACTCAATCTGCCGCACAATCGATTCGGCAAATCCTACGCCGCCCTGCTTAGACCACATCTGGGTCAGCTGCTGATCATGCATACCGCGAAACATATCAGCCGTACCGGACTCCATCTCATCGTATTTAGGCGTGGCTTCGCGCATCGACTTCAACATCTGGCTGGTCAGCAAAGCTTCAAATTCACGCGCCACGGCCAGCGCTGCTTTATTGGGATCTTTGCGTGCCAGCTGACGCAGGCTATCCACGCCACGAACATCAATGGCAAGATCATTACTGGATGGATTAGCTGAAGAGATCATTCTGGGCAGCTCAGATAAAATATATGCTCATATCAAGCAATAAGCGTGCCGAGGAAAAAAGAGGGGTGGCAGATAGAAATAAAGAGCCTAAATCATCAGCCCCTATAAAAAAATCAGATCACTTCAAGCTCGGCTTTTAAGCTGCCCGCAGCTTTCATTGCCTGCAAAATAGCCAGCAAATCCTGGGGCGTTGCACCCACGGCATTCAGCGCCCGCACCACATCGCGCAGGGTGCTGGATTTAGGCAAACGCACGATAGGGCCTTTATCAGCCTGAATCTGGATATCCGCGTTTTGCACTTTAGTCGTTTTGCCACCTGCCAGAGGATTGGGCTGAGAAACCGCATTATCTGCAGTGATAGTCACGGTTAAATTGCCATGCGCAATTGCGCAGCTATCCAGCTTTACGGCCTGATTCATCACAATCGAGCCTGTGCGGGCGTTAATAATGACCTTAGGCCCGGATTCTGCCGGGGTAACATCGATGTTTTCCAGCCGGGATAAAAATGCCACGCGCAAATTATTATCCTGAGGCGCACGAACCTGAATCACCCGGCCATCCAAAGCCACTGCCGTACCCGGATACTGCGAATTCACCGCATTCACCACACGATTAGCGGTAGTAAAATCGGTAGCCAGCAGCTCCAGCTGAATAAACTCACCATTACCCAAAAGAGTAGGCACTGATTTCTCGACTGTCGCACCGGCAGGGATACGCCCTGTCGCCAGCTGATTCACCTGTGTACTTGAGCCACCTGCCGATGCACCGGCTCCAGCCACAATAATATTACCTTGAGCCATGGCATAAATTTGCCCGTCTGCCCCCTTTAGCGGGGCCATCAGGAGCGTGCCGCCACGCAAAGACTTGGCATTACCAATCGAGGCAATCGTTACATCCAGAGGCTGACCTGGTCTTGCAAAAGCAGGCAGAGTTGATGTAACCGTTACCGCCGCCACGTTTTTTAACTGCAAATTACCACCACTGGGTACCTGAATCCCCAAGTTGGTCAGCATGTTCACAACCGATTGCACAGTAAACGGCGTTTGCGTGGTCTGATCCCCGCTGCCATCGAGACCCACCACCAAACCATAGCCCACCAGCTGGTTATTACGCACGCCTGCAACCGACGCCAGCTCTTTCAGCTTTTCAGCACGGGCAGGCGCAAGCACAAATAACAAACAGCAAATCAGGGCAAAGCGAGACATACACACAACCTATTTAAATCACATTTAAAAATATCAGGCCACACACTTAAAATGGCATGACATTTAAGAAAAACCGCTGCAACCAGCCTATGGTATTGGCATCTGCCATAGAGCCCACACCCAGCTGCTCGATGCGCGCATCGGCCACTTTATTCGATGAAATCGTATTCCCCGCCTTGATATCCAGCGGATTAACCACGCCGGTAAAACGCAGGGTATTAATTTGATTATTGACGGCAACTTGCTTTTCGCCACCCACAATCAAATTACCATTGGCCAGCAAATCAGTTACCGTGACCGAAATCGTGCCTTTAAAGGTATTGGTGCTGTTAGTCGCCCCTTTCCCTTCAAATTTATTGGTTCCTGCCAGCTTCACAGCAGCAGCCCCTTCACGCGAGAAATATTTTTCAATATCCCACGGCACTAAAGGAATATTGCCGGTGGTACTGTAATCAAGCGATCCGGCCTTATTACTGCTGCTGTTAGACGTATTCACGGCAGAGAGGTTTTCTTCAATAGTGATATTCAGCAAATCGCCGATATTCCGGGCCACGCGCTCTTCAAATAACAAGCGCGAGCTATTAGGCTGAAAAATAGAGCCATTATTGATACTTGCCACCACAGGCTGCACGGGTCTGGCCGTTGTAGGCAGCGTCACCACCGATGGCGGCGTGGTACTGCAAGCGGCAAGCAAAACGGCAATCATTGCCGTAACGGCAAGGCGCATCATCATTCGGACCCCTTTAAGACTAAAGCTGCGTCAGCTTCTGCAGCATTTCGTCAGACGTTTTAATCGCCTTTGAGTTAATTTCAAAAGAGCGTTGCGCCTGAATCATATTGATCAATTCTTCAGTCACATTCACATTGGATGTTTCTACATAGCCCTGATTCAGCGCCCCCAGACCATTGGTGCCCGGCGTGCCCACGGTTGGCGCGCCCGAAGCAGTGGTTTCCATGTATAAGTTTTCACCCACAGACTGCAAGCCCGGCGGGTTGATAAATGTGGCCAGCTGAATATTGCCCAGCTGTACAGGTGCGGCCGAATCATTATTCACAATCGCCGTTACCGTACCATCTTTAGCAATCGTTAACTTGGTTGTTCCCTGCGGAACTTGTAAAGCAGGCTGCAGGGCATAGCCACTTGCAGTTACCACTGCGCCCTGGCTGTCTACCTGAAACGAGCCATCACGGGTATATGCCGTCGTGCCATCGGGCATGGCAATTTGCAAAAAGCCCTGGCCATTAATCGCCACATCCAGCGGGCCATCGGTAAGCTGCAAATTACCCTGCATATGAATTCTTGCCGTGGCCACGGGCCGCACGCCAGTTCCCAATTGCAAACCTGTTGGCTGCTGGGTTTGCGCGCTGGTTGAACCGCCGGGCTGACGTAAATTCTGGTAAAGCAAATCCTCAAATACCGCACGTTCCCGCTTAAAACCATTCGTGCTGACGTTAGCCAGATTATGCGAGATGACGTCTACATTCATCTGCATGGCATCCATGCCGGTTTTGGCAATCCACAGCGAGCGCATCATGATGCGTACTTCCTATTTTTTGGTTTGATTACTGCAGGGCGCGTTTGGCGGCCCTTGCTTATTCAGCCACACAATATGTCTTCTTCAGAGGGCTGAATGAATATAAATCTTTAACTATCCCGCCCGCTGATCACGCTGATCAGCCTGTCAGTGTTAACAGCTGCGCCGCACTTCTGGCGTTCTGATCAACGGTTTGCATCATTTTGATCTGTAAATCATATTGGCGCTGCGATCCGATCATTTGGACAAGCTGATCAACTGGGTTCACATTACTGACCTCTAAAGACTCTGAAGCAAGTTTCACGCCAGCATCCGCCTGAGCCACTTCGCCGTTTCTTTGGCGGAACAAGCCATCGCTGCCTTTTTCGAGCTCACGCTCGGAAGGATTCACCAGTTTAAGCCGGCCAATTTCTACTGCCTGTGCCGGATTATCAAACGGCGCTCCTGAAATAGTGCCGTCTTTTGCAATCGTAATGCGGGTATTTTCAGGGATAGTCAGCGGGCCATTCTCACCCTGCACCACCAAGCCGCTGCGTGTTTTCAACAGCCCGGCCGCATCAATTTCAAAACCGCCATTACGGGTATAAGCCTCGCCCGTCGGTGTTTGCACGGAAAGCCAGCCTTCACCATTCACCGCCACATCCAAAGCCCGGCCAGTCTGCTGCACAATCCCGGGCGTAAAATCTGCGCCGGTAGTCTGCTCAACCACATAAGCACGGCTTGGTACGCCAGTGCCGCCAATGACCGGCACTGCACGTGCAGCAGTCAGCTCTGCTCTGAAACCCGGCGTGGCCACATTGGCCAGATTATTGGCAACAGACGCCTGGCGCAGCATGGTTTGCTTTGCCCCGGTCATTGCAATGTACAACATTCGATCCATTGATTTTTACTCAAAGGCAGGACGATCAGAAAGGCAGCGTGGGCGTAAAAAACAGGCCCACGCAGAAATTGATTAACGCAAGTTCACAATCGTTTGCAGGATCGTATCCTGGGCTTTAATCGTTTGCGCGTTGGCCTGGTAGGTACGCTGAGCCGTAATCAGATTAACCAGCTCACCCGTTAAATCAACGTTGGCGTCTTCTACAGAAGCAGACTGAAGCGAGCCCAGATCACTGGTGCCCGGATCATTGGTTCTGGGCTGCCCCGAAGCAAAGGTTTCGCCCCAGCGATTATCACCCAGATTTTGCAGCCCCTGAGAATTGGTAAAGTTAGTCAGCGTAACCTGGCCAATCGCCCTGTTCTGGCCATTAGAATACTTACCCAGAATAACGCCTTCCCGGTCTACCGCAACGCCTGTTAACACGCCATCTGGGTAGCCATCCTGCTTGATCGTATTCACACCAAACGGGCTGCCGTATTGCGTTGTACCTTCAAGGCCCACATGAAACGCAAACGGCGTTGTGGCACCGGAAGTTAAAGTGGTACTGAATGACAGCGGCGTGTTATTCACCAACTTACCATTCGAATCAAAAGTCACATTGGGGTAGGGCAAATTGGTAACCGGATCATTAGGGGGCGATACAGGATCGCTGTCGAAACGGGTTCTTACTTCCCATGTATTAGGTGCTGTCTTTGTAAAATACATTGTCAGCGTATGAGCAACCCCTTGCGAGTCATAGACCTGCGCCGAGGTTGAATTTGTAAAGGTTTTTACGTCTGCAGGGTTTAATGCCCCCACATAATTAGCAGCCAGCGGATTGGTTCTGTCTTTAGTCAGCTGGCTGGCATCCAGATTCATCCCAAACTGCAGGCCTGCACTCACCCCACCGCCAGCAACTTCAGTCCAGCCCGTGGTTTTGGCACCGATATTGCCATTAGCCAGTTGTAATGGGGTAGGTGTACCACCCTTTTGTAAGGCATTAGCGTTCAGATCAAAGGGCCAGCCGGTTAATTTCTGGCCGGTATTGCCCACAATAAAACCTTCTTTATCAACCTGAAACTGGCCATTACGGGTGTAGCTTACGGCTTCGCCATCCACCATGCGGAAATAACCATTCCCTGTAATGGCAATATCCAGCGGATTATTGGTCGACGTAATATTGCCCTGACCAAATTGCTGAGTCACAGCAACCGTGCGCCCGCCCATCCCGGAAATCGTTGAGGAGCTGGCAAAAGAGTTGGCGTACATATCCGCGAACTCTGAGCGCGACTGCTTAAAACCGACTGTGCTCGAGTTGGCGATATTATTACCGATTGCGTCCAGGCTCTTGGACGACGCACTTAAACCACTCAAGCCCTGCTGGAAACCCATAACCCTAACCTCACCTTGTTCTATCCACGACTAGCGGATTTGTTTCACATCGCTAAATGCAACGGTTTTTTGATTGCCCAACATGACATTCACACCCGTTTTTGCCAGCTCAACGCTACTTGCCGTTTGCCAGGTCAGGGTATTTAAAGCAATTTCCTTGCCATCTTTCACACCAGTCGCAGAAATATAGTAATCACCGGCCGCAGCCAGCTTGTCACCCTCTAACTTGCCATCCCAAACCACACCAGCGGCCCCGGCTGCCTGCTGTGGCAAAGTGATTTTATCCACCACCGTGCCATTCTTATCGGTAATGGTCACCTTGATATTACTTACATTGGCAGGCAAATCCACCCGGGCATCAATCGGCTTTTTGCCATCAAACTTCATCTGATTGCCCTGGGTCAGCACCTCTTTACCGATCAGAGCGGCCGCCTGAAAACTTTGCGCCGAGGCAAAACTCGCCATCATCGATTGCATCGTGGTATTGAGTTTTTCAATCCCCGTTACACTGCTGATCTGAGCCATCTGGCTGGTTGTAGCCGCGTTATCCATAGGATTCATCGGATCCTGGCTCTGCAGCTGCTTCACCAGCAGTTTTAAAAAGCGATCCTGCTGCTGATCTGCCGCCGAAGCTTTGGTATCCGCCTTTTTATTAATGGAGGAGTAATCAGTAGTCGAATTAATCGTTGTACGAGGGATCATGATGATTATCCTTATGACTGACCAAGTGCCAGAGTTCTCAGCAGCAGGGTTTTCGCCGTATTCATTACATCGGCATTGGTTTGATAAGAGCGCGAAGCGGATATCATATTGGTCATTTCTTCAACCACATTAACATTGGGCATCGCTACATAACCATTGGCATCGGCCAATACATTTTTAGGGTCATACACCAGCTTAGGCGGGGATTGATCTTCAATCACATCAGAAACCTGCACCCCTACTGCACCCTTGCCGCCCCCCGCAATCGGCGCGGCCTGAAAAACCACCTGCTTGGCACGATAAGGCTGGCTATTAGAGCTGGTAATTGATTCAGCATTGGCTAAATTAGATGCCACCGTATTCAGACGGGTGGTCTGCGCGTGCATCGCAGTAGACGCAATATCAAATACTCTGAACATCGACATCATTTATCCCTTATTGGCCAGTCAGCGCAGTGCGCATGCCTTCAATCCGCTTTTGCATAAAAGTAATCCCTGCCTGATAGCGAATCGCATTATCTGAAAACGCCGCCATCTCAGCATTCATATCCACCGTATTGCCATCAATACCCGATTGCCTTGGATTGCGGTAGAGCAATGCCTTTGATAAAGGATCAAGATTATCTTTAGGCTGTAAATGGCGCGGATCGGTGCTTTGCAGCGGTTTCACCGGATTTTTTTGTAAAGCCGCTTCAAATGTTTTTTTGAAATCAAAATCGCGCGCCTTGTAGCCCGGCGTGTCATTGTTAGCAATATTTGAAGCCAATACCTCTTGCCGCTGGCTGCGCAGCGACAGCGCAGTTTCCTGCGGGCGGAAGTAATCGTCCAAACGACCTAACATAGCCAAACTCCTGTTTATCTCATCACGCCACACAATACGCGCTTTCCCCGTTATTGTAAGCAGGAAGCGTGCCAAGCAAAAAGCCCGCATTCAGCGGGCTTTGAAACAAACCGGCACAAGCCTTCGGCAATTATTGCCGCCTGTTATGCAGTGCCTGCAACAAAACAAAACAAGACAAAGGGAAAAATTCAAAAATGCAGGCCTTATTCATGCAAAGCTAAACACTTAAATATTATTTTATTGCTGCCATTGCAGCAGCATGCCTCTGATGCTCAGCACTCATACGTAAGCTATTATCCCGCAAAGCTTCTCCATAACTTTGGGCATTTATTTGCCCTTCCTGATAACGCTTTCTGGCATTGATGTTTTGCTGATTTAAGCTTTGCAGATTATTCTCATGCTGCTGATTTTCAAGCTCTCTGCGGCGCATGATTTCTTTGCTGACAGGCTCTTGCAGCGGAGCAGACAGAGCCGCCGCACCAAAAACATGCCGCCAGCGCAAATAGCCATAAAGCCTGATCGGCTCCTGGCCCCCGCTTCTTACCATATACGTTTTATTGGTTTTCAGATTTTCAATTCGCTCAACATTCTTTTTGTAATCTTTATTATCAACCGATTTCATTTGCTCATCACTTAAACGATAGGGTGAGCGAATCCTTTCTTGTTCCGCTTCAATACTTTTAATCATTATTCTTCGTGATTTTTCCATGCCACCTTCATTAAACCAAACCTGATCATCATCGCTAAAATTGCTGGGTTTAAACCATGCTCTGGAATCATGAACCAGCGTTTCAAATAACACCTTACTTGCAGGTAGCACCGCCTCCTGCTTAATCCATTCCGCATAAACACCCCCATTCCAATCCCCCACTTTAGCGGGCCAGATTGAAAACTCAGAAACAAGGGGCGTGTATTTTTCCAGCATATTTAATTCCTGCTGTAAAGCCTGGTCCGTTGTTTGTAAGTCATGCCGGTCCTGCGTTTTTTTCGCTGCACTATCCAGCGAAGCTGCAATACCGGGCAGCAAATGAACCTTACCCAGCATGCTTTTTCGCCAGCGCAAGAAAATGCCATAGTGGCGGTGAATAATCTGCAGCAATGGCTCTTCAGCCTGTGTTTCTGTCAGCCACATCACGCCAGATGGCTTGCCGCTGCCAAAGCGCGTGGCCGCAATATAATCATTAAAGGCTTTGACCGTGCCCGGATCAATTTTGAAATTGCTTTGATGAAAATCATTAAAATCTATTGGGGCCAGCAAGGGCACACTGGCAATCAAGGCTTCGCGGTACATTTGTGCCAAAGGAATTTGCGAAAGCTTTTTTGCATCCCCCGCCGCACCCGCACCAATAGAGCGCCCCTGATCATTTGGCGGGTAGCCACCACCTACATCCGAATGCACACCGGGGTAGACCACCTCTTTACAGTGTGCACCACTGCCAATTGAATCAAGTGGAAACGAGCCACGCACTTCATGTGCTGATACCAGATGCACACAACGCTTAACCGCAGAGCTCACCTGCAAGTTCTCCACACTAGCCCAGGCATAGTGCCCTTCAACACCACCAATCGGCACAGAGTTGGCCAAACCAACCGAGGCAACCGTATCAAAAATGCCCAAAAAATCGATTTTTAAAGGAATACCTGCAATGCCATCGCTGTAATATTTTTGCAGCCAGCTGCAGAAAACCCTGGCCTCGGCCGCACCGCGTGAAAAACCAAACACGGAAATACGCACAGAACGAATAGTAGGCGAGCCTCGGATAATAGGTGCAATGGCCTTACTCAATAGCCGCGTCCTTTCCTGCAAAATTGCGCTCCTGCCCCAATGCTGTTCACTTTATAGTCAAATGATGGATAATTGATAGATAATTTCTTTTTTTCATTAATCATGAAGTATGGCGAGCAGAGCTGCACATTTGGAAGATTCGATTCGAATATCTGACTACTT
>NZ_PDZG01000149.1 GCF_002735645.1 Iodobacter sp. BJB302
GACGCGAAACTGGAGCTGGTAAGATGAAGTGCAATTGAACCCGGACCGGGTCATTGAGCCTAAAACAAGCGAGGAATTACAGGTCGCTTAAATCGTAAAAACATCTCAACTACTTTGACAATTACCGGCGGCAGGAAAGACGAGTGCGGATGACCCGATGGCGGTGGCTTGCGCTGTGCTTACTGTTGAACAGAGAGGGATTGATTCTTTTTTGGGAGCCACGTTGACTTTTGCATCTGCCGCTGACCGTCCGCACTACCGTCACGTTGCCGAGCAGGGCTTGGCTGAGCTGGCTGCATTGCTTCGAAGAGATTGTGTGCTGTGATGGATTTTCACTGCCACCTGGACCTCTATCCAGACGCGAAGCAAATCTACACTGAAGCTCTGAAGCGAACAGAGTTTGTATGGCTAGTGACGACGAGTCCAAGGGCGTACGCTGCAACCTCTAGAGTTCTGCCAGCCAGCCAGAAGATTTTCATTTCTCCAGGTCTCCACCCAGAAGTGGCAGATAAAAAGTATGGCGAACTTGAGATGTTGCTATCCCAGATGGAGGCTTGCACTGGGGTCGGTGAAATTGGTTTAGATGGCTCCGCACGGTTTAGCCAGCACTTTAAGTTTCAAATACACATATTTAAATCAGTTGTAGAAAACTCTGCTCGATTGGGAGGGCGAGTTCTCAGTATTCATTCGCGGGCTGCTGCTGGCAAAGTTTTAGACATCCTTGATGCGAACCCTGGTTTCGGCACTGCGGTGCTTCATTGGTTTACCGATTCGCCTTCGTTGCTTAGACGCGCAGCCGAAACAGGATGTTGGTTCAGCGTAGGGCCTGGAATGATGGAATCGGCTAATGGACGAAAACTGGCAGCATTAATGCCGCGTGACCGGGTGGTTTCGGAGAGCGATGGACCATTTGCTAAGATCCGAGGTATCAATGTGATGCCGTGGGAAGCTTTATCGGTGGCTTCAAGACTTGCTGAAACTTGGTGCATATCAAAAGAAGAAACATCACTAGTGCTGAATTCAAATGGACTACGTTTGATTACGCTTTTGACCGATCAGTATTCATGTGAAAAATAAATAACTAATATTTTTCTATTAGCCTATTAAATCTTAAATTATAAAAGGTGATGATTTTGAGTCGAGGATTTTTTAAATCAATAAAAAACAATAATATCTACAAAGAGTCAGATAAAGAATGGGCTGTAGAACTCCAAACTTATCATAAATATTGGTACGATTTAGTTGTAAATCCAAAAGAGGTGGCTGAGTATTTTGACACAAGAAAACTAATAGTTGATTATCTAAAAAAAGTTAAAAATGCTGTTGAGGAGAACTTAGAAAAGCGTTTTGTATATTTTATCTGCTCCAGAATTAAAGTTAGGTTTAATGCAAAAAAAAGACCACGTTACAATCCAATTACACGAAAAACAAAAATTCATATATTAATTGGAAAGGAGGAACGACCTGAGACTATATGGTGCAAGTTTTTTAATGTCACTTTAAACAAATATAGCAATCCAAAACTTTACCTAACTGATAAATACATCACTCTAACCGACGAAAGTGGTAACCGTACCACATCCTCAATTCATGATTTTTTAGATGAGTCTAATATCAATTTAGGAATTAGTAGTAATGTTGAGTATGTCGGCTATACCGAAAATCCACACACAAGACCAACAAATGGCGCACATACAGGCTTAAGTGACATTTTCTGCAAGGTATCAAATGAAAATAACGACATATTAATATATTTCAATTTATTTAAAGTAACAACCAAAACGGTCAACAATGAATCAATGCTAGACTTTATCGTACCAAACGCAATGACCGACGAGATCGGGGTTGAACTGGAAGGCAATAAGTAGTCCCACATAAGTTATCACGCATTTTTAAAGTAAAAAAGATGTGATTTTAGTAGGGTGTGCAAGTGCATTTCTTGCTCGCCGGCCCTTGGTGCGTAACGCCTACGGAGTTTCCACCTTACGAAAAACACATGTTTGAAAAGCATGGGGTAATTTATGCCTAGGCACTTATAATAGAGAAAAGTTTTATCTTCTATTTTGATGCTATTAACCAAAATAGAAACAAAGATAGCGAGCTTTCAGAACTTAAAAACAATTTAATCAAAATCGCCAACAACAACAAAATCAAGTCAATTTGATTTTATTATGAATTTAAAAACCCAAACGATTATGGATGTTTTTCCTCTTCAAAAGTTAAGTCTAGTCATTCTCATCGATTTGAGGTTAACGTTAAAAATGGAAGAGTTGAAATTATCCGGGAAACAGAATAATTAGCTCATAAAAATCATTACTCATGTAATGCTTTCGGCACATATCAGTTAAAGCCAAATCGGCTTCAACCTGCTTTAAAATCGCCATAATCTGGCGATCGGAATAACGTACAGCTTTCATGTAAAGTTCCTCAAAGGCTGCGAAAAAATTCTACTTAAAAATGAGCTGGTTTTGTGGGGGGATTACCCCTGTATTTTATGAATGATCCAGCAGTCCATAGCCAGTTATCTTGGGCCATGCCCTGCCCCTCCAATATTGATCGCGGTGGCAGACGTTGCGGAAGCAGGAGCTCATACAGCCGCGCTGGTGGTTAGAAAGTAAGCGCCTAGCCCTCCCATCTAAACGCCCTTTCCTTTTTTCGTCATGCTGAGGTTTTTATCAAGCAGGAGGATTTATGGGGGATTTGCAGACGCGGCGCGGGGAGTGGCTACTGCGCGTGGCTCA
>NZ_PDZG01000150.1 GCF_002735645.1 Iodobacter sp. BJB302
GACAGCCCCTTTTGCATCTGGATTGGGTTGATTGCCATGACGACCACTCCACAAAAGAACGTTCGTTCACCTTAGGCCTTTTAAGTGGTTTGAGCAAGGAGATTGAGCAAGAGACATAATCAGGTTATTTTTTGTGCAGCGGCACTACGCCTAACATGGCATTCAAGCAGACTGGCCGGAATGTGCGGCTTCTTTATTCAATGGCAGCGTAGGCCAGCTGCTTAATTTTGACGTTAGGACACATAGCTCATGATCCACAAGGAACGAATTACGGCCACATTGGAAGGCGACTTCGTCGTCTTCATGATTGGCATGCGCATCAACAAACCTTTAATGGTTCACAAGTGGTTGCCTGTTGCCACAGCTATGCCGCGCATACTCAAAGAGCTGTATCAGCATCCTGAGTTAGGTTTCATTCACGCGGAAACGTGGTTTTCTCGAACCATCATCTTGGTTCAGTATTGGCGCTCAATGGAACAGTTGCTTGCCTACGCAAAGGCCAAGGAAGCTCAGCATCTTCCAGCTTGGCGCGCCTTCAACCGAGCGGTTGGAACTGATGGCTCAGTCGGTATCTGGCATGAAACTTATGCAGTCTCGCCTGGCACCTATGAAAATGTGTACGTCAACATGCCACTATTTGGGCTTGCCAAGGCAGGCAAGGTTCATCCCGCTACGGGTGGTTGGCAGTCTGCATCTGGTCGTCTGCGCGGGGACCGCAATGCGTCCTAACCCGGCGTTCAAGCGGAGCTGCGCACAAAGCCGCGCAGCCCGCTTAACTCTACGTTAGGTGCTTAATCCCAAGCGGAAAAATTTCCACAATACAAGGTGAATAAAAATGAATGCAGATATTATTACAAGTACCGCACATGCCAGTCATGCAAATAAAATTTCATTTCCAGAATATGTGGGAAAACTTATTGAAGCGGGCGTTGAGTATTACCACGTTAATTACGTAACTTTACAAATCTCATTTTATAGCAGTGAAGGTAGTGTCGTTTCTTTGCCAGTACAATTTGAAAGTTTGCCAGCTGTGTCAGCAGACTTTGATGTTCAAAGTCTAAGGGCTGCTATTCTGGAAAGCCAAAATAATAGCCAGCCATACAGAAAATTTTCTGAGCGTGCAATGAAATCAGGCGTGCAGTCTTATTTTGCATTTTTGCGGGGTAAGCGTGTTACCTACATTGGTCGTCAAGGTGAACAGCATACTGAGTGGTTTCCCTGTGCAAATGCAAAAAGCACCTAACAAGGCGCTCAAGCACCAGTCGCTCCGCTCCTTGGACAGCTTTTAAGTCGCAGTTTTGTGGTTTTGCTGCGCAAAAGTACTCCACAAAACTACAACTTAAAATCTGCCGCTTAGCTCGGCGTTAGGCACAGCTACCAATTGTTATATTTTTTTAGTTGGCGCGCTGTTGTGGCAGTTTGTATTGTGGTGTGCTGATATTTTTATTTTGTTTTGCAGCTTTCTGTTTACGCGGTTTATTAACACGCTTTTAATTCGTTTGCTCCGTTTTCGTAGCTTCATTATTTAGTTTTGTGGTTTGCTGCGAAAAACGGGGTCTTGTTTTTTGCGCAGCGGTAATACGCCTAACATGGCATTCAAGCAGACTGGCCGGAACGTGCGGCTTTTTATCCAATTGCAGCGTAGGCCAGCTGCTGTGTTTGACATTAGGCAAGGGAAGTCTGAAATGAATCCAAAGAAAATTGTACTGGTCACTGGCGGCAGTAGAGGAATAGGTGCTGCTGCTGCGAAATTATTTGCAAAGAACGGGTATTCAGTTTGCATCAATTACAAATCAAATGAAGTGGCCGCATTAAAAACAGCTCAAGAAATTTTAGAATTTGGTGGTACTTGTATCACCGTACAAGCCGATGTTTCAAATGAAAAAGACGTTATAAATTTGTTCTCTACTATTGACCAAAAACTTGGTCATATTTCTGTTCTTGTAAATAATGCTGGAATTTTGAAAAAGCAAACACGCTTAGAAGAATTAACAGCTGAACGAATCAATGAAGTTTTCACCACAAATGTAACGGGCTATTTTTTATGTTGTCGTGAAGCAGTCAAGAGAATGTCTTTTAAAAACGGCGGTTCTGGTGGTGCAATTGTAAATGTTTCTTCCGGTAATTGTCAAGATAGTTGAGATGTTTTTACGATTTAAGCGACCTGTAATTCCTCGCCTGTTTTAGGCTCAATAGCCCGGTCCGGGTTCAATTGCACTTCATCTTGCCAGCTCCAGTTCCGAGTCGTGTTACGCCACCGTTCCGGACGCGCCAAGCGGGCGGCTTGGTAGACGGCATGGCGTTTTTCTAACAGCGCTTTATCCTGCCCTTGATGTCGCTGCGACGGGGTCCCCCTGTGTCAGGATAGTTGAGATACTCCCTTTTCAGGGATTCCAACTTACTCAGGGGGCTGGTTACTTATCATGTCGCGTATTCCCAAGGCTCGTAAAGATGCCATTTTAAGCAAAATGCTTG
>NZ_PDZG01000151.1 GCF_002735645.1 Iodobacter sp. BJB302
TCGTTTTGATACCCGCTTCGCCAGTTAAATATTGCTGAACGACAGAGAGCTTGAATTGCGTTGAGTACTTGGACATAAAAACACCCCAAAAATATGGACGGGTGTCCAACTTTTGGGGTGCAGTTCACTTAATCAGAGTTGGAATAAAGCATGCAGCTGTTCTTAGGTATCGGCATCGTGATGATGTGTGTGTTTGGTGGCTTCTTTATGATCGGGGGGACTTTTCATCTGATCTGGCAGCCGGTTGAGCTGCTTATCATTATTGGTGCAGGTGTTGGTGCGCTGGTGCTGGGCAACCCTAAGCATGTGCTGGCAGAAATGCTGGGGCAAATCCGCCGGGTGGTGATGGGTAAAAAGCAGGGGCCGGATTTTCAGCGCCAATTATTATTATTAATGTATGAGCTGCTGATTACTGCGGGCCAGGGGCTGAAAGCATTAGATCAGCACGTCGAATCGCCAAGAGAAAGCGCCTTGTTTCAGCGCTACCCGCTTGTCTTAGAGCAACCCAAGCTACTCGCCTTTATTGTGGACAACTTCCGCCTGATGGCGATGGGAAAAATCAATGCCCATGAATTAGAAGGCGTACTGGAGCAGGAATTAGAAGCGATTCACGAAGAGCTGAATCAGCCTTCCAAATCGCTGCATAAGATTTCTGAAGGCATGCCCGGCTTTGGTATTTTGGCTGCGGTGCTGGGCATTGTGATGACCATGCACACCATTAGTGAAGGCGCAGAAGTCGCCGAAATCAGTGAGCGCGTTGGCGCAGCCATGGTAGGGACGTTTATTGGGATTTTTATGTGCTACGGCGTACTTGATCCGCTGTGCAATATGATGCACCAGCTGGTGAAGGAAGAGCTGTCTAATCTGGAGTGCGTAAAAGTGGTGCTGGTCACCCATGTATCAGGCAAGCCACCCTTGCTGGCGATTGATGCCGGGCGTCGTTTAGTGCAGCTGAATATTAAGCCTAGCTTTTCTCAGCTTGAAACGTGGATCAACACGCTAGAGGGAACGGCTTAATTGAGTAATAAGAATAATAAGCACGAAGAAACAATTATCCGCAAGGTATCCCGCAGGCAAAGTGCTGAAGCACATGGCGGGGCATGGAAAGTTGCTTTTGCTGACTTCGTTCTGGCGCTGATGTGTTTGTTTCTGGTGTTATGGGTTTTATCCGCAAGGGATAAGGAAAGTCTTGAGCGCGTACTGCGTAACGGCGCAGGGCGCTCTTTAGCCAGTAATGGCAATCGTGAACTGATAGATCATCAGGGCAATCCCAAGGGCAGTCTGATCCCGCGTGAGCCCATCATTGGCACTAATCAATCGGGGGCCATTCAATCTGCACAGGGGCAGGGTGGTGGTGATCAGGACTCCCTGCAATACTCAGATAATGCTTCACCTAAAAAACAATACGACACCCCGCGTGATATGCAGGAATTAGCGCAAACGTTTCTGCAGCTGTTTAAAGAAGCGGGGCTGTCTGAGAATATCCAAACCATTATTACCCCCTATGGCCTGCGCATCATGCTGCACGATACTGATAAGCAGGGCATGTTTGAGCGCGGCAGCCAGGTACCTGGTGAGCGCTTCCGGCGATTGCTGCTCAAAATGGGCGCCATCTTTTCCCGGATTGATCACCAGCTTCTGGTGATCGGGCATACCGACTCAATGCAATATAAGAATGCCAATTACGCAGCGTTCTCTAACTGGAGCTTATCAAATAACAGGGCGATGGCCGCCAGGGTTGGGCTTTTAGAAGGCGGCATGCCTGCAGAGAATATCCTGCAAGTTGCCGGCATGGCCGATCGTGCGCCTTATGATGTGCAAAATCCTAAGTCCGCATCAAATCGCCGTATTGAGTTATTAGTACTTACAAAAGATCAGGCTCAGGAAATGGCTGCCATGTTTGGGATGCCCAATGGTGGTAAGAATGAAATCAGTGTTGATCAGTTAAATGCATCGCTCGCAGACCCCAAAGCAGCACGCTGACTATTTATAAATGAGGTCGTTTTGATCGAATGCTCAGGTTTTTATGTGGATGGGCGAATACTAAAACGGTATTGATCTGTGGTTTGGCGATGAAGCTGCAAAAAAGAAATAAAGGGGTGCTTTTTTAAATCAATAACTTAGCAACTTGCATAGTTTTGTTTTAGTAAAGGGGTTGACCGGGCAGGGTGTCGCCGGTATAGTTCGGCCTCTCGCTGCAGCACACACGGAAACGGAGTGATGCAGATAGCGAACCGATCTTTAAAAAAATACAGTCGATGAGTGTGAGTGCTTGATTCGGGAGCGAAACAAGTGCTTACGTGAGTAAGGAGTAACCAGCGATGGTTGCTCTGAATAAAGTAAGCCAGTAAGTACTAGCTTAGCGATTAAACTAAAGAGTTTGATCCTGGCTCAGATTGAACGCTGGCGGCATGCTTTACACATGCAA
>NZ_PDZG01000152.1 GCF_002735645.1 Iodobacter sp. BJB302
AGTCTTCCTCGGGTTCGCCCCAAAGGGCGCGCACCTTTTTTTGCAGAATCAGCAACGCGGCCGCCTCCGCCAGTGCCTTATCTTTACGCAGAATTTCCCGCTCCAGCTGCTTGTTTTGCTTGCGTAGGGTTTTGTTTTCTTGTGCCTGCTCCGGCGTGCTGGCTTCAGCCTGGCCTTGCGCCTGAATGGAGAGATCGCGCCATTGTTTCACTTGCTCCGGGAATAAACCCTTGGCACGACAATATTCGCTGAGCTCGATTTCGGACATGGCAATGGTTTCGACGACCACGGCAAAGCGGGTTTGAGCAGACCAGTTTTCACTGCTGCGATGATGTTCGGGCACGGGGCGGCCCTCCTGGCGAAGTTGATTGCGCCAATTGTACAGCGTGGCTTCGGAGAGGTTTTCTTGCAATGCCAACTGCCTGATGCTGACCGGATGAGGAGCAAGCATTTTGCTTAAAATGGCATCTTTACGAGCCTTGGGAATACGCGACATGATAAGTAACCAGCCCCCTGAGTAAGTTGGAATCCCTGAAAAGGGAGTATCTCAACTATCCTGACACAGGGGGTAATCCTGCCGGGATGCAGTTATCTGGATATATTCGAGATCGCCGAAACTGCCTGGGGACAAATGGGGGTGGCTAAAAAATGGCTACCCTTCATTGAAGATAACAGTGACTATTTCCTTCTTTCTCAAACCGGCGAAGTGAAATATTGGTCACACAACGGAAACACAAACGAAAAGTGGCCAAATTTCGCCATGTGGTTTCAACAAGTTTGCATGGAGCGCCGGTAATACAAACACTCAAACTGGCGCCCTCCCCCAAACTTTATTTGAAACACCAAACGCCTGCCACATCCCCTTTTTCACCAGGCTTACATAAGAGCAAACACATGAATCTCATTGTTGAGCGTACAGATTCGGTTCCCTGGTTTACCAATATGAGCTCTGTATTCCGGGCACTGGGGTTTGCTGCATCCAACTATGATTGGTTTATCAGTGATATCGAAACCAACTATTACGGCACCGAGTTTACGAGCGAAGACCAGTGGATTTCAGGGGATACGCTGGAATGTTTCATCACCGAAAATAATGTTCAATTCATCTGGGCCGTCTTCAGCGCATTCCCCAAAGAAACGCGGTTTCCTGTTGAAAACCCGCCAAATGCTCTAGACCCTGGCTACTGGAGCGGCACAGAAGTAACGCCGCAGCTTAAAAACGCATTGTTTGAAATTGTTGCATGGGATAGTTCTGCTACGATTTTGATTGGTCTGCCTGACGCGGCAATTGAAAAATTCAGGGCCGCGTTTCCCGATACAAAATCGCTTATTTCTGCCGCAAACCAGGAAAACAGCTAGCCTTGTGACAATGCAGCAGAATTAATCAATCTCCCCGCTTATTATTATCTTTAACCAGACATTCAGTTTGCCCTCTGCCCCACCCTTCAGGCGGCGCCCCTTAAGCAGACCTCAGGACTAATTATCATGATCAAAGCCATTGCCATTCTCGTTGCCCTCCTCATCTCGCCCTTTAGTGCAGCAGGCACGCCGGTTGCAGGGCAAGCAACCCCCAAGCTTGCTGCAGAGTGGTGGCAGTGGGCAATGTCCACGCCCCGCGACGAAAGCCCGGTTGCAGATCTAAGCGGTGCGAACTGCTCAAAAAATCAACGTGGAAACACATGGTTTCTGGCGGGTGGATTTGGCTCATCAAAGATTCGCAGAACCTGCACCATTCCTGCAGGCAAGACCTTGTTCTTTCCCCTGATCAATATGGTGTACATGCCAGCAAGGGGAGTTAAATCGATTACATGCGAAGATACAAAGGCCGCGGCCGCGTTGAACAATGACACAGCGCTTGATCTGTTTGCTGAACTCGACGGCAAGCCCATCAGCAACCCCAGGCAATATCGTCTCTCATCCAAAACCTGCTTTGATGCATTCGCCCGGCAACCTGCCTCAATGCAGCCCTATAAGGCATTTCCATCCGCGACGGATGGATTCTGGCTATTGTTAAAGCCCTTACCAGCTGGCCAACATACTCTGAAATTTGGCGGCAAGTACAACCGCGAATCCGCTGGCTATGGGCGCATGGTACAAGACATCGAATACGTTCTGGATATCAAATAAGCGCTATACCTTTAAACAACCCTCAATTGGGCAAGAGTAAATCCGCAATAATAAAGCCCCGGCCTGAACTGCACCCCAAAAGTTGGACACCCGTCCATATTTTTGGGGTGTTTTTATGTCCAAGTACTCAACGCAATTCAAGCTCTCTGTCGTTCAGCAATATTTAACTGGCGAAGCAGGTATCAAAACG
>NZ_PDZG01000153.1 GCF_002735645.1 Iodobacter sp. BJB302
CCCCAAAACCCCCAGCACCCCGCCATATTTCTGTACTCCATCGCAATCAAAGGCTACAAACAAGGAAAGCGATTTCCTTTCTACTCCCTGTGCCCGGGGTTTTGCGATGCAATATCTGCCAACCGAATTACAAATCCTGATTTATTTTATTGCCAGCAGCCTGATTTTGGGCACGCTGCTTTACTACCGTGTCCGAACCAGCCGCCATCGCTTATTTAACAGCATCTTACTGCTCACTTTCAGTTGTTTAGGCCTCTATAGTGCTCAATTACTGGAGAGCTACAATCTGAGCAGCGCCGCCAAAGCGGTGCATGAGACGTTTATGGTTGTGCTGGGATTTGCCCTGATCCGCTACTGGGGCATGCTGCTTTTTCAACTGATTGCTCCGCTATTCAGGCTTAACCCTCCCCGTATTCTTGAAGATTTACTCGAAGCGATCGCCATGCTGGGCTGGGGTTTTTATCGTCTTCACCTGGCAGGGCTGGAGCTGGGGCAACTGGTCACCACATCAGCCGTCATCACGGCCGTGCTGGCCTTTGCCATGCAAGACACACTGGGCAATATTCTGGCGGGGCTGGCACTGCATCTGGATAACTCCATTGAGCAGGGCGACTGGATTAAATTAGGCGAGCTCACTGGCCGGGTCGTCGATTTATCCTGGCGTGCCACACGGGTTGAAACACGCAACGGCGAAACGGTGATGATTCCCAATGGCATGCTAATGAAAGGCCAGTTTCAACTGCTGGGTAAACGTGCAGACAAACCACTTGCCTGGCGGCGCTGGGTCTGGTTTGAAGTGGGCCTTGATACCCTGCCCACGCAAGTGATGCTCTTAATTGAAAACGCCATACGCGAAGCCGCCCCGCCCAATGTCGCGCAGGATCCGCCACCCTCCTGCTTATTAATGAATGTAGAAAAGGGCAACGCCCGCTACGCTGCCCGCTATTGGCTGACCGACCTGCAAAATGACGACCCCACCGATTCGCAAATCCGCACTCTGATCGACGCTGTTTTGCGCCGCAACAGCCTGCGCCTTGCCGCGCCGCAATATAAAGTGTTTGTTACCCAGGAAAACGAGCGCTACTTTGAAGGCCGCCACAAACAACACACCCAGGAGCGGCTGGCTGTATTGCAAAAACTGGAGCTGCTCGCCTCCTTAAAAGAAGATGAGCTGCACACCCTGGCAGACAGGCTGCGCTTCACCCCCTATGTGGCAGGCGATGTGATGATACGCCAGGGCGAAAAAGTGGAATGGCTCTATATCCTGATCAAAGGCGAAGCAGAAGCATGGGTACAACCCACCCGTGGCGAGCGCAAATTATTTGCAAAACTCGGCCCTGGCAGTTTTTTTGGCGAAATGGGGCTGATGACCGGCGAAGCCATCCGCGCCACCGTTGTGGTCAGTACCAATGTAGAGTGCTATCGCATTGATAAAGAGTCTTTCCAGCAGATTCTCTTATCCCGCCCCGAGCTGGCAGGCGTGTTCTCCGAAGTACTGGTCAAGCGTCAGGCTGAAGAGCAAATTCTGCTAAACGACGACAGCAGCATCACCCCACCCGTTGCCCGCTCAGAAATCCTCGCCAAATTGCAGCACTTTATTGGGCTAAACCGTGGGGCTTGAGTAAATATTTACCCTTCTGTTTACTACATACAACAAGCAACACATTAAATAACAGGACGTGCAATACATTGCCCTCCCCTTATGTAAACTTGAATTGCATTTCTTAAAAAACAGTCATCACCAATAAAGGCGAAAAAAATGAAAAGCAAAAGCTTATTAACCGGAGGGATATTGAGCGTTATCGCTGCGCTGCTCCATATTGCAATTATATTCGGCGGCGCTCAATGGTATCGCTTCTTTGGTGCAGGTGAGCATATGGCCTCAATGGCTGAGAAAGGCTCATTAATGCCTGCTGTAATCACCGCTGGCATTGCAGTGGTCTTATTTATTTGGGGGCTGTATGCCTTCTCAGGGGCGGGCCTCATTCGCCGCTTTCCATTTATGCGTATTTGTCTGGCTCTTATTTCAATAATTTATCTAGTGCGAGGCCTTGTCTTAATCCCTGCGTGTTTCATTGCACCTGAGCAAATAAATACCTTTGCAATTTGGAGCTCGCTTATTTGCCTTGGCTATGGATTGCTTTATGCGATAGGCACAAAAACAGTGTGGCGCTTAATCTAGGGTCTATTGCAATGCTGTTCACTTTATAGTCAAATGATGGATAATTGATAGATAATTTCTTTTTTTCATTAATCATGAAGTATGGCGAGCAGAGCTGCACATTTGGAAGATTCGATTCGAATATCTGACTACT
>NZ_PDZG01000154.1 GCF_002735645.1 Iodobacter sp. BJB302
CTCGGAACTGGAGCTGGCAAGATGAAGTGCAATTGAACCCCGACCGGGCTATTGAGCCTAAAACAAGCGAGGAATTACAGGTCGCTTAAATCGTAAAAACATCTCAACTATCTTGACAATTACCGCCCTCTAAAAGCCGCAAACCCGTGCCATACAATAAGCGCCCCACTAGCGACCACACCCCATCTAGCTCGGCTAGAATTTGCTGCACCTCTTTCGGCGTTAAAACCACCGGAAGGCGTTGGCTGGCCTTGGCGCTTACCACGTCTTTTAACCATGGCAAATTAATCTGCAGCACTTCACGGTAAAGAAATAGGAGCGCGGACTTAGCCTGATTCTGAGTCGACGCTGACACCTGCCTATTGACCGCAAGGTGGGTAAGGAAAGCCTCAATCTCGCTTTGCCCCATTTCCTGCGGATGACGCAGCTGATGATGGCGAATATAGCGCTTAATCCAATCCAGATAAGCCTGCTCGGTGCGCAAACTGTAGTGCAATATACGCAATCGATCGCGAACCTGATTCAACAGCAAGGACACGGTGGAAACCTCCGCTCAATCGGGTGTAGTATATCGGCATAAAATACTTCAGGCTGCGCCCGGAAAGGCATTACAAGGGGCTTAGCGTTTTTATACACCAAGGACGGTGGTTTATCTGCCGTTTTAGGGTGTCTACATCTTGTTAGCCTCTAAAGATAATTAGGATGTCATGGCAGATAAAAATCAATATCAAGCATTTCTAAGAGCAAAAGTAGCGGGAGCTATTGCGGACGCCCGAGCTGCTAGCAATTTAACTCATAGCGGGGTTAAAGGCTCAGTTCTTGAGATTTTAATCTCCAAGCTGTTTCGCCCTTTGCTCCCCTCAGATATTGGTGTTGGTACTGGACAAATAATTGAGCAGCATAGAGGAATAATGTCGACTCAAATGGATATTATCCTCTACGACAAATCAATAGTTCCTCCTATATCGTTTGATCAAAGCACAGGGATTTTTCCAATTGAGGCAGTCCTTTATACCATTGAGGTCAAGACAACGCTCAATGCAACAGAGCTTTCTATTGCACATGATAGTGCAAAGCTACTAACAGAATTCCGATACCTGCCAGGTTTAAAAAATGTGGATGGTTCAGAAAGGCATCATTCCATAGAAAAAGTTAGAAGTGTGGTTTTTGCCTTAAATTCAGATCTTTCAGGAAATAAATTAACCGAAGCTGAAAGATATGAAAAAATTTACAAGGGAAAAGGTGAGGCTGCACATATTAGGGCTATTTGTGTGGCTAGTCGTGAGTACTGGTATGACAATGGTGAGTATTGGGTTGCTTTCGACTCTGTCGATGACTTTGATGAAATATTAGGTTTTATTGGTGGGGTTACCAACACTTATAAATCGGTTGCTGCAAGTCGTCATAACCCTTTGCTGGGACATTACATTGTGCCGGAGGGGAGTGCTAAATTAGGCCCAAAAACAAGAGAGGATTAAACGCATTGAAATAATATGTGAATCCTGCAAAAAATCTCTTCAAATAAAACCGAATGTTGGAACACAAAATATCACAGTAAATGGCTCTATAAACAATAGCGAGCCATGCCAAGATTGCGGGGGCATGATGAAATCTAAAGCAGTGAAAAATTGGGGTCAGGTCTTGCATTAACATATTTTCAAATCCAGGCTGACTTTACTATGCGCTAATGCAAGACCTGACCCCAAGACCCCTAGGATGAATCAAAAGATAGATAACGTTCAAGACCCCAGTGGCGTAAAGCTTCGGTTGTCTGCGCAGCGAGCGCTGTGTGGCAATGTTCCGGGAACACTTAGATCAGTTTCCGTCGAATATCACGACACGGTCATCGCATGTCGATATGCGTTTGATGACGGAGCTACTACTTCAGAGATGGAACTGCTCAGTTGTGCCAGTACGGAAATCATTGCAGATTATCGTGAACCGTACACAATCACAGAGGAATTTGTGATTGTCCCTTTCCCAAGCAAACCGGAGTATTTGCGCTATCTCGTCTACATGCGCGCCGAAGATATTGTCGCCTAACATGGCACTCAAGCGAACTGGCCGGAACATATAGCATTTTTATCCAATTGCAGCGCAGGCCAGCTGCTTAATTTTGACGTTAGCCCCCAATGCTGTTCACTTTATAGTCAAATGATGGATAATTGATAGATAATTTCTTTTTTTCATTAATCATGAAGTATGGCGAGCAGAGCTGCACATTTGGAAGATTCGATTCGAATATCTGACTACT
>NZ_PDZG01000155.1 GCF_002735645.1 Iodobacter sp. BJB302
ACTTCCCCTTGTAGCAGAAGAAGGGCATTCCCCAGCGCAACATCAACGACTTGCGGGGATACTGCATTCCAAACATGCTCAAGCAGCATCACCCCAATCAATGCAGGCTACGCTGGCTGGGCGTACTGTAGCTAATATCGCTCACCCACATTTCGTTTGGCTTGACCGGTTCAAAGCATTGTCCGAGTAAATTCTCTTTCACTGGCAAGCTATGATTTGAATTCGTCGTCGCTTTAAACTTCTTCGCTTGAATACAACGCAAACCCAGTCTGCGCCTCAAATAGCGCAATTGACTCAAGCCAATTCGCACGCCGTCGGCCACGAGTTCTTTCTGCAAACGACGTGGCCCATAGGTCATTCTGCTGTGCGCATGTGCGGCCCGTATTTTGACTTCCAGTAGTTGGCGATGCGCCTGCTTTGGCGCCGATTTGGGCTGCAGCCAAGCATAAAATCCGCTGCGCGACAGGCCAAACCATTGTGCCATTTGTGAAATCGAATAATGCTTTCTTTGCTGCTTCATGAACGCGTACTTGGCGTGGATTCCTTGGCAAAGTACGCGGCGGCCTTTTTTAAAAAAGCGCACTCCATTTTGCTCTCGGCCAGTTCTCGTTTGAGCCTAGCGAGCTCGGCACTGAGCTCATCGACGGGTTGAACGCGATGCTGATCCAGTCCCGCTAACTTGCCTTGCTGCGTCAATTTGACCCACTTATCTAGCGTCTGTTTGGGCATCGCTAATTGCTTGGCGGCTTGCGGCACATTCAAGTGTTGTTCGAGTACTAATTTAACGGCTTCTGCACGAAATGCAGCGGTATAACGACTTGCCATGACTTACCTCCAGAGATGATTTTATCTCAATTGAAGGTGTCCATATTTAGCAGCCTACATCACCCACCCAGCGTTACGCTTACTATTTTAATTAACAATTAGGAAAACACAGCCCGCGCCCTCACAAAACTAGGCCGCAGAATACTGTTTACCTCAGGCTCCCATAGCGGATTAAGCGGTACATAAAAACCTTCGTCTTTAGTCAAGGTAATAATTTCCTTCAACTCTTCCTTGTTTCTGGCAACTACCATAGTTTCTGCAATCTCGCCAAATTTACGTGGTAAAAATAAAGTTACTGGGTAATTACTACTAGGATCGGACACTGGATTGTTTGCATCCATACTATGGTGAACAACTTCTCTACCCGGCTGGCAACCCATCGCCTCATTCAGCTGTGGGATAAGTTCTTGTACCCGTCCAGTCACATTTCCCAACTCTTTGTTTTCCTTGCTATAAAACAGAGCAGGAGAATCTTTTTGTGCCTGTAGCTGAGCAGGAAGTGGTGTCTTGTAGCCACTTACTCTTTCAAGAAAATGGCCATGATGGATATCAATATTTTCTGGAATATCCTTGGGCCCATATTGTTCAAGTGGTGTTGCAATTAGCATTAGGTCATAGTCAGCAGTTAATGGCATTTTACTTTCTGGATCGCAAAGTACCATTACAGGTTCACCATGTTGTGTAATAGTCAACTTGCCGTTGTCTTTGTTGGCGCATGCACTAAACTCATATTTAGCGCCACTTGGACCTTTGGCATAAAGAGTATCACCCTGTTTTTCCAGCACACCTTCAGTGATCAGATATGTCAGCCGTTCAGTACTAATTTCCAGCGGGCCGGACACCGCGTATCCATCCTTCATGCACTCTTGTACTTTTTCATTAGAAGGCTCAATTCTAGTAGGACTATTTTCTAGTTTACTTAATGATTGCTTAACCGCGATAAAACCAGCCATAGGCCCCCACGTTGAACTTTTTCCTTTAATATGAAAATTCTTGGTAGGGTAATTTTCAGCGATCAACTGAGTTGAAATTGGTTCTACAGGCCTGAACGCAATAACACAATTACTCTGAGCGGCAAACTCCTTTAGCGCAATGCAATGACGAGGCACCAAGCCTGAAAGTTTTATCGCCTCCTTTTCATTGATTGTTAAACCGCTAAGTTTTGAATTACCACAAGATTCGTTTTTGTGGATCTGAGCAGGCTTATTTTGCGCTGTAATTCTAGATTGCGAATAACTAGGTTTTATAAATGGCATCCTGATTATGTCTCTTGCTCAGTTAATCGCCCAAGCGGGCAAGGCTTAGCAATGAGTAAGGCATGTAGCATGCGTGGGATAAGGGCACACAAATCAAAACGCCGATTAAATCGGTACTGCATTTCCG
>NZ_PDZG01000156.1 GCF_002735645.1 Iodobacter sp. BJB302
CGGTTGACGATGCTTTAGTAGAAATCACCCCAGAAACCGTCCCACTCACTATCGGCGGCGTGAGCGCTACCGGCGGCATCTTGGACAACGACAGCCCTGCCATCACCGGCATCGAAGTCGGCAATCCAGGCGTGGCCGATGACAATGTGGTGGAAGGCAATAATCTCGTCTTCAATGTTTCGCTCAGCACCGCCACGACCAAAGCTGAAACCTATGCCTTTAATCTGGGCGGTGGATCAGCGAGCGCAGCCGATTACGGCACGGCCACCTTCAGCAACGGCGTGACCTACAACCCAACCACGGGTTTGATTACGGTTCCTGCAGGTGTCACCAACTTCGCTGTCACCCTGCCAACCGTAGATGACGCGCTGGTTGAAATCACTCCTGAAACCGTACCGTTAACGATTGGTGGCGTTTCAGCCACCGGCGGGATTTTGGACAACGACAGCCCGGCCATTACCGGCATCGAAGTCGGCAATCCGGGTGTGGCCGACGACAATGTGGTGGAAGGCAATAACCTTGTCTTCAATGTTTCGCTCAGCACTGCCACCACCAAACCAGAAACCTATGCCTTTAACCTTGGCGGCGGATCAGCGAATGCCGCCGATTACGGCACAGCCACCTTCAGCAACGGCGTCACTTACAACCCAACTACAGGCCTGATTACCGTGCCTGCAGGCGTGACCAACTTCGCCGTCACCCTGCCAACCGTAGATGACGCGCTGGTTGAAATCACCCCGGAAACTGTTCCTCTGACTATTGGCGGCGTTTCAGCCACCGGCGGCATCTTGGACAACGACAGCCCTGCCATCACCGGCATAGAAGTCGGCAATCCGGGTGTGGCCGACGACAATGTGGTGGAAGGCAATAACCTTGTCTTCAATGTTTCGCTCAGCACTGCCACCACCAAACCAGAAACCTATGCCTTTAACCTTGGCGGCGGATCAGCGAATGCCGCCGATTACGGCACAGCCACCTTCAGCAACGGCGTCACTTACAACCCAACTACAGGCCTGATTACCGTGCCTGCAGGTGTCACCAACTTCGCCGTCACTCTGCCAACCGTAGATGACGCGCTGGTTGAAATCACCCCGGAAACGGTTCCTCTGACTATTGGTGGCGTGAGTGCCACCGGCGGTATTCTGGATAACGACAGCCCGGCCATTACCGGCATCGAAGTCGGCAATCCGGGTGTGGCCGACGACAATGTGGTGGAAGGTAACAACCTTGTCTTCAATGTTTCGCTCAGCACAGCCACGACCAAGGCTGAAACCTATGCCTTTAACCTAGGTGGCGGATCAGCAAGCGCAGCGGATTACGGCACTGCCACCTTCAGCAATGGCGTCACGTATAACCCAACCACGGGCCTGATTACCGTGCCTGCAGGTGTCACCAACTTCGCCGTCACTCTGCCAACGGTTGACGATGCTTTAGTAGAAATCACCCCAGAAACCGTACCACTCACTATCGGCGGCGTGAGCGCTACCGGCGGCATCTTGGACAACGACAGCCCTGCCATCACCGGCATAGAAGTCGGCAATCCAGGCGTGGCCGACGACAATGTGGTGGAAGGCAATAACCTCGTCTTCAATGTTTCGCTCAGCACTGCTACTACAAAACCAGAAACCTATGCCTTTAATCTGGGCGGTGGATCAGCGAGCGCAGCCGATTACGGCACGGCCACCTTCAGCAATGGCGTCACTTATAACGCCACGACCGGTTTGATTACGGTTCCGGCAGGTGTCACTAACTTCGCCGTCACCTTGCCAACAGTGGATGATGCTTTAGTAGAAATCACCCCAGAAACCGTCCCACTCACCATCGGCGGCGTGAGCGCCACCGGCGGCATCTTGGACAACGACAGCCCGGCCATTACCGGCATCGAAGTCGGTAATCCGGGTGTGGCCGATGACAATGTGGTGGAAGGTAATAACCTTGTCTTCAATGTTTCGCTCAGCACCGCAACAACAAAGCCAGAAACCTATGCCTTTAATCTGGGCGGCGGATCAGCGAGCGTAGCGGATTACGGCACAGCCACCTTCAGCAATGGCGTCACTTATAACGCCACGACCGGTTTGATTACGGTTCCGGCAGGTGTCACTAACTTCGCCGTCACCTTGCCAACAGTGGATGATGCTTTAGTAGAAA
>NZ_PDZG01000157.1 GCF_002735645.1 Iodobacter sp. BJB302
TGCGCGACTGAAACATTATCGAGCTGTGGCATTCCGATACGATAAATTAAAACGGAATTACGAAAGCGTTATTGCCATGGCTTGTGCATTTTTATGGTTGCCTATGTGAAACGTCAACAGACCCTAGAGATTACCACAACAAATATGGTTGATCCAAAACACACACTTCATTATTATCCAATACTACTTGGCGAGCCTCGACCAAAAACTCCTTACTTATGCATGGCAAGGTAGCTTGAACCAGCACATCCGAATCAAGCCCAGTGTAATCAATTGTCAACAGCAACCTTTCTTTCTGCTCTTCACTTGGTACGGCCATGCCCATAGCCGCATATTCTATCGCCGTAATAGAAGAATAGAATAGCTGACACCAAGTGCTGTAGTCAGATAATAACATTTGATCTGCTGAACACTCCAAAGATAACAGCATTATTTGATTATTCAGTTGATGATCGCTCAACAACATGCGTGCCACCTTGGCGTCCGGGGCTTGCTGATAGGCACCACAAGAATGCCATGCCCAAATTGGCGGATGATTTCCACATGATAATTTACGGGATGCCATCATTCGGCACATAGAGCGGTAAGCCATCTCTTGCTCTGATGAGAGACCAATTTGCATCCAATCGCCATATAGCACACCATTACGCAACAGTACCTGCAATTGCGCTGCCGACTGAAAAGTCCATATTTTAGTTTTTTCTTGCCTCTCCAATTGGTAATCCCCCCACAAAACCAACTCAAATAAATTGCAACGCAATGTCTTTTGAATCACAATAATGAACGCTCACATATGGGATTGGGCGGCATCACCCCGAAACAAAAACTGGCATTACATACCTAGCCACTACTTTTAAGTGAGCTTAAAAATGGGGGGATTACCGTGGATATATTGATTTCAAAATTAATAACGCCTTATTTAGTTACTGTTTATTTAATTTCAAACAAGCTTAAAATAATAACTAGATTGATGCGCTGAAAAATTCTTTATTGTTTTCATTAAAAATAGTTTTCATCGCCTCCATGGTATCCTGATGATCACCACAAACGGATGAGCCAACCGTATTTATGCCACTTTTAGCCAAGGCTAATCTCATTTTCTCACCCTCAGCCCCAAGCCCTTCATTATCTGTAATCAGCATGATGTTTGCAGATACATCAATACCCTTTAGATTCTCTTGCACATCAAACTTACCATTAATTGACGATGATATTAATCCGACTAAACCTATTGGATTAAGCATCTCATGCGCAACAATTGCAGATCTCATACTTGGCATTGGCCTATCCAGTATTAATCCAGCTGTTTTTAAACCTGACAATTCCAAGTGTTTATATAGATTTGCCGCAACCGGCCCACCTAAGGAATAGCCGTGGATTAGTATGTCACCTTCAGGAACACCTAATGTTTTATGTACATAGTCAAACATTACTTGAGCATCGCTATACATTCCTTTCTCTGATGGCACACCGTCACTTTTTCCATAACCTCTCATATTAACAGCCAGAACGTTATACCCATTTTGATTATAAGTTGTAGCCAAATCACTGGATTGCGCTTCGGCTGATGAGTCTGACCCATGAATGAAAACCACTGTCTTTTTGTCTTCTGGGTTGCCTGTTTTATACAAACGACCATTCAGCTGCCCAGCGAAACTATCCAATGAAACTCTCTCTGCATTTCTTGGCAGATAACATGATACCGATCTACGGTCTTCTTCAGCCCCAAAGAGCGCATTATTAAAAATTTTAGCCACCACATTAGGCGTTCCGCCAAAATTAACAGGTTCACTTTTTTGAGAGTAGTCAAAATTTAGTCTTTGACTGAGCTGTTTTGAAAAAGGGCTTGACCCTAGCACAGAAAAAAACCGCTTAGAAAACCCCTCAGTACTATAATCTCTCTTAACAATGTATTTACCATCTTTATCAGTACGAATGTTTACTACTTTCCCCGCGATCTTAATGCAGGCAAAGCCATTTTTTTGTAAGCGCTCAGCCCTCCCACCTAGCCAGCTGCTTTAGCCTTCGTTATCTTGTGGGTTCTGATCTTTAACAAATGGCAGCAGCTCGTCAATTCGGCTATTGGGCCAAGTCGGGAGTTTTTCTAAT
>NZ_PDZG01000158.1 GCF_002735645.1 Iodobacter sp. BJB302
CCAACAGGACGCAGTAATCCGCGGGTTGTGAAACGACGAACTAAGCATTTTGCAAGTAGAAAAGGCACGGAAATTCTTAATCAACGGCATAACTGGGGAATAAAAATCATAAAGTGAACAGCATTGCGGGTGTCCAACTTTTGGGGTGCAGTTCAGCTCTGGCGTAGGTCATTTTTTTCTACATCGAACTACGCTAGTAAACGTGATCTTGCCACTCCCTGAAATCAGACAGACGTTTCCCACAGCATTACCGGAGCTGCCACCGGCTTCTCATATTTCGCTGCTATTTTCGCCAGCGTAGCATCGAACTCAATTAGGGAGGCTTTGCCGCTATTTCTGGCATATGGCTCTACGATCTCCAGCAGCTTGCTGTGCACATAGTCAGCGTTCGATTTTATCTGTTCTGGTGTTTTACAATACTTAGGAAACTTGCTATTCACAGGAATCATAATGCCACTTGCTATGCCGTTGGCGCCAGCCGCTTTGGGAGTCCATATGTCGTTCTTTTCACTACAGGACAATCCCGCCTTAAGTGCTGCCTCGCCAATTTCACGGAAATAATCATTAGGAATCACTTTGTGCCCTTGCTCTTGCAGGCGCTGACAACATTGATCTTTTGCACGACTGTAGACAGCGGCAAGACTCATTTGGACTGTTTGCGTTACAGTTTCAGGGTCTTTAACCATATCTTTCGCCAGTTTTTTCTGAAATTTTCCCAGCTCGGCCTGTAAGGGTTTTGTTACAGGTGAGAGAGGAGCGGCCTTGTGTGACACATTGGAGGATGGCGGTTTTGGAGGGCGAGTTACTGTCTTCGCTTGAAATGACTGCAAAGAGTGTCCTTGGTAAGAAGTTAAAATGCGTGTGCTGGCATTCGAGGATTTAAGGCCAAGATTGCGGAAGGCCTGTGAAATTACATTGTAAGTAATTTTCGGGGGCATAATGGCATTTCCTTTACGATGAGGTGAAATGTTAGATCAATAGACTGAAGTCAGGCGCAGCCTGGGATTTTCTTCAGGGAATTGATGGTGTGTAGATGCTGTTAGTAGAGTTTCAGAAAGTGCCAGTACTTCATCAAATGCGCTCAATAAGACAGATAAATCAGCCGCTGGTAGTGATAACTTGAGCCAGCAGACAAGCTGCTGATCCTCAGTGAGCGAGACGATGGGCTGATAGTTGTCAGAACTGATCTGATTGTGTTTCAGGCAAAGATGGCTGAAGGCTGGATCTTCCTCTGGATAGCTGCCAAGATTGGCTTCCAGTAGCAAGGTATCCGGTGCAATGCTTTCAAAATAGATACTATAGCTGTCATCGATCAACAGCCCAACTGGGCCGCCAAGCATGGCATCCTGATCGACAGGAAGCTCGAGGTATTGAAATAACTCGCAGATCAGCTGATTACATTGTTCGGATGGCATGTAAGTAGTATTCATCTAAGATAGCCAGCTTGTAATTTATTCATATAAATTGGCTGGGGCGTCATACATAGATTTTTAGGCATAATTAATTCCTTTTAAAAAGCGTATTGAAAAACTAACTATTAAAAAAATACAATCAACATAAATAAAAAGTTTTTAATTACGCCTAAGAAGTATAAGCAAGTCGAATAAAAGCAAGCAATGAGACGGGTACAATCTTAATGTTGTAGTGGTGCAGATTTGTACGGTAACTCCGCCACAAAACCAGCTCATTTTTAAGTAGAGTTTTCTTGCTGTCTTTGAGGAGATCTACATAAAAGCTGTGGGCAATTGATATTGCCAGATTATGGCGTTTTTAAAGCAAGCCGAAGCCGGCTCGACCCTCCTCGATCTGAGCCGCGAACACGGAATGAGTTCTGAGGGCTGCGTCAATCACGGACACCAAGCTTTGGGTTTATTTCTAATTTTCTAGCTCAAACTGCTTAGCAAATACCGCTGGTGCCTCGTCGTTCAGACGTGAATGGCGACGAATCCGATTGTAAAATATTTCAATGTATTCGGTGATTTCTTCCTGCGCTTCTGCTCGTGTTTTATAGCTACGATGATGAACCAATTCATTCTTCAATGAGCCCCAAAAACTTTCCATTGGCGCATTGT
>NZ_PDZG01000015.1 GCF_002735645.1 Iodobacter sp. BJB302
TAAGTAGTCAGATATTCGAATCGAATCTTCCAAATGTGCAGCTCTGCTCGCCATACTTCATGATTAATGAAAAAAAGAAATTATCTATCAATTATCCATCATTTGACTATAAAGTGAACAGCATTGGATGCAGGTGTGGATATCATTGTGATGCCTGAGTCTTGGATTTGCGGGCGCAGCCAGGCACCCCGTTGAATAAATGCTTATGTGTCAATTTTAATTCCATCTCCGCGCGTGATCTCTCCGTTGCTGAGCACGTCGGCCAGCAGGCCGCCGCGGTGAAGCCAGTGCTTTATTACCGCAGCAGAGGTAAGGGTTTCACTGCTCAGGCTGTTGCCCATCAGGCTGCATGGCTCGCACAGCTCAATACCGCGCAGCCTTACATTGCCGATGGAGAATTCCACATTCACCAGCTCGTTTAACCTTACGCCCCGGGTGATCAGGTTGCGGCGTGTGACCGAAAGATCCGAAGGGCGGGAGTGCTCTGCACAAAAACGTTCAATTTCTTCAGCCTCAACCAGGGTGATATTTTGGCCGGGGTGCGTTTTTTTGCCAAAGTTACGGTCCCCCTGAATGCCCTTTTGGCTTTGAACCGTAATCTGTTCGCTCTCTGCCTGAGCCGCACCTCGCTCCGGGCTGATGAAAATTCGTTCAACAATCATTGCCTTGCTCCTAGTGCAAAACATTTTAGGTAAGCGACGCACAGCGGGCCAGGTTAAGCAAAGTGGCTGGCGTTGTTATCTGTCTGCGGCAAGCGCATCAACTAGCATTCTGCTGACAATACCGGAAATATTGCTTAGTGTTTTTCTCAGTAATTCCGGCTCCCTGATGTACTGCTCAAACTCATAGCCATACTTGTTCTCTGAATTGAGAGGGGCTGCGAACTCTGTTTTTTGCCATGCAATCTCGCCATTGGGTTTCTTGATTGTGGCGGTCACGTTCAGCAGTGGAAACAATAAGGAGCTAAAGCCCTGAGTCTGGCCAAAGCCGTAGACATTAACGGTGAGCGACAGGTCACCTTGCGCCATGCTGCCCGGGTCAGCTTGCGTCAGCAGACCGCGTGATGCAGATGCGGCGAAGAATTCGTTTTTAATGATCAATGAGAGATCAATTCCATTGGCCTTCATGGTTTCAAGAAGTTGCTCCTTTGGCTCCTTGGGCACGCTTTCAGCCATCGCGGCTCCTAAAAGCCCTCCTACGCTCAAAAATGACTGAGCCCGGCCATGAAAGAACATATCGGCCGGTATTGCTGGCGGCGCTTGCATGGTGACCGCTTTAATATTTGCCTTGTCAGCTTCGCTCATGCGCACCGTTGGACCACCCGCGCAGCCTGCAAGTAGTGTGGCCAGTATAAGAGCGGCGAGTTGGGGGAATCGGGTGAACAGCATATCTCTCCAGTAGTATTTTGAGTTGTGGTGTAAAAATGAAGGTGCTGCTCTGCTGAAGAACAGTGTTAAGCGTTAATTAGTACGGCCTGAATAGCTAAGTGTGAGCCGCAGCATGTCAAAAAGCGGTATGCCATCCTCGAATAGAGGTTCAGGGTAGTTTTTGATGAAGAAATCATGGTCAATGCTGGTAACCCTAAAACCATGCTTTTGGTAGAAGGCAAGCTGATAGCCAAATGTGCCGGTGCCTACTCGAATTTCACTTGCGTCAGATTGACGATAAAAGTCAATAATCCAGGTTAGCAACGCAGTGCCATAGCCTGCTTGCTGATGAGCTGTTTGTACCGCAATACTCATGATTTCATAGATGCCCGCCTTAATTTGCAGGACAACACATGCTGCAACTACGGCCTCATTACTTGAAGCAACGAAGCACTTTGATTCTGGAAGATAGGATCTGATTTTTTCTTCAGAGGGATCAGCAAGCAGCAGCAGCCCGATTGGCGCATTTGTTGCAGGGATTTCTTGAATCAGTAACGACATGCTAATACTGTTTCCTGATGTTCTGGTTGAAAGAGCGCGGCTGCTGGCTTCATAGGGCGAACCACTCGTTTATTCAGTTTGAGCGTTTAAGGCCTGGTAAGCTCATAGCGTTTTTGGAAACTCAAAATGGCAAGATGTATATCATCCGAGTATCTCCATCTCACTTTTCAATGCTCTCTGAGTGCAGAGATGCAGTACGAGCTTAAGTTTTTTCAATTTCCAGCGGGCCACATCGGGCAGTAATTATCTGCCAATTAATATCTGATATGCGTTCCTGAATCGATAGTCCCAGCTTGCGTTCATGGTGAGTTTCTGCAGATTGCTCATTAAATATGCTCAGGTTTGCGATTTGCTTTATCGGACATGGGCTGACGTAATTTTTCTTTTAATATTACACCAAATTGACTGTATGTTTCCATAGGTGCGATGTTTGTACTGTGCAAGCGCAGAAGAGGGCATCGAGATTTGTGCATCACGGATTTACACACTTGTGGCAGTAATGTGAGTGCATAGCCTGCTGGTTTGGTATGATGTAAATCAGGCGTATAAAAATAAGACTTCTGCCTGATTATTCTGAAGAATTATTTTTTTGTGCAGTAGAGCCAACAACATGTTTTGCCCCTGTATCGATAGCTAAACGGATATTGAATTCTTCATCGTTATTTATTTCACGCATCATCGCGCCATTAATTTTGTAGCCAGACATATGATTTTCAATGACTAAGTTTTTGTCCATTGGGCATATTGATTTGCATGTGGCCAGCCATTCTGTTTGCTCACCCTTCTTGTTAATAAATATCTGCTTTATTTCAAAATCTCTTGCTGCTTTTGTTATGATTATCCTTCCACTTTTTATTGAGTAAAATGAAATAAATTCAGGCTCTGGTTCTTCGGCTTCATGATCGAATTTTTTCTCACATCCGTAAAGAGTGAAAATTAAAATGAAGAGTTTTATTTTATTTGTTTGCATTGGTTTTTTAATTTTTTAAATAAATGTAATAAATGTAATAAATGTAATAAATGTATTTAAATTGTGTGGTGATTGATTTTCCTGATTATGTCTCTTGCTCAGTCGATAACCCTCGCGACCATTACTCGGCTTGAGTAAAGTGTCATGAAATAAGGGCATCCCACCTATTTGACCATCCGAAATAGCTATGCTGGGCAAGCAGCTACATCAAGGGTTCCGGAGCAAGAGACATAATCAGGTTGATTTTTATTTTAATTTAAATATCTCTGATGCTGAAAATATTTGACTGGCAGAGTAAGTAATTCGTTTGTTGAAATTGGTATGGATATGCAGTTTTATGCGTGGTTTTAATCGTCTTTAAGATGCGCCTTACTGATCAGTTGTTGTAAGGTACCCGAGGCCGTTTCAAAGTTAAATTGCCCTATCTGGCTTGCCAGCTCTTCCGTGGCGGGGCCTAGTTTTTTGAAGAGTTGCTCTGCGTGCTGATCAAACAGCGTGAGTGAGGCGGTGTCGTTCTGGTTGAGGAGTAATTCCAGCCCGGCTAAGATTTTAGACAGGGGGTAGTCTGCCTCGGCAGCGGTGGGGAAAAGCAGACTATTGAGCAGCCCAAGCTCATGGTCTATTTCATTCATCAGCGGGTTTCGCTCTGCTTCGGGTTGCTGCTGATTGAGGGCCGCTTCCAGCCGGGCGGCGAGTTCTGCAATATTGTCGACGCTTAAAACTGCCGCAGCCCCTTTCAGTGTGTGGGCGATCAGCAGGCTTTCGCGCTGCTGCCCGGCGTGTAAGTGCTCGTCCAGCCGGGCCATATCGCCTGCATGGCTGCTGACAAAGCGGCGGAGTAAATCCAGATATTTGCTACTGTTTCCTCTGAGCATTTCCAGTGCACGGCTGATATTCAGCCTGGGCAGCGCGGCCAGCCGGGCAAGCTCGCGTTCGTTGACGATGCTGGTTTGCCTCGCCCGTGGCTCAAAGCTTTGCGCCTGATCCTGGGGGGGATTTTTAGGCAGCCATTGCAGCAGGGCTTTAAATAAGGATTCGGGGCTGACTGGCTTGGTGATAAAGCCATTTACGCCTGCTTCTTCACAGGCTTGTTTGTTCTCATCAAAGGCGCTGGCGGTTAAGGCAAGGATGGGCTGGTTTTGCCAGCTAGGCAGCTGGCGGATCTTTCTTGTGGCTTCCAGCCCGTCCATCACCGGCATTTGAATATCCATCAGAATCAGCTGGTAGTGATTGGCCCGGGCTTTTTCCAGCGCTTCCTGGCCATTGACTGCGGTATCCAGTATCAGGCCGCTGCCATCCAGCAAATCCAGAATGACTTCCAGGTTAATACTATTGTCTTCTACGACTAAGAGGCGGGCGCCTGCACACTGGCGCAGCACGGCTTCTGTCTGTGCCAGGCTTTGCGGGTTGGGCTGTGTGCGGGGGCCGCTGCCCTTGCTGATCAGTGCCGTAAACCAAAAAATGCTTCCCTGGCCAGGTGCGGCCATGGCTCCTGCACTGCCGCCCATGATTTCAGCCAGGCGCCGGGTAATGGCAAGGCCCAGACCGGTGCCGCCGTATTTACGGGTGGTTGATACATCGGCCTGCTCAAAGTTTTGGAATAGTTTGGGGATTTTATCAGGCTCAATGCCTATGCCGTTGTCTTGTACCTGAAAACGCAGCAAAAGCCGCCCATCTGCAAGCTCTTCTTCTACGGCAGCACTCAGGGTGATTTTGCCCTGCTCGGTAAACTTCACTGCATTACTGGCGTAATTCAGCAGGGCCTGGCGCAGCCGGGTGGCATCGCCATGCAGCCAGGAGGGCACTTTACCCATTTGGGTTTCAATCGCCAGCCCTTTGGCTGAAGCTGTATCGTTAATCAGTGTGCAGACATGATCAAACAAGGCGGTCAGCGAGAAATCGCTTTGCTCCAGTTGTAATTTTCCGGCCTCTATCTTAGATAAGTCGAGGATGTCGTTAATGACGGACAGCAGGTGCTGGGCGGCGTGATTAATTTTATTGAGGCGCAGCGCCTGATGCGGGGTAGCGCCATCCCGCAGCAGTAAATGGGTCAGCCCCATAATGGCATTCATGGGCGTTCGAATCTCGTGGCTCATATTGGCAAGAAACGCACTTTTGGCCAGATTGGCCGATTCTGCTTTTTCACGGGAGTCGGCCAGCTGTGCCGTTCGCTCGGAAACCAGCTCTTCCAGGTGAAAGCGGTGGCGGTCCAGCTCCTGCCCTAAGCGTTTTTTCTCGGTGATATCTTCTTGTGTGCCCAGATAGTGGGTGATTGTTCCGTCTTCCTGGCGGATGGGGGAAATCGACGCAAACACCGTATAGATTTCACCATTTTTCCGCTGGTTAATAAATTCCCCATGCCAGGCAGTACCGGACTTCAACGCTTGTTTTAAGCTGGTGTAGGTGCTTGCCGGGGTCAGGCCCGATTGCATAAAACGCGATGGCTGCCCGATTACTTCTTCTTTGCTGTAGCCGGTGTTTCGCACAAACGAGGCGTTTACATAATCGATGCATAAATGCGCGTCGGTAATGATGACGTTTTCTGGGCTTTGCTCTACTGCCAAAAATAATTTACGCAGCTGTTCTTCGGTTTTTTTACGCTCAGTAATGTCTAAGGCAATGCCAGAGATACGGTGCAACTGGCCGTTATCCTGATAATGCGCCTGTCCTTTACTGACCAGCCAGCGAATTTCCCCGGATCGTTTATAAATACGGTACTCCACCTCAAAGGCTTCTTTGTCTGCATATTTATTTTTGAGCAACGCTTCTATTCTGGGCCAGTCTTCCGGGCAAATGCATGAGCGCCAGTGGCGGCGGCTGATTTTCTGGTCGTCAGGCGTGTCATAGAGCCTGGCGCATTCGGGGGACCAGTAAATTTGATTGTTGGCGATGTCCCAGTTCCAGATGCCCACATGAGCGCCTTCCTGGGCCATCAGCAGGCGCTGCTCGCTTTCTCTCAGGGCGGCATTGCTGGCTTCTGCGCTGGAGCGGGCAGAAATGGCGTCTTCCATCAGGTTGAGCGCGGCAAGGCGGCCGCGGCTTTGTTTTTTCAGAGCTTCATTCTGGCTGTTGATCAGGGCTATTTCGGCGCTTTTACGCCCGGTAATATCTTGTACCGTGCCATACAAAGCCGTGATGGTCCCCGATGCATCGCGGCGGGCTTTTCCCCTGGCGGTAATCCAGCGATGCCCTCCATCATCACGGATTACCCCGGCATCACATTCGTAGGCCAGGCCTTCCTTTAAGCAGCGATTGACCGCGCCGGATAATTGCTGCCAGCTCTCTGCTGAATAATAGGATTGCACTTCGGGATAAAGTGCCGGCCCCAGTGCCGGGTCTCTGCCATAAATCGAGTAAGTTTCATCCGACCATTCGTGCACATCTTTGGCAATTTGCCAGCTCCAGCTGCCAATGCAGGCCAGCTGCTGTGCTTCTTTTAATGCAGAAGCGCTTTCTTTTAACGCGGCCTCTGCTTGTTTTCTGGCCTGAATATCTTCAACCACAGAAATAAAATAATTGGGCTCACCAGAGGGCGTCCGCACCAAAGATACGGTGAGGTTGACCCAGATTAAACAGCCCTCTTTACGTATATATCTTTTTTGCATTGAGTAAGTTTGCAACTGGCCTGCCAGCATCTGCGCTACAAAATGCTCGTCGTCTTTTAAGTCTTCCGGGTGGGTAATATCTTGAAAACTGAGTAACAGCAGTTCTTCCTGCTGATAAGCTGTGATTTGGCAAAGCCTTTGGTTTACGCGCAGCCATTTTCCGTTGGGGGCAACCAGTGCAATGCCCATTGCGGCTTGCTCAAATGTAGCCTGAAAGCGCAGCTCGCTCTGCAGCAGCTGATTCTGAATGGCAAGCATTGCTTGCCAGCGATCGGATGCATTTTTGCGTGAGCGGTGCAGATATTCGCTGAGTAAGCTCAGTAAAAGCCCATTGATGAGCAAAATGGCGCATTGCAAAAGATCTTGCGGGGCGGCAATCGCAAAACTGGCTTCCGGCGGCAAAAAATAGGCCGCACTTGCTGTGCTCACGAGTGTGCAGATCAGCCCAGGGAAAAAACCACCGCCAAAGGCACAGAGAACAATGGGTAAAATATATAAGATCAGCAGGGGGCGATCGCCCAAAAACACTGAAAGCGCATCGCGGATAAAAAGCATAAACAGGGGGAGTAGAAAGGCCAGTATGTAAATGACGCACTGCTTTGCCTGTAAGCGTTGCCAGACCCCATGGCGAGCAGTTGTGCCGGAAAGGGCGTTCATACGGTTGTGCCAGGTGAATCATCATTCGATACTGCGCTGGCAGGCTGACTTAAGGCTTTGATCTGGCGCTTCAGCTCTATCATCTCCAGCTCGCGGTCGACCATCGCGGCGTTAAAGCGCTCGAGTTCGGCATTGCGCTGGCGTAATTCTTCTGCCTGCTGAGTCAGTGTCTGCTCAACGGATCTGCGTTCAGTGATATCCAGAATCAGCCCGATCAGCGCAGGGTGGCCCTTGTCATCCACTTTACGGCCATAAAACTCAATATCGATCAGCTCGTGATCCTGCCTTACACCGGTAAAATAAAAGTGAACGTCACTTATTTCACCGCTTTCGGCGAGCCGGATCTGCTGGTGCACCCACTCCTGGTCTTCTGCGCTGATTAAATGCCCGATATCGCCCATATTGATCAGCGTATCGGCATCATCCCATGCAAATATTCTGGCAAAGCCCGGGTTTACATAGTTAAGACGATGCCGCTGAATAATGTAAATGCCGGCTAAAGACTGCTCAACGATGGCGCGAAAGCGCTCTTCGCTTTCGCGTAACACAATTTCGGCCTGTTTTCTTTCGGTAATATCGCGGGATACGCCAAACAAGCCGATGACCCTGCCTTTTTCATCATAAAGCGGCCCTTTGGTGGCTAAAAAAACGTGCTGCCCATCCGGCAGATCCAGTGTTTCTTCCTGAGTCAGTACAATATTATTCTCAATGGCAATGCGGCCCGTTTTGACCAGCATTTCTGCCTGCTCTGGCGGAAAAATATCATGGTCAGATTTTCCCAGTAAATCACTGACACTTTGTGCAACAAAACGGCTGGCCGCCCGGTTGATCAGGATATAGCGGCCTTGCATATCTTTGGCGAAAATGGCGTCTTCCGAGTTGTCTGCAATATTGGAAAAAAGCTTAACGGCTTGTGAGCGCTCACTTTGTAACTGACGGGTATTGGCAGCCAAAACCAACTGCTCCTGCTGGCGCAGCATCACATAGCTTGCTCTGGCCATAAAAAGCGCCAGCAGCCCGGCAAGGCTGATCCAGATAGCATCCTTGATGATTTCATCATAAAGCTCCGACTGATCCATTTTGCAAATCAAATACCAATCGGTGTCAGGCACTGCACGGCCGATGCCGATCACTTTTTCATTCCGATAATCACGGCCACGAAGCATGGCATTAAATGGTGATTTATTGCTTAAAAAACGTGATGCAAGCAGGGGTTTAGAAATGGCTATTTTGCTTGTGAGCGGTGGATCTTTGCTAAAGCGGGGTTGATTTAAAAACAGGATCTGATCGCCTTCTTGCCTGAATAAAACGGTATCGCTGGTCTGGCTGGGAACAGGCTGGGTTTCTAAAGCAGGAAACAGCCAGTTTGCGGGGTTGCTGTGCAAAACAATAAAAGGGGCCGGGCTGTCTTTTGTGTTGAGCGGGGCGATAAAATCTAAGCTGGGCTGCACATGGGTATTCAGATAGGGGCCAAACCTCTGTATTTTTTGTGTTCTGATGGCCTGTTGCAGTGTGATTTGCAGCGCCGGGTGGGGCGGGAGTTGGGATGAGCTCCAGAGCAGATTGCCCTCCGGATCGAGCAGACTGCTGGCGCTGAAGCCTTTTATTTTGTTAAATTGCTCCAGCCGCTGAAGCAATAGCGTTTTCTTGCCAGGATCAGTGTGCCAGTGTTGATAAAGCGCCGCATAAATGTCGCTGGTTTGCAGCAGCGCGGCATCGCCTTCCCGCTCTTTTAGCCAGTCGGATATCTGCCGTATTTTTAAATCCACAATGGCCTGCATTCTGGCTTCATGAATCTCTTCTGCGGTATTGACCCGGTAAATAATACTGGCGGCGCTAAAAATCAGAATAAATGCGGCCAGTACAGAAAACAGTCTTTCCAGTTTTTTGCCGTAGCCGGAGAGATTATTCCTGGGGATATCCTGGTGCAGCAGTTGTTGCCATACCAGCCCCAGCAGCAGGATGCAGGCCAGAATCATCAAGCTGTCTTTCAGCAGCGAAAGGGGCTCAGGCTCTGATGATCCGGCAAGCAGTATTTCTATCATTTTGCTGCTTAAAACCATGCCCAGCACGGCCATGGCTAAGTAGCTCAGCACGGTTTGTAAAATACGGGTAAGAGGTAGTTTTAACTCTCTGTACATCGCACCCCCCGTTTGCTTAGTCGCAATCCAGATAGCGTTCGGCAATGGCGGTGAAATCCGGAAAATGATCAAGAAAGGCTTGCACAATATCCGGGTCAAAATGCTGACCACTGCCTGATTTAATCATTAATCTGGCTTCTTCATAGGGCAGGGCTTGTTTGTATACCCGACGGCAAATTAGGGCATCAAACACATCGGCCAGCGCCATCAGCCTTGCAGATACAGGAATTGCATCACCTGATAAGCCATCGGGGTAGCCGCTGCCATTCCATTTTTCGTGGTGCCAGCGGGCAATTTCTTTGGCCAGTGTAAGAAACTCAACCGGGTGCTCGATATCCTTTTCGGCCATCTCAATGGCCTGGCTGCCCAGCTTGGAATGGGTTTTCATAATTTCCCACTCATGTGCGTCAAGGCTGTTGGGCTTGAGCAAAATATGATCAGGAATGCCGACTTTACCAATATCGTGCAGAGGGGCAGAGCGGCTGAGTAAATTGATATACCGCGGATTTAAAGTATCAGTAAAGCGAGGGTGATCCTGCAGCTTAAGGGCCAGCAGCTGCACATAGCTCTGGGTGCGCAAAATATGGTTGCCGGTTTCCGGATCGCGAATCTCGGCCAGATGGGCGAGTGCCCGGATGCTGACCTGCTGGGTCATATCATTTTCTGCCATGCGCCGGGAAATCTCGGCTTCTAGTGCTGTGTTCTGGTTTTTCAGCCAGCTGCGTGCCTGATGGGCCTCAAGCTGGGTGCGTACTCTGGCAAGTAATACCGCAGGCTTTACGGGCTTGATGATGTAATCAACCGCACCGAGTTGCAATCCCAGCTCTTCACTGCCTGCATCGGCTAAGGCGGTGAGTAAAACAACCGGAATATCCCGTGTTTCTGGCGTTTCCTGAATTTTTTTAAGCACGGCATAGCCATCAAGGCCGGGCATCATGATGTCGAGCAAAATTAAATCAGGTAAGGCCTGGCTGGCCAGAATGCGCAGGCATCTTTCCCCTGATGACGCCGCAAGTACACGATAGTGGGGAGAGAGTAAGTTGCTGATTACCAGTAAGTTTTCAGCCAGATCGTCAACAAGCAATACTGTGCAGTTGCTTTCATTAAACATACGAAAATCACCAAAAAGGCGCTAATTCGTAGTATAGATTTATCAGGCCGGAAAAGATGCTGAGATTGTTAATACGGACGCTGTACCCGGGGTGAAAAATACACTTTAAATGATGCTGAATAACCCTAATGCAAAAAGCCCCGATGACTAAACATGCTGCAACGCGCAAAATACGTGCCTAGAATTTATCTTTTTGGAAACGCTCATGGCCAGAAACGCGCTTTACGCCCAATCGGGTGGTGTAACCCCTGTGATTAATGCATCCGCTGCTGCGGTGATTGCGGCCGCCCGCGCTCATCCGGATCAGATTGGCCGTGTGTTTGCCGCCAAAAATGGGGTATTAGGTGTGCTGGCGGAAGAGCTGATTGATACCGCTTGCATGAGCGAAGCCGATTTGGCCGCGCTGGCCGCATCCCCTGGCGGCGCTTTTGGCTCTTGCCGCCACAAGCTGCGCTTTGGCCGCGAGCTGACCCGTTTGTTTGAAGTTTTTGCCGCGCATGATATCGGCTATCTGTTTTATAACGGCGGCGGTGATTCTGCAGATACCTGCATGAAAATCGCCGCGCACGCCGAATACCTTGGCTACGATCTCACCGCGATCCATGTGCCTAAAACCATTGATAACGACTTGCCGCATTCGGATTGCTCGCCAGGCTTTGGCTCGGTAGCCAAATACGTGGGCACATCAATCCGCGAAGCGGGCATGGATGTGGCGTCGATGTGCGGCTCCAGCACCAAAGTATTTATTATGGAAGTCATGGGTCGCCATACAGGCTGGATTGCTGCAAGTAGCGGTCTTGCTTCTGGCGAAGGCAACTTGCCTCCGCACCTGATTTTGCTGCCGGAAGTCACATTTAATGCAGCTACTTTCCTTGCTGCAGTTGAAGCCACCATTGCCCGCGAAGGCTATTGCGTGATTGTGGCGGCTGAAGGGATTAAAAATGCAGAAGGTAAATTTGTGGCCGAAGCGGGGGGCACCGATGCCTTTGGTCATGCGCAGCTGGGCGGCGTAGCGCCTTACCTGGCGCAGCTGATCAAAACGGCTCAAGGCCATAAATGCCATTGGGCCGTGTCTGATTATCTGCAACGTGCAGCGCGCCATATGGCGTCCAGAACCGATGTGGATCAGGCCATGGCCGTGGGTACTGCCGCAGTGAAGTTTGCATTGGCCGGTGAGCGTGGCGTGATGCCAACTATCGTTCGCACCAGCGATGCGCCTTATGCATGGACTATTGGCTCGGTGAAGCTGGAAGAAGTAGCGAATCACGAGAAACACCTGCCCGCTGAATATATCCGCGCCGATGGCTTTCATATTACGCCAGCCGCACGCAGCTATTTTGCACCTTTGATTATGGGCGAGGCGATCCCTCCCTATGTAAATGGTCTGCCAGCCTATCCGGTGTGGAATTTTTCCACCATCGAAGCCAGGCTGGAAGCATTTAATACAGCCGGGTAAACTTTCTCTATTCTTGATCTAAATAAAAGGGAAGACCGCGGTTTACGTGTAAGCTTCCCTTTTTTGCGTGGACAAGATGACTCTATTTCGCCTGGTACTTGAGTACCTGTCTTACATCCTGACTACGGTTACGGCACTTTTGCCCATTATTAATCCCCTTGCGACTGCTGCCATTTTGCCGGGGATTTCTGTGCATTTATCTGATGCAGAGCGAAAGCAGCAGGTTAAGCTGGCTTGCTACTATATGGCAGGCATCTTAATCACCTTCCTGATGGCGGGTGGGCTGATTATGGATTTCTTTAATATCTCTATCCCTGGCTTACGTATTGCGGGCGGAATGGTAGTGATTTATCTGGGTTTCAGGATGCTGTTTCCTGATTCACAGCCCCAAATTGATAATGAGCCAGAGCAGGGCGCCAGACGTGAAATTGCATTTACCCCGCTTGCCATGCCTTCGATGGCGGGGCCAGGCTCGATTGCGGTGGTGATTTCAATGTCTTCTACCCTGCACTCGCAAAGGCATATCCCTGTTTGGGCTGGTTATTCATTACTGGTACTTGGCATTGCTGCCACAGCGTTTATCTGCTGGCTCACCTTACGCGCCTCCAGCCGTTTGTTTGCCGTGCTGGGGGATGATGGTATCAGTGCTATTTCAAGAATTATGGGATTTATGCTGATTTGTATCGGGGTGCAGTTTTTTATTAATGGCGTGGGTGAATTACTGCACGATGCAAGTTTTATGCCGCGTTAAGTGTTTTATGCTTTATCTTTGATGCTTGGCTTACTCAATTCTCAGCGGTGAATTTTAATGAGATTGCTTTTTGCTTTCAGTATTTTCTTGCCGTTTATAAGCGGTGGTAAAGCCTGATGAGAATGCTGCAGGACTTCGATATTTTTTTACGTCTGATTGTGGCTGTGTTTTTGGGCGGGCTGATCGGCATTAATCGTTTTATGCATAAAAAGCCAGCTGGTGTGCGTACCCATGCGCTGGTCTCCCTGGGGGCAGGGTTGATGATTGCTTTAAATGGCGTGATCAGCCACGACGATGCCCAGGCCTTCAGCCGTGTGGCTCAGGGCTTGATTACAGGGATAGGCTTTTTGGGGGCGGGCCTGATTGTGCATCGCAGCGATAATATGGTGGAAGGCCTGACCTCCGCCGCATCCATCTGGCTTACGGCAGCGATTGGTTTGGCATGTGGTGCTGGCTATATTGATATTGCTGCGTTTGTGGTGATTTTAGCGCTGCTGGTCATCAATCTGGGCGGGCCATTAGAGCGCTGGGCCGAAAGACAGATGCAGCGTTGGCGCGATGATAAATCACCGCATTAAAACCTGGCGCTTTGGTCCTTGCACCGCTCTGAAATAGTTAAAAGCACACAACATTATCCTTTATCCGTGGCTTTTCTGTGCACGAGGGCATGTCATGTTTTCCCCCGCCTCACGACTAAATACCCACAGCGTTGATGGTCAGCGGTGTAGGCTTAATCAGGAGGTGTGTGATGGGGGTTAGCGGATGTACATCCTGCCAGATAGGGGGGATTGAGGCTCTGAAGGCTTATGATCATCAGTATCAAATGAAGCTGCAAGAGGATTACGTCAGGCAGAGGCAAGTTGCGCCAGAGCGTTTGACACAGGGGGAGAATAATCCTGTTACGGGAGCAATATCAGGCAGCGTGATTAATCTGAGTGTGTAGTCAGTGGCGCACTGAAGCCAGTGCGCCATCGCTTATAGCCAGCCCTCTATCGCGGTTTTTACCCGCTCCGCCAAGTTTTCTTCCTGGCAATTCATCTCCAGCAAATCATCCATTCCCCGCAGCCAGGTCAGCTGGCGTTTGGCCAGTTGGCGGGTTGCGGCAATGCCTTTTTCGCGCATGGTTGGGTAATCCACCAGGCCATCCTGATATTCCCAAGCCTGCCGGTAGCCCACGCAGCGCATCGATGGCAGTTCCAGTGATAAATTATATTTAGCCCGCAAGCGGCTTACTTCATCAAGCAGACCCAGCTCCAGCATTTGATCAAAACGCAGCGCGATGCGATCGTGCAGCCATTTCCTGTCTTGCGGCAGCAGGGCGATTTTAAGCAGGCGATAAGGCAGCGCGCCGCTGGCGGGCTCGGCCAGTAAATCCGACATTTTTTTGCCGGTGAGGGTGCATATTTCCAAGGCACGCTCGATACGCTGTGCATCAGTGGATTTAAGCCGTTCTGCCGTGACAGGATCGATGGAGGCTAGTTTGGCGTGCATGGCGGGCCAGCCGATCAGCGCAGCTTCTTCATGGATTTGCGCCCGCAGCGCCGCGTCTGCCTGGTGTAATTCATGAATGCCGTGTTGCAAGGTGTTGTAATACAGCATGGTGCCGCCCACCAGCACCGGCACCTTGCCACGCGCCGTAATATCGGCCATTAAAGCCAGCGCATCACGCCGGAATTGCGCGGCAGAATAAGCTTCTTCCGGTGAAATAATATCAATCAAATGATGCGGTGCACGGGCCAGCTCATCCGCACTAGGCTTGGCGCTGCCGATATCCATATCTTTAAACACCAGCGCCGAATCAACCGAAATCAACTCCACCGGCAAGCCGCTTTCCAGCAAATGAATCGCACTGGCGGTTTTACCACTGGCGGTAGGGCCCATTAAGAAAATGGCGGGGGAGGAATTCGGCATGGCTAAAATCTCTAAAATACAGAATAAAAACGGGTGGCAAAAACTTGAGCTACGAATTTTATAAGGAGCTCTGATTTATCGTACAGCTGGGAATTTAGTCTGCGAACCGGATTCTCGATAACATTCTCGGAGATAACGATTTAATCAGAGCTTTGGAACACTTTATAACTGTGTTAACTGGTGAGCCAAATTACTTTGATTGTCTGCTATTTCTTGTGCAATTTGAGCATCGCCCTGATGTAGATGATGAAAGCAATGCTGATGTAGCACGGCATACAGATATTGTGGATCGATGATGGCCTCTGAACTTATTTGCAGGCCCGCGTGTAGTGCTTCGTTATTTATTGCAACGCAACTAGCGGCGATACTGGCATCAATATTGGCAAGCATTTGCTGTTCGAATTCATACAGCAGCTTACATAATTGTTCTTCTTGTTTGGGGCTTAGCTGCATAGAGCCTCCCTGCAAAATTTGTTAATGAAAACGATGGCTCAAGAATCTGACCAGCATACCGGTGGCGAGTGCGGCGATCAGGGCTGGGATAAAGGCCAGCAGGGCGATATGGCTTGCCAGCGGTGTCCATACCAAAAAGAACATGCTAAACCCCGTCAGCCCCATTAAAAAGCCGCGTAATTGCAGTAATAGCGCATTGCGGCCCGCATTAGCCAGCGTAAATGCCGGAATCACCGTGGCGGCAACAGGAAAGCCTGCCAATACGCCAGTCATGGTGCTGCCCAAGAGTAAAGAGAGGCTGGATAGCGCCAACACCAGCAAGAGCGCCGCTAACATGCGAGCATACAGCTCGATTTTGGGTAGGGAAGAGCTGTTGATAGCCTCGGGCCGAGGGATAAAGTAAATCGAAATCCATAGTCCTGCCAGCACGCCAATGCCGGCAATGGGGGACAATGCAAGGCCGCTCCAGACCAAGATCAGCGCGGTGAGCAAATAAGCCGCCCAGCCGCAAAAAATGGTGCCCAGCCATGAAAAATAGCGGCTGGCATGGGCCAGTACCAGCATATACACCACATTGGCCCAAAGGCCTGCCGATGCGGCCCCCGCCACTTTGATCGCATATTCAGGCCCGTATTCCAGCCATAGCGCCAGCACAATCGGAATGGCCACCAGTGGTAAGCCACCCAGCAAACCCGCAATCTGCGGCCCCCAGCGACGGCCAGCAAGGCTCGCCGCGCCAATGAGTAATGGGGCGGCAAAGAGTTTAACGATTAAGGCGCTGCTGGGCATAAGGGCTCATTTGGGTGAGAGTTGTAGGGCGGTGCAAGCCGCCATTGGGTGTTTCGTGCCGCGTAGGAGTGGCTTTAGCCGCGAATGTTTTTAGTATGCAATGCTTTGCTAAAGCAGCTCCTACGAGCCGTTTGTGTTTAGGGGGGCCACGCGAAAAGCATAAAGAGGCCATGCTTAACCCCGCGATGGCACCGCGTCACCCTACTGCCCGCGCATAAACATTTTATCTAATTCATTTAGTGTCATTCGGAACCAGGTTGGGCGGCCGTGATTGCATTGGCCGCTGCGTTCGGTGGCTTCCATCTGGCGTAAGAGCGCGTTCATTTCGGTGATGGTGAGGCTGCGGTTGGCGCGCACCGAGCCGTGGCAGGCCATGGTGGCGAGCAGCTCGTTTTGTCTGCCTGCCAGTACTTCACTCGCGCCCACCATGCGGATATCTTTGAGAACGGCTTGCGCCAGCTCGATCGGATTAGCATCTTTCAGCAGCATGGGCAGGGAGCGGATGGCAAGCTGGGTAGGGGATTGCACCGAGATCTCAAAACCAATAGCGGTCAGCGTTTCAGCGTGATCTTCAACCGTTGCCACATCGTGTTTATCGGCGGCAAAAACATGCGGGATCAACAGCGGCTGGGTGGGCATTTGATGCAGATCGAGCGCATTTTTTAGCTGCTCGTACACCACCCGCTCGTGCGCGGCGTGCATATCCACCACGATCAGCCCCTCGGCATTTTGCGCAAGGATATAGATGCCGTGCAGCTGGCCGAGTGCAAAGCCCAGTGGCGGCACGGTTTCCGAATCGCTGGCACGGGAAGGCGCGGTGGCAGAAGGCGCTATTGCAGCGGCGGGCATGAGCGCACCAGTAGGAACAGCAGGGGCGAATTTTTGTTCTGGGGTGTCGCTGCCGGTGAATGAAGGCAATGGCTCGGGTGCCCAGCTGTTTGAATCACTTGGGTTTGCTTCGCCCGGTGTCCGTTTTAAATCTGCAAACATCGTGTCATAAAAGGCCATCGGTGCTTGCACACGCGGCGGCGCTTGAAAGTTGCCTTGCTTATAGGCCATTTCAGCATAATTTTTAGGCGTCATCGCGGGTGCGGGGGCCATCACGCTAGAGTCTGGCGCGGCGATTTCGCCGGTTTCCGGATCAATACCCGCAGGTACGGTACCCGCGCGCGTTCCGGCCAGCGCTTTTTTCAGGCTGGTGAGCATAAAGCGGTAAATCGCTTGCGATTCCCTGAAGCGTACTTCGATCTTGGTGGGGTGAACGTTCACATCCACGCCTTCAGGATCCAGCTCTAAAAACAAGCAATAGGCCGCGTGTTTATCGTGGTGCAATACATCGCGGTAGGCTTCTCGCAGGGCGTGTTGCACCACTTTATCCCGCACAAAGCGGCCATTTACAAAGAAATACTGCGCATCGCGGCTGGATTTCCCTAGCGTGGGCGAGCCGGTAATACCCCATAGCCGCAGCCCGCCGAAACCTTCATCAACCTGCACGCCAGACGCTACAAACTCATCACCTAAAATCGCCGCCGCACGTTTGGCCAAATCGCCCGCTAATAAGCGTAACTGGGCACGGCCATTATGGGTGAGTGTGAACTGCACGCTGGGGTTGGCCAGCGCCAGGCGCTGCACCATATCGCTGCAATGCGCGAATTCGGTGGATTCAGATTTTAAAAACTTACGGCGCGCAGGCACTTGGTAGTAAAGCTCGTGGATCTCGATGGTGCTGCCCTGGCTGAGCGAGGTAGGCTCTGGCTCGCTGACATGGCCATTATCGGCATCCACCCGCCATGCGTAATCTGAGCCTTGCTCGCGGCTGCTAAGAGTTAGCCTAGAGATAGAAGCAATACTCGCCAGCCCCTCGCCCCGAAAACCCAGCGTGGCAACTTTTTGTAAATCATCCAAATCACGGATTTTACTGGTGGCGTGGCGATGCAGCGCGAGCGGCAGCTCGTCTTTGGCAATGCCGCAGCCATCGTCGATCACTTTAATTAGCTTGGTGCCGCCTGCTAATAGCTCAATGCTGAGGTTCTGGCTGCCCGCATCGAGGCTGTTTTCCAGTAATTCTTTTAAAGCAGAAGCGGGGCGCTCAACCACCTCGCCAGCGGCAATTTGGTTAATCAGATGATCTGGCAGTTGCTGAATACGGGGCATAGGAGCAGGCGGAAATAGAGTGATAGCCGATTATACCTGTGTATTCCTTGTAAGCCTTTGGCATGATTACAGGCAAGGAGGGGCTGATGGATTGATGGCTTGAATTATGTATATTTGGCTGCAGTTAGTTTGTATGGGCGTTGCAATTTTGCCGGGCGCCCTGATCTGGTTTATACCCACCTCGTTTATTAAAGGAATCACCATGCCTGTTGTTAACATTCAAATTACACGCGATGGCGCGACGGCTGAGCAAAAAGCTGAAGTGATTGCAGGCGTGACCGATGTATTGGTGCGCGTTTTAAATAAAGACCCGGCCACAACTTTTGTGATTATCGATGAAGTGGATACCGATAACTGGGGCCATGCAGGTAAAAGCGTGACGCAATTGAGGGCGTTGGCGAAATAAGCGTGAGCGGCTTCAGCCGCAGTACTGATAACGATAAGGCTGACCATTGCCTAAACCCTGGTCACTGGATAAATAATGCTAGATCTCTATTATTGGATGACGCCAAACGGCCATAAAGTACGGATATTTTTGGAAGAAGCGGGCTTGGATTATCGCGTTCATCCTATCAATATCGGCAAGGGCGAGCAATTTGCGCCCGACTTTTTACGTATTGCCCCAAATAACCGTATTCCCGCAATTGTGGACCATGATCCGGCTGATGGTGGTGAAGAAATTGCATTATTTGAATCGGGCGCCATTCTGCTTTATTTAGCCGAAAAAACCGGGCAATTTATTCCCACAGATTTTCGCGCTAAGCAAATCATGCAGCAGTGGTTATTCTGGCAAATGGGCGGCTTAGGCCCAATGGCAGGGCAGAACCATCATTTCTCGCTTTACGCCCCGGAAAAAATCCCTTATGCAATTAATCGCTATATCACCGAAACCACAAGGCTTTATTCGGTGCTCAATAAACATCTGGCTGATAAGGAATTTATTGCCGGTGAATATTCCATCGCTGATATGGCCTGCTATCCGTGGATAGTTCCCTATGCCCAGCAAGGGCAAAACCTGGATGACTTTCCTAGCTTAAAGCGCTGGTTTAATATGATATCAGCGCGGCCAGCGGTGCAACGGGCCTATGCTTTGGCAAAAGAAATGAATTGAATTAGTGCGCTGTAGTCTTTATTAGCGATTAGTTTTTGTGAAGTTGGCTATGCAAAAGAGGGGGTAATATGGAAAATGGTGGTAGGCCACAAGCGAAATAAGCTAATTAACTTTGGTCTTTTATCCGTTTCTTTTGTAGGTTGGGCTAATGCTTTATCAGCCCAACAATTTATCAAGCATCACAACCCTAAATGCAACGCGACAAGAATTATTACTCGGATTATATCTGCTGCACACCCCATTGCTCATCAATATCACCCAAGCTAATTGCTCTATGGATGGATGAATAAGGCCAATCAACAGCCTTGGTGACATAACCATGTTTTACAGGGTTAAAGTATTTGTAAGCAACATGTTTTGCTAAATCTTCATCATCCCTGATTAAGTGTTCCCAATAACGGCGTTGCCATATGCCTCGTTCACGTTTTAATTTTCTGCTTTTTAAAATGATTTCGGTTTTTTGAATAGAGCGAGAAAATGTGGCTTTAATTAAGGCCCAGCGTAATGGAAAATCAGCATCGCCAATAGGTAAGCGCCAAATGGCATGTAAATGATCGGGCAACACCACGATGGCAATAATCTCGAAAGGATGTGAATGCCGGACTTTCCGGATTGCTTCACGCAGTAAGTCAATTTGCTCAAGCAATAAAGTACTTTTTCGATTGGCAAGGTTCACGGTAAAAAAATAAGTAGCACCCGCTATATTTGCTCTTCGATATCGCATGAGGTGACCTTAATGAAATGTTGGGCTGATAAAACTTTAGCCCAACCTACCGTGTTTGCAGTAGCCATCTAAAATGACTTTATTGCCTTCTCTGTTTTTCTCCGTGCTCTCCGTGTTTCAAGATTTGGGTTTTTAGCTCTGCGCCATCCTTGTCTTCGCCAGCGGTGGGTTTTTGGCGAAGTAGCGTTTGATGCCTTTGTGCAGGGCGCCGGCCATTTTGTGCTGGTAGGCTTCGTCGATGAGTTTTTGCTCTTCCTGCGGGTTAGAGATAAACGCGGTTTCAACCAGAATCGACGGGATATCGGGGGCTTTGAGTACGGCGAAGCCCGCTTGCTCAATGCCTTGTTTGTGCAGGCGGTTGATATTGCCGATCTCGCCCAGCATGGATTTGGCGAGTTTCATGCTGTCGTTATTGGTGGCGGTTTGGGTTAAATCCATCAGCGTGTGCGCCAGCGCTTTGTCTTTTACGTCGATTTTTACCCCGCCAATCAAATCGGCATCGTTTTGCGTTTGCGCCAGCCAGCGTGCAGCAGTGCTGGATGCGCCTTTTTCAGACAGCATAAAGACCGACGAGCCATTGGCGTCTGGCCGGGTAAAGGCATCAGCATGGATGGAGACAAATAAATCGGCCTGCACTGCGCGGGCTTTTTTAACGCGCATGCCAAGCGGCACAAAAAAGTCGCCATCACGGGTGAGCACAACACGCATATTGGGCTCGTTTTCCAGCAGGGCTTTCAGCTTTTTGGCAATCGCCAGTACTACGGTTTTTTCATGATTGCCTTCCGGGCCTACCGCGCCGGGGTCTTCACCGCCGTGGCCAGGATCGAGCACGATGGTAATCAGCCGGTCGACTTTCATTTTGCTGCGATCAACCGTGCCGTCTTCTTCTACCTTTGTTTTTGTAGCGGGTGCGGGCGGGGCAGGCTTGATATCGCTGGTTTGATCATCCAAAAACGCCAGCAGCGGGTCATTTTGCGATGCGGGGTAGAGATCAATCACTAAGCGGTGCTTGTATTCGCCAACGGGGTTGAGCGTAAAAATCTGTGGCTTGATTTCGGTTTTTAAATCAAGTACCAGGCGTACCGTGCCGGGCTTATTGCGCGCTGCGCGCAGCTGCTGGATATAAGGATCATCACCGCCCACTTTGCTGGCCAGGCTTTGCAGCTCGTTGTTGATATCAATGCCTTCCAGATCGACGACCAGCCGTTCCGGATCTTTAAGCGAGAATTGCTTAAAGGTGAGGGGTACGGTGGATTCGATGGTGACGCGGGTATAAGCCTGTGCAGGCCAGACACGCACGGCCACTACGCTGGCGGCAGGCGCAGCAAAGCCAAAGGGGGTAACGGCCAGCAGCAGGCTGGCGCTTGCTCCGCGCAGAATATCGCGGCGTGCCAGCTGGGGCAGGTTTATTAAACCTGTTGAAGTCGATTGAGGCATGTTTGGCCTTGCTCACTAAATGCTTGGATATGGGCCATGCGGCTTTCGGACAAAGCTTCGGGCGTTAAAGTAATGATCCAGTCAGGGGTGGGTAAAAGACCTTCAGCCTTATCTGCCCATTCGATCAGGCAAACAGATTCGGGGTTGAAGTAGTCTCTAAAGCCTGCATCTTCCCATTCGCTGGCATCATTAAATCTATACAAATCAAAGTGATATAAGTATAAGTTAGAAACAGTATAAGGTTCAACCAGCGTATAGGTGGGGCTTTTTACACGGCCGGTAAACCCCAGCCCGCGAAGCAAGCCCCGGCTGAGCGTGGTCTTGCCTGCACCAAGGTTGCCTTCCAGAAAAATCACCATGCCTGCCGCTATGCTTTGCGATAAACGCGCGCCCAGCGCCAGCGTGGCATCCTCATCGGCTAAAAAACATTTGAAATCAGTATTGGCTTGCATGGGCTATGGTATCCATTGGCTTAACGCTCATACGATGAATTGGGGTCTGGCAGGCAAAAAACGCATGAAGCCGGTATCATCGCGGCTATGCATACGTCTCTACCCCTATCAGATTATCAAAAACTCGCTCAGCAAATTAAAGGCTGGGCGCTTGAATTAGGTTTTGCCCGCGCCGGGATTAGCGGCGTCGATTTAAGCCACGCGGAGGCCGGTTTACAAGAATGGCTGGACGCGGGCTTTCATGGCGAGATGGATTATATGGCAAGGCACGGCATGAAACGTGCCAGACCTGCAGAATTACACCCCGGCACTATTTCACTTATTTCGGTTTTCCTGCCTTATTTGCCCCCTGCCGCCGCAAATTCAGAAGAAATTCTGGCTGATGGCAGTAAGGCTTATCTTTCGCGCTACGCGCTGGGGCGCGATTATCACAAGGTATTAAAGGGCCGTTTACAGCAATTAGCAGATCGGCTGGCGGCTGAAATTGGCCCTTTTGGCCATCGGGTATTTGTGGATTCGGCTCCGGTGCTGGAGGTAGAAATCGCTCAGCAAGCAGGGCAAGGCTGGCGGGGCAAACATACTTTGCTGATTAACCGCGAATATGGCTCCTACTTTTTTATTGGCGAGTTATTTACAGATTTACCGCTGCCGCCTGATCCGCCGCAGCAGGAAGAGCATTGCGGGCGTTGCACCCGCTGTATTACGGCTTGCCCGACCGGGGCGATTGTCGCTCCGTATAAAGTCGATGCGCGGCGTTGTATTTCTTATTTAACGATTGAGCTAAAAGGCAGTATTCCGCTGGAGTTTCGCCCCATGCTGGGTAATCGCGTGTATGGCTGTGACGATTGCCAGATGGTCTGCCCGTGGAATCGTTTTGCGGTAGATACTAAAGAAGCCGATTTTCATGTGCGCCATGGCCTTGATGATGTCACGCTGGTCGAGCTGTTTGCCTGGTCTGAGGCCGATTTCAAACAGAAAATGGCCGGCAGCGCCATTTACCGCATTGGCTACGAGCAGTGGCTTAGAAATATGGCTGTGGGTCTTGGCAACGCGCCGAAGTCTGCCGGGGTGATTGCCGCACTGGCCGCCAGAGCAGACGACCCGAGTGAGCTTGTCCGGGAGCATGTGCAGTGGGCCTTGGCGCAGCATGGTATGGTTTAAAGTGCTGTGGCTTATTTTTCGCCGGAGAAACACGTTGTTATTTAATTAAGCTAAAAGGCCGCATCAGCATCTGTTGCGGCCTTTTATTTGTGGTTTATTTTGTATGAAGAATAATTTTACCCATCCTCATTTGTTGTTTTGTTTGAAATGACTCCGGCATTGCAGGCCTTGATTGCCGGTGGGCGGTATCCATGGTTTCTTTGCGCTCAGTCAAGTGGATGCAGCTATCCTGAAAGCTATATTGGGAATAAGCTGATCATTCCTGAAACAATAATGAAAGGAAATTGTGAGATGGAATCATTTAATATTGGGGAAAGAGTCTTTCATGCCGCTGATAAAGGCAGAACCATCAAGACGGCTTATACGGTTGAGGGTTTTCCTGGCAGCTCGGAGGAGCTGGAAGATCCCGTTCTGTGCAAATTTCATGTGGGCCAGCATCAGTTTCTGGCTGTTTTTCAGGCGGCTGATCTGTCTCATAAATAACTGAGATCACTTTGCATATCTGAAGCCACCCTAAGCGGTGGCTTTTTTGTTGAATAAGCGGGCCGTATTTTTATTCGGCTTAATTACTTTGATCTGTATATTCGATTAATCTGATATACCTGTGGCATTAAAAGTGTAGGGCTTAAATATAATTAATATATCTTTTGGTAAAAACCGGTGTTTACCAAATCAGAAAACCGCTTGTTTATCCTGTGCCGGGCAGCAAATATTTGAATGACTGAGTGTGGTTTTTTTGTTAACAGTGCAATACTTGCATTGTTTTTTTGTAAGCAACCCATTAATTGCCCTTCTGTCTTTAAAATGCCTGGGTTTTATGTGGCTATTTTGGCGATGTGCACGAATAAAGTTAAAGAAGACGGATTGTTTAGTTAAAATGGCAGCATAAATTGATTGAATCAGGGAATAGAGCGGATTATGCAAATTGTTACGTGGAATGTGAATAGCCTTAAAGTGCGCTTGCCTCAGGTGCTGGAGTGGCTGGCTGCCAATCCGGAAGTCACGGCGCTTTGCCTGCAGGAAACCAAAATGGAAGATGTTAATTTTCCAAAGGCAGAGATTGAAGCTGCGGGTTTTCATGTGGTGTTTGCAGGGCAAAAAACATATAACGGCGTGGCGATTATTGCGCGGGAAGCTTTAAGTGATGTGGTCGTGAATATCCCCGGCTTTGTTGATCATCAGGTTCGCCTTATTGCCGCAACGGTAAAAGGAGTACGCCTTGTTTGCGCCTATATTCCTAATGGGCAATCCCTGGATTCAGAAAAGTATCCGTATAAATTAGCATGGCTGGAGGCGCTGACCCAGTGGCTGAAAACTGAAATGGCCAGTCATGAAAAATTAGCTTTACTAGGGGATTATAATATTGCTCCGCAGGATATTGATGTGCATGATCCGGCTAAATGGGTGGGGCAGGTTTTGGTATCAGAGCCGGAGCGTGCCGCTTTTCAGGCACTGCTTGATTTAGGCTTAACAGATTCATATCGCTTATTTGATCAGCCAGAAAAATCTTTTTCATGGTGGGATTATCGCGGTTTTGGTTTTAGAAAAAATGCCGGCATGCGAATCGATCATATTTTATTGTCGCAAAAACTAGTGCCTTTATGTAGTGCTTGCGTGATTGACCGTGAGCCTAGAAAAAATGAGCGCCCATCCGATCACACGCCTGTGATTGCAAGTCTCGCGATCTGATGAATCAATTAAATAATCTCTGGGGAATTTTGAATGGATAAAGCGAAGTTATTGTCAGGCAGCAGTTTATTTTGTGATTTAAGCTACGCAGAATTGACTGAACTGGCTACCCAGACTGAATTGCGCAGCCTGCGCGCCAAGCAAATGGTGGTGGTACAGGGCTCGGTAGGTGACGAGATGTTTGCTGTTTTGCATGGCCGTTTAAAGGTGGTACGCAGCAGCGATGAAGGTAAAGAGGCCACCATTTGTATTCTGGAAGCCGGAGAAATGTTTGGTGAGATTGCCATGCTCGATGGTGGCTTGCGAACCGCAACGGTAGAAACCTTAGAGCCGTGTGAGCTTTTGGTGTTGCGCCGTGATGTTGTAATGCAGCATTTAGAGCGCCACCCCAAGGTGATGCACCAAATGATTGCTACGCTTTGCCAGCGTTTACGTAATGTGGATGATTTTTTACAAGACACCCTGTTTTTGAATTTACCTCAGCGACTGGGCAAAACGCTGAAGCAGCTGGCCAAGCAGCATGGGGTTAATGATGAGAATGGCGTGCTGATTGATTTAAAGCTGACTCAGCAGGAGCTGGCCAATATGGTGGGCTCCAGCCGGGAAAGTGTGAATAAACAGCTGAGCGCATGGATGGAGTATGGCTGGGTACAGATGGACATGGGCTTTATTCGCCTGGTGCAGATGGATCAGCTGCCAGGCCACCCTTATTTTCATTAAGCAGTAAAAGGGCAGGGAACTATCCCGGCCCTTTTTATTTTTCAGCCAGTTTAGTGCCCGTATCGGTATAGGCGTAGTAATTTTTCCAGGCGCCATAAACTAAATTCGGGTATTCGGCACGGCCAAGGCTGCCGTTATAGCGGCCCAGCGCCCTGAAATAATCGCCGTTTTCCATATCTAAATAGTGGCGCAAAATTGTGCAGCCATAGCGCAAATTAGTATTCATATCGAATAAATTGTGCCCGCTGCTGCCGATCGATCTTTGCCAGAAAGGCATGACCTGCATTAATCCCCTGGCGCCAACCACCGATAATGCATAGCGGTTAAAGCCACTTTCTACATGCACAAGTCCTAAAACCAGCTGCGGGTCCAGCCCTGCACGGCTGGCTTCGTAATGAATGGCGGTGAGCAGTGTGCGGCGGATAAACTCATCCGGGATACGTTTGGCGAGGCGGGCAGACATCGCTGCCAGCCAGGCTTCGCCTTCTGCTGGATTAGCAAAGACCAGTCTGGGCGATTGCCCGTCATTAATCGATCTTTGCATTGCGGTTTGTACATTAGAGGACAGCTGTTCTTCTTTTTGCGCGCCTGCAAAGGCAAAGCTGCAAAAAAATAAGCCTATTAAAAAGGAGTAGCGCATGAGCTTTTTTCTTTGGAATCAGCTTGGAATGTAGCTTTATCGTCCGCCTTGGTCAAATTTTAGCGCTAATCAATTTTACTGCTAACGGTTTGCCGTTTTCGGCAAGCGCGAATAAACGATCGATATTGGGGTGTTTGCCTGGAAAGGCCAGGGCATCCTGGCTGTGTTCCGCATAAAGGCGCAGGCCTTTCGCAGCAGCTACGGCGTTGATTGCGCCAAACTCCTGATAAAGCGCGTGATAAACCCGCACGCTGCCGGCCTGGCCGGGCTTGTTTTCAATGCGCGCCACCAGCGTTTCGCCATCAAGCAGCTCAAGTGCGGATAAGTGATCAATAAGGGGCAGGCTGGCAAGTACGTCGGCAAAAAGCATGGGATATCCTTAAATGGGGGCTGAAATATCAGGGTCGTTTACGCATGGGCTGCAACGGATGTGTGGGCATTAAAGGTGCCCACCCGGATATTACAGTATCTGGCCAGCCTGTTTAAGGGATTGCAGGCTGGCAAAAATCAGGCTTACAGCTCGTCAAATGACGCGTCATTAGGGCCTAATTTTTGTGGGTGTACCCAGCTGATATCACGCAGGCTGTGCTGCACTTGCTGGTCTACGCCCAGAAGCTTGGCAAAAATCGCCATGCGTACCGGTACCCCATTATCAGTCTGGCGGAAAATAGCCAGTCTTGGGTCCTGGTTTAAATCGGTAGATAAGTCATTTGCGCCAGGGCGGCTGTCTCTGGGCAGCGGGTGCATCACGATCACATCCGGTTTGCAGAAGGTATCGACTGCCCGCAGATTAATCTGGAAGTTTTCACCATATCCTTCCATGACTTCGCCCTGCATCCGCTCTTTTTGCACGCGGGTTGCGTAAATCACATCGGCTCCGGCAAGCCCGCTGGCCAGATTGTCGGTGCATTCAATCACGTTTCCATTGCGGCTGGCCGCATCCAGAATACTGGCAGGCATTTCCAGGCCGGTTGGTGCAAGTAGCGTTATTTTTAGCCCCTGATACAGGCCCAGTAATTTTGCTAATGAATGGGCGGCCCGGCCATGTTTTAAATCGCCCACCAGTGCAATATGGCTGCCATCAATCAGCTTATTAAGGCGGGAAAACTCGCGCTCCATGGTGTAGAGATCAAGCAGGGCCTGGGTGGGGTGCTCGCCGGGGCCATCGCCACCGTTGATGATGGGAATATTGCTGGCTTCTGCAAACTCGGCCACCGCGCCTTGCTCGGGGTGACGGACAACAATCACATCGGCGTAGCCACTGACAACACGGCTGGTGTCGTAGATGGATTCACCCTTGGCCATCGATGAAAAAGTAAAGCCGGTGGTATCACAGACCGATCCGCCCAGCCTGCAGAATGCAGCGCCAAAGCTGATGCGCGTGCGGGTACTGGCTTCAAAAAACAGATTGGCAAGTACGGCCCCTTCAAGCACGCGGCAGGTTTTTTGCCTGCGGGCTACGGGCTGCATAATATCTGCAATGCGAAACAGCTCTTCTACAGATTCGCGTGAGAATTGCTCTACAGAAAGCAGGTGGGGCGCCCAGTTTGCGGTGCTGACATGGTGTGCAGGCACAACTTTTGTATCCTGGCTGAGAATTTCAGCCAGAAAGCGCTCAACAATGGTGGGCATACTGCGGTGTTCATTCGAGTTGTCAGGCAGCAGCCAGCTGTCTAAAGCGCGGCGACTTACACCCAGGCGCTCGGTGAGCGCATCGCGGGTGAGGTTGAGCAGTCGCATGGCATCGCGAAGGATTGTTTGTTGAGCGGATTGCATATCGGCACCTTATCTACACGTTGCGTGGATTGTGTGCTCTTTTTTATTGGTGTGCAATACGCTTTGTGTTTAATTATTGATCTGTATTAACTAATCGCGTATAGATTTGGGTTGTAGAAGGGGCTGTATTCATGAAACGGCGGGCAGGTTTTGTAAGCGCTCAGGCCCCGGCTGCGTCGCTTCCCCAGACGTCTTCCATGGGTACGAGGCCGGCAATGCGCTGGCTTTCGATGACACCAATAATGCTGTAATCGATATCCTCGCTGTCTCTTTCCACAATATCCACCAGGGGTTGCCATTGCTTATTAAAAATGGCGGCAACAATCGGGGTTTGCTCGCTCACGCCAGGGCGTTTAACAATGCCCACTTCACCATTGAGCAGCTGCACAACCGCGCCCGGTGGATAAAGCCCCATGGTTTGAGTAAACAGGCGGCCCAGCTTGATATCAATGCTGTTGGCTGAGCCTGTAAGCGAGGTGAGCAAAGCCAGATCAGACAGTTGCCCGCGCCGCCATGCATTGCGGGTTAACATGGCGCAATAGCGGTCGGCGATGCCGATCAGGCGTGCTTCAAAGTGAATGGCATCGCCAGACAGTTGCTGAGGGTAGCCACTGCCATCAGGGATTTCATGGTGTTGTAAAACATAATCCAGCCAGAGCGGATCAGTCACGCCCAGCCTGCGCAGCGTATCTCTGCCTTCTACCGGGTGAACCTGCATCAGCAGTCTTTGCTCTTCGCTCAGCGGGCCGGATTGGGTGGAGAGTTTTTCCTGAATGGCATACATGCCGATATTCATGGTTAAAGCTGCAGCAACAACAGATCGCCGCTCTGTGGGGGAGCGGCCTAAATCGCGTAAGGCCAGCTCTACCACGCAGGCCACATTAATGGCATGCCGGATAGCGTAAGTACCGTCCTGACGCAGCATAATCATGCCAATCACAACATTACGGTTCAGATCGCAAGCACGGCCAAGGTGCTCCACAATCGTGCCAATATGGGCAGGAAATACGCCGGCATAGCTTTCAGCTTTCGATAAAAGTCGATCCAGTGCAGCCCTGGATTCAAATACGAACCGGGGGGCAGAGAGTGGTCGTGATGTTTTCTGTCCGCCAGAGCGGGGGGATGAGGCCATGCAAAGCTCCGTATATATCCTTGTCATTTTAGCTGAATAAATAGCAAGGAGAAGGCATGCAATGATACAAGCGGGATGTTTATTTAAAATAAACTCTTGTACGGGGCAAAAACGAATGTGTAAATGCTTAAGATACCTGAGGTATTGCCTTTAAACCGGCACTTTATATAGATTGTTTTTGTTATACATAAAAATGGCTACAGTATCAGCCTCTGTAGCCATTATGTTGCAATGGGGCTTAGTCTGCTTCATCCATCCACATCAGCTGGATGGCTTCCAGAATTTTTTCACCGCAGTGTTTTGCGTCATCATTAAAGCCTTCTAATTCCATAACCCATTGCATTAAATCAGTAAAACGCACGGTTTTAGGATCCAGTTCCGGGAATTTATCCGCCAGCTGAATGGCAATCTCGCGGGAATCTGTCCATTTCATGATTCTATCCTTTTTGTCTCATAAGAAACAAAAAGCTGTTTCTTATTGGTTTGTCTTTCCCGTTTGCGGGGCCAGATGTTTTTTATCAGCTGCCTAAGCCGTTTGCGATCTGCTCTTTGCAGGGCATGAGCCGTATATTAATGATGCTCGCGGGCATGGTTGATGGTGTATTTTGGAATCTCTACCACTAAATCTGTGTCCGTAACAATAGACTGGCAAGACAGGCGCGATTCGGATTCGAGACCCCATGCTTTATCCAGCATATCGTCTTCTAGCTCATCAGATGGTGCCAGTGAATTAAAACCTTCACGAATAATCACATGGCAGGTGGTGCAGGCACAGGATTTTTCGCAGGCGTGTTCGATCTCAATATCGTTAGCAAGCAGCACATCGCAAACCGATGTGCCTGCTTCGGCTTCAAGCACTGCGCCTTCGGGGCAAAGCTGTGGGTGGGGCAGAACTACAATTTGAATCATGATTCATCCTTGGCATTTGGCTTATTACACAAAAACCCAAATCTTGAGCCACAGAGGTCACAGAAGACACCGGTTTTCACAGAGAAAACCAAGTCTTCTCCGGGCTTAATAAACGCTCTGTGCTCTGTGTTTTTATCGGTCTCTGTGCTTGCAGGTTTTTTAAAATTTACATCTCAGCAATTTGCTTGCCCGCTAAGCCACGCTTTACCGCGGCATCCATACGTTTGGCAGCAAAGTCACCCGTTGCTTCATTGAGCTTTTCGGTAGCAGCGTGGATGGCGTTGGCGTCTTTTTCCTGCATGCTGCTCATAAGCTGCTGCAAGCTGCTTTCAATCGCTGCGCGCTCTTCGCTATTAAGTAAATCGCCATCTTGCTGCAGCGCGGCCGTGCTGGCGTTGAGAATGGATTCGGCATCAACCAGTGCTTCGGCCAGCTTACGGGCCTGCACATCGGCGCTGGCATATTGCATGGAATCGGTCAGCATGGTGGCGATTTCATCGTCAGATAAGCCGTAAGAAGGCTTCACCATAATGCTGGCTTCAACGCCGGATGACAGCTCTCTTGCCGCAACAGACAATAATCCATCTGCATCTACCTGAAAGGTGACACGAATGCGCGCAGCGCCTGCCACCATCGGCGGAATGCCGCGCAGCTCAAACCGGGCCAGGCTGCGGCAATCGCTCACCAGCTCGCGCTCGCCTTGCAATACATGGATGGCCATGGCGGTTTGACCATCTTTAAAGGTGGTGAATTCTTGTGCTCTGGCGGTAGGAATGGTGCTGTTTCTGGGGATGATTTTTTCGACCAGATTGCCCATGGTTTCCAGCCCCAGCGAGAGTGGAATCACGTCCAGCAGCAGCCATTCATCCTCCCCTTTATTGCCTGCCAGCACATTGGCCTGAATGGCCGCGCCAATGGCGACCACTTTATCCGGGTCCAGATTAGTGAGCGGTTCTTGTTTAAAAAAATCGGCTACTGCATGGCGCACTTGCGGCATGCGGGTGGCGCCACCCACCATGACTACGCCCTTGATATCACTAACTTGCAGCTTGGCATCGCGTAAGGCTTTGCGCACAGGGGTGATGGTGTTGCTGACTAGGGTATGGGTGATCTCATGCAGCGTTTCAGTGCTTAGTTCCACATCTACTACCACGCCTTCGCTCAGCACGGCCGTGATGCGGGTAGTAGGGTGATCAGAAAGCGCTTCTTTGGCTTCACGGGCGCGGGTCAGCAGCACACGGGCGTCATGGGCGTTCAGTGCGGATAAACCCGCTTCTTGTAAAATCCAACAGTAAATGCGGTGATCAAAGTCATCGCCACCCAGTCTTGAATCGCCTGAGGTGGCCCGTACTTCAAATAAGCCGCGGGTCAGCTCCAGAATGGATACATCAAAAGTGCCGCCGCCTAAGTCGTAAATAACGTAAGTGCCCTCTGCGCCATTATCCAAGCCATAGGCAATGGCCGCAGCGGTGGGCTCATTCAGTAAGCGCAGTACATTCAGGCCGGCGATTTGTGCCGCATCTTTGGTGGCCTGGCGCTGTGCATCGTCAAAATAGGCCGGTACAGTAATCACTGCGCCAACCAGCTCGCCACCGAGGCTTTGCTCGGCGCGGGTTTTAAGCGTGCGCAGAATATCTGCCGATACTTCAACCGGGCTTTTTACCCCCGCGCGTGTCGATATTTTGAGCATGCCCGGCTCGTCTACAAAGCGGTAGGGCGTGGCTAAATCGGCAATATCATTAATGCCACGGCCCATAAAACGTTTGACCGAGCTGATGGTGTTGCTTGGGTCATCATTCTGGCGTGCCAGTGCACCACAGCCCACACGGGTTTCGCCATCCTTGCCGTAATTCACCACGGAGGCCAGCAGCGTGCGGCCCTGCTCATCCGGCAAACAGACGGCGCTGCCGCTTTTTACCGAGGCAACTAAGGAGTTGGTCGTGCCAAGATCAATGCCGATTGCAAGGCGGTGCTGATGTGGCTCGGCAAATAGACCCGGCTCAGAAATTTGTAATAAGGCCATGTTTCATCCGTAAGATAGCTTGCTTCGCTATTCTTTAAAAAGCGTGCTTTAAGAGGTCTTCTTAAGCCAACCCTATCAACTTAAGATGAATTCGTAGCTTGGGTTAGCAGTCTTATCGCGTAGCCATAAATGGGCCACGCAAACCAGCTAACCCAACCTATGAAAAGCATCTTTTCCCATTAGCTTTGCTTTAGTTAATAGAGTTGGGCTGAGATTAGCCATTATGTAATTTAAAACAGCAGGGTTTCTATGGCGTCGCCAATTTCCTGCTCCAGTTTTTCCATAAAGCGAAGTTTACGCACGGCAACGGTGGCCGCGCTTAAATCATGCGTTTCGTCCAGCAGGCTGGCAAGGTGTTGCTCCAGCGCGCTGGTTTCAGCGGCCAGTTCTCTGCCTATATTTTCTAAGCTTTCAATATTCTGCGTGGTTTTTGCATCGCCAATCGCCTCACGCCATTCCATTTGATTCATTAAAAAATCAATCGGCATGGCTGTATTGCTTTCTTCCTGCGTGTCGACGCCGGCCAGCTTGAGTAAATAGCGGCCACGGGCAATCGGGGATTTGAGCGTTTGATAGGCTTCATTGACTTGGGTGGCAATCTGCAGGCTCATACGGCGCACAGCATCGTTCTCGCTGGCAAAGCGATCGGGATGATAAGTGGCAAGTAAGCTGCGGTAATTGCTGTCAATGCTGCGCTGGTCGAGTGCAAACCTGGCAGGCAAGCCGAAGAGGGCGAAGTGGTTTTGCGTAAAGTCGAAGTTCATGGCGTTTTTGGCGGGGAAGGGGGGGAAATGCTGCTTTAAAACCCAAATCTTAAACCACGGAGGAAAAGGAGGACGCGGAGAAAAACTTATTTTAGAGTGGGTGTCCTCTGGTTTGTTTTTCTCGTTTTTTTTCCGTGAGCTCCGTGGTGAAGATTTATGGTTTCAAAGGCTTGCTGCATTTGCGTACTAAACGTTAAAGCTTTCGCCGCAGCCGCACTCGTTTTTAACGTTGGGGTTATTAAATTTAAACCCTTCGTTCAGGCCTTCCTTGGTGAAGTCCAGCTCGGTGCCATCAAGGTAAGCGAGTGATTTGCTGTCGGTGAAAATTTTTACCCCGAAGCTTTCAAAAGCTAAATCTGTATCGGAGGCGACATCGACAAACTCAAGCTTATACGCCATGCCGGAACAACCCGAGGTTTTAACGGCCAGACGCACGCCAAGACCTTTACCACGCTTTGCCAGAAAATTGGAAATATGGGTTGCTGCACTTTCACTTAATGTAAGAGCCATTTTTTTGCCTCGCAATAACACTGCGTCATCGCTTATCCAGACGCATTACGCCGTAAGTTGAACCAATAGATTAACCGTGCTTGGTTTTGTAATCCGCTACCGCTGCTTTAATGGCGTCTTCTGCCAGGATAGAGCAGTGGATTTTAACCGGCGGCAGCGCTAATTCTTCGGCAATTTGTGTGTTTTTAATGCTCAAAGCCTGATCGAGCGTCTTGCCCTTTACCCATTCGGTAACTAAGGAAGACGATGCAATCGCCGAGCCACAGCCGTAGGTTTTAAATTTAGCATCTTCGATAATGCCGTCTGCGCCTACCTTGATTTGCAGCTTCATCACGTCGCCACAGGCCGGAGCGCCCACCATGCCAGTCCCTACGTTGTCGTCGCCTTTTTCAAACGCGCCAACATTACGTGGGTTTTCATAGTGATCCAGAACTTGTTCGCTGTATGCCATTTTGTGTGCCTCTTTACTTTTGCTGTGGTTCGCAGGTGTGTAACCCAACATCTTGTTAACTGAGTGTGCTGGGTTACGCGATATCGTCAGCTAAAAACGGCTGACGATCCTGCTAACCCAAACTGCGTACTGTTAATAATCATCATTAGGACTGCATTTAGTGTGGATCGCAGTTCTGGGCAAGGCGCAAAGTCACGACGTTTACTATTTGTAAACGAGGGGCTTTGCAACGCCGCACAGGGCTGCGAGGCACGCTAAATTTAGTGGGCGGCCCATTCGATGGTGGAGATATCGATCCCCTCTTTGTACATATCCCAAAGCGGCGACAGCTCACGCAGTTTGCCGATTTTGCTGCGAATTAAAGCAATCGCAAAGTCGATTTCTTCTACGGTATTAAAGCGGCCGATGGTGAAGCGGATCGATGAATGTGCCAGCTCATCCGAGCGGCCAAGAGCACGCAATACGTAAGACGGCTCTAAAGATGCCGATGTACACGCAGAGCCACTGGATACGGCCAGCTCTTTCAGAGCCATCACCAGCGATTCGCCTTCTACATAGTTAAAGCTCACATTCAGATTATGCGGAACACGCTGTTCCATATCACCGTTCAGGTGGACTTCTTCGATGTCGGATAAACCTGCCCACAGGCGGTCACGCAGCATACGCATGCGTTCCAGCTCGGTTCCCATATCTTCTTTTGCGATACGGAATGCTTCGCCCATGCCGACGATTTGGTGCGTTGCCAGCGTGCCAGAACGGAAACCACGTTCATGACCGCCGCCGTGCATTTGTGCTTCAAGGCGGATACGTGGCTTGCGGCGAATATACAGCGCGCCGATGCCCTTAGGGCCGTAAGTCTTGTGCGCTGAAAAGCTCATTAAATCGACTTTAAGCGCGGCCAGATCAATCACCACCTTACCTGTGGCTTGCGCGGCATCCACATGGAAGATAATGCCTTTTTCGCGGCATAATTCGCCAATTGCCGGGATATCCTGGATCACGCCGATTTCGTTATTAACAAACATCACTGAGATCAGGATGGTGTCCGGGCGAATCGCCGCTTTCAGTACATCAAAATCAAGCAGACCGTTGTCTTTTACATCTAAATAAGTCACTTCAAAGCCTTCGCGTTCCAGCTCGCGCATGGTATCCAGAATGGCTTTGTGTTCTGTTTTAACAGTAATTAAATGCTTGCCCTTGGCCTTGTAAAAGTGCGCTGCACCTTTTAAGGCCAGGTTGTTGGATTCGGTGGCACCGGAGGTCCAGACGATTTCTTTTGGATCGCAATTAACCAGCGCGGCAACCTGTTCACGTGCTTCTTCTACAGCCGCTTCCGCTTCCCAGCCAAAGGCGTGTGAGCGCGATGCAGGGTTGCCGAAGTGCTCGGTTAAACAGGGAATCATCTTGGCTGCAACACGTGGATCCACTGGTGTGGTGGCTGAATAGTCAAGATAGATAGGTTTGGTCGCGCTCATTTTGCGGATGCTCCAGATTCAATACGAGAAGGCTTGATACTGCCGAGTAAAATGCTGTCATTGCAGCGTTTTTGCTTGGCCTGATGTTTGTCTATCAACTGCGCCAGACTGATCGAGGCGAGGTAATCAAAGATCGTGCTGTTCAGGCTTGCCCAAAGGTCGTGCGTCATACAGCGGCCTTCGTCATGGCAGTTTTCTTTGCCGCCACATTGGGTGGCGTCCAGCGGCTCGTCCACCGCTAAAATAATATCGGCAACGGTAATCAGGCTGGCATCTTTGGCGAGGCAATAGCCGCCGCCGGGCCCGCGCACGCTGTCTACCAGCTCGCGACGGCGCAGCTTGCCAAACAGTTGCTCTAAATAGGAGAGCGAAATATGTTGGCGCTCGCTAATGCCGGAAAGCGTCACCGGCCCCGCGGATTCCCGCAGTGCAAGGTCTAGCATTGCCGTTACAGCAAAACGGCCTTTGGTCGTCAGTCGCATGATTTTCCTCTCATTACAGGCCAATGCTAAAATACCAGAGTGATTTAGTCAAGTATTGATGAGGTGGGGGTGGGGAGTCGTGAGTCGGGAATGGGGGAGTAGGGGGTGGGGAGGTAAGTTTAGTGCCACGCACTGTTCATTCTATTTTGACTCACGACTCACCACTTCCAACTCCCCCCAGTCCTTAATCCACAATCCGGTTGAGGTAGCCAGGGTCAAACTGGTCGCCTTCGGCTCTTTCTGCTTCACAGTTCACGCCCAGCTGCTCGAGCTTAGCCAGAATGGCTTCGATGCGCTTATCGGTGGTAACTGAATGATCAAGCATGCCGTGGATGGCTTTAACGATGGGGTCATTCATGTCGGCAGAAATACCATAGGCCGAAAAGCCCATTTGTTCGGCTTTGGCCGCCCTGGATTTATCTGCTTCTTCGATAATCCGGGCGGGGATGCCAACGGCTGTAGCATTGGCGGGTACGTCTTTTACCAGCACGGCATTAGAGCCTACCTTGCCGCCCTCATGCACGGTAATTGGGCCAAGGATTTTTGCGCCTGCGCCCACAATCACGCCGCGTTCTAAAGTAGGGTGGCGCTTGCCTTTATTCCATGATGTGCCGCCCAGTGTTACGCCATGATAAAGCGTGCAGTCGTCGCCTACTTCGGCGGTTTCGCCAATCACAATACCCATACCGTGATCAATAAACACACGGCGGCCAATTGTTGCGCCGGGGTGGATTTCAATACCGGTAATAAAGCGTGAAAAGTGCGAAACCATGCGGGCTAAAAGCTTACAGTCACGCCGCCATAAGCCATTGGCTACTAAGTGCAGCGACAGTGCATGAAACCCCGGATAACAGCAGACCACTTCTAAAATATTACGGGCGGCAGGGTCGCGGTCGAAGACCACAGAGATATTTTCACGCAGACGAGCAAGCATAATGAGCTAAAGCCAGGCACTAAAGTTGAGCATTTTACTCGACTTTGAGCACGAAGGGGAGCGCTTACTGGGGGCAATGACTATGATGAAAGCGATATTGTGCGATTAACATGATCTTAAGCAGGCAATGATGAGCGGGCTCGATTCTGATCTGACAGAAGCAATCTGCAGTGCTGGCTATGGCGATTCCTTTGCCGTACTTGGCATGCACTTGGATGGCGGCAGGATTTGCGTCAGGGCTTTTTTACCCGATGCCAGCGCCTGTGTGGTGATTGACAGCGCCACAGGCAGCCGCCTTGTGGCGCTTCGCCTGGTTGATGAACGAGGCCTGTTTGCCGGCCATATTCCCCGCCGTAAAAAAGTATTTAGCTATCGCCTTGCAGTGCAGTGGGGAGAGCAGGAAATCGTGCTGGAAGATCCTTACCGCTTTGCCCCCATCCTGGGCGAGATGGATGTTTGGTTATTAAGCGAAGGGACGCATCATCGCCCCTTTGAGAAACTGGGCGCTCACCCGCAGCAAATAGATGATGTCAGTGGTGTGGTTTTTGCTGTGTGGGCACCGAACGCCCAGCGGGTGGCAGTGGTGGGCGATTTTAATTTATGGGATGGCCGCCGGCATGGCATGCGTTTACGGCGGGAATGCGGCGTTTGGGAGGTTTTTATTCCCGGCGTTGAACAAGGCGCTTGCTATAAATTTGAGATTCTTGATCAGGCGGGGGCTCGTCAGTTAAAAGCAGATCCTTACGCCTTTGCCGCCGAACTGCGCCCCGGCACAGCCTCCAAAGTGGCAGGATGCCCGCCCAAAGTGCCAGAGTTTGCTGGCAGGCGGGCGGCTAATCAGGGCGATGCGCCCATCAGTATTTATGAAGTGCATTTAAGCTCATGGCGGCGCGTACCGGAAGACGGCTATCGCTGCTTAAACTGGCACGAGCTTGCAGCACAACTGCTTCCCTATGTAAAAGAGCTGGGTTTTACGCATCTGGAGCTGTTACCCATCAGCGAGTACCCCTTTGATGGCTCCTGGGGCTATCAGCCGCTGGGGCTTTATGCACCAACGGCAAGGTTGGGCAGCGCAGCGGATTTTAAGTCCTTTGTGCAAGCCGCGCATGAAATGGGTCTTGGCGTTTTGCTTGATTGGGTGCCTGGTCATTTCCCTGGGGATAGCTTTGGCCTGGCGCAATTTGACGGTACGCCCCTGTTTGAGCACAGCGATCCACGGGAAGGTTTTCATCTTGACTGGAAAACGCTGATTTATAACTACGGGCGTAATGAAGTTAAAAATTATCTAATTGGTAATGCCCTCTATTGGATAGAGCGCTTTGGCGTGGATGGTTTACGCGTCGATGCGGTGGCGTCGATGCTCTACCGCGATTATTCGCGGGCAGCAGGGGAATGGATTCCTAATGAATGGGGCGGGCGGGAAAACCTAGAGGCGATTGCCTTTTTGCGCGAAATGAGTGAAATCCTCGCCAGCGAATGCCCTTATGCCGTGACCTTTGCCGAAGAATCGACTTCTTTTCCTGCGGTGACTCAGCCTGTCGCTAAGGGCGGGCTGGGCTTTAATTACAAATGGAATATGGGCTGGATGCACGATAGCCTAGGCTATATGCAGCTTGATCCCATTTATCGCCAGCATCACCACAATCAAATGAGCTTTAGCCTGATGTACGCCTTTGATGAGCGCTTTGTACTGCCGCTTTCGCACGATGAAGTGGTGCATGGCAAAGGCTCGATACTCAGCCGTATGCCGGGGGATATCTGGCAGCAATTTGCCAATTTGCGCGCCTATTACGCCTTTATGTGGGCGCATCCGGGTAAAAAACTCTTATTTATGGGCTCGGAGTGGGCGCAGGTGCGGGAGTGGTCGCATCAGCATAGTCTGGACTGGCATTTGCTTGAATCGGCATGGCACCGGGGCGTGCAGGCTTTAGTGCGGGATTTAAATCAGATTTACCAAAGTCAGCCCGCTTTACATCAAATTGATTTCGAGCCACGCGGCTTTAACTGGATTATTGCAGATGATGCAATTCATTCTATTTTTGCGTTCAGCCGCCATTCAGAAAATGACTTTGTGCTGATTGTCGCTAACTTTACCCCCGAAGTGCGCCACCAATACCGGGTAGGCGTGCCTAATGCCGGGCGCTATATTGAAGTCATTAATACGGATTCGATGTATTACCAGGGGGGTAATGTGGGCAATAGTGAATGTCAGAGTGAAAATATCGCCAGCCAGCAATACCCGCAATCCTTAGCGATGACGATACCACCTTTAGCGACGCTTTATTTTAAGTGGCTGGGGGATTAACTCAATATCCAGGTGATTTGGATATTTGAAATATTGTTATATATTAAAAAAACTGAGGATATGGAAATTCAAAGAGGAATGCTTTTTTAATGAATATGTTATGGCTTTTTTTGTAAAAGATAATATTAAATTTTTAGTAAATTTAAATAAGCCATAAATGATTAATCCTCTTTGTGAATTTCTCTGTGGCGCTCCGTGTTCTCTGTGTCTTCTGTGGTTCAAGGTTTAGTTATTTAATATTGCGTAATAAAAAAGGGAGCTCGTATGAAGCTGGAAGAAGGAACGCCGTATCCGCTGGGTGCAACCTTTGATGGGGATGGTGTGAACTTTGCCTTGTTTTCTGAGCACGCTACAAGGGTGGAGCTGTGCCTGTTTGATGCTTCAGGAATTAACGAAGCCGCACGTTTTGAGCTGACAGAATGCACAAACGATGTCTGGCACGGCTATTTGCCCGATGCGCCTGCCGGATTGGTTTATGGCTATCGTGTGCATGGTCCTTATCAGCCCTCGCAGGGGCATCGCTTTAACCCCAATAAAGTGCTGCTTGATCCCTATGCACATGCCATTGTGGGCGAGTTCAGTAATGATCCGCGCAGCTTTGGCTATCAGGAAGATCAGCCGGGCTTGCCTGATCCGATCGACAACGCGGCAATTGCCATCAAGGCGAAGGTGGTTGCCGAGCCTTACGACTGGGGTGATGAAAAGCCGCCGCATATTCCTTTAGCCGAAACGATTATTTATGAGGCCCATGTTCGCGGCATGACCATGCTGCATCCTGATGTGCCGGAAGAAATACGGGGCAGCTACGCAGGATTAGCGCATCCCGCCATATTGGCGCATTTAAAAAAACTGGGTATTACCGCTGTTGAATTACTTCCCATTCATTTTTTTACCGATGAATCGCATTTATTAAAACAGGGTTTAAGTAATTATTGGGGTTATAACAGCCTGGGGTTTTTTGCACCGGAAACTCATTATTGGTCGGGGCGAGAAGGCACCACGCCTTTATCCGAATTTCGCGATATGGTGAAAGCCTTGCATGGCATTGGGGTGGAGGTATTGCTGGATGTGGTGTTTAACCATACCGCTGAATCGAGCGATATGGGGCCGACTTTATCCCTGCGCGGTATCGACAATGCCAATTACTATGTATTAAAGCCAGGGCAGCCTGATCAGTATGAAAACTGGTCTGGCTGCGGCAATGTGCTTAATTTAAGCCACCCGCGTGTTTTACAAATGGTGATGGATAGTTTGCGTTATTGGGTGAGCCAATGCCATGTAGATGGCTTCAGATTTGATTTAGCGCCAATTCTTGGCCGGGTGGATCAGCATTTCAGCCCGCAAGCGCCTTTTTTTATTGCGATTGGGCAAGATCCGCTTTTATCCGGGGTTAAATTAATTGCCGAGCCATGGGATGTGGGGCACGGCGGCTATCAGCTTGGGCATTTCCCAAATGGCTGGGCAGAATGGTCTGATCAGTTTCGTGATGTGATGCGCAAATTCTGGCTGCACGATGGCGTACACCGTGCACTGTTTGCCCAGCGCTTTGCCGCATCAAGTGATTCATTTCATCGCCAGGGGCGGCGACCCATTGCGGTGGTGAATTTTATCTGTGCCCATGACGGCTTTAATCTGCGTGATATGGTTTCATATAATCATAAGCATAATCAGTCTAATAAAGAGCATAACCGCGACGGGCATAATCATAATTTAAGCTGGAATTGTGGCGAGGAAGGGCCAAGCAAAGATAACGGCGTGAATATATTGCGATTACGCTCGATGAAAGCTATGCTGGCAACCGTTTTATTAGCGCAAGGCACCCCCATGTTTCTGGCCGGAGACGAGCTGGGGCATACTAAGCAGGGCAATAACAATGCCTATTGTCAGGATAATGAAATTAACTGGCTGAACTGGCAGCTGGCTGAGCCGGGGTTGGTTGAGTATGTAGCGGAGCTGATTGCTGTTCGTAAATCCTGCGATGTGTTGATGTCTGGGCGCTGGTGGACCGGCATTCATGATGAATGGGGAAGGGCCGACGTAGAATGGCTCAACCCTTCTGGCGCGCCGCTTCATTCGCATGACTGGGAAGATGCAGGTGGGCGGGCGATGATGATACAGCTGGGCGGGCGTTTATTGATCATGATTAATGCATCCGCTCACCAGGTACATTTTCGCTTGCCAGCAGGGATGTGGGGGCTGAGACTAGCCAGCACAGGGGATGCAGAATCAGAAATTAATCCTCACGACTGCCGTGTGGCCGCAAGGAGCGTGACGATTTTGGAGAGTAGTTGAAGTTGATTTTTTAATAGATATGAAACGCTTTGCGCTTTATATCTACTGGCTTTTTAGTGCCTTCGGCACGTTGATTTAGGAACGGTAGCCACCGTGGGGGCGTTCTTTTCTTGAACGGCCAAGAAAAGAACCAAAAGAAGGCCGCCCCGACCAGCACGAAGGCCCCTCACTGCGGACAATCGAGGCGGCGTCAATTCAACTCGCTGCGCTCAAACACGAATTGACGACTACCCCGCCCCGCTTATTCCTCGCTTCGGCGTGCTTCAAGGGGAGTAAAAGCCCGATGCCGAGAGCGTAATCATTATGTTTATTACGTTGTATTCAAATATAAGTAAAACCAAGTTTAGTTAGCTCGTAAGTACGGATCACTCAATCGCTTTTCTCCGTGAAACTCCGCGTTCTCCGAGTCCTCGGTGGTTCAGGGTTTGGGTTTTCGTAAGATAAGCCCTGTTATTTATAAGGAACTCCGTTTGAAAGTCGTCAATACACAGCCTGTCGCTGGTCAGCGCCCTGGTACTTCGGGCTTACGTAAGAAAGTCACCGTTTTTCAGCAGCCGCATTATTTAGAAAACTTTGTTCAGGCCATTTTTAATGCTGTGCCTGCACTTAAAGGCGGCACCCTGGTTTTGGGTGGGGACGGGCGTTTTTATAATCGGGTGGCGGTGCAGATTATTTTGAAGATGGCTGCTGCCAATGGCGTCGCTCAGGTGATTCTCGGGCGGGGTGGGATTTTATCCACGCCAGCGGCCAGCAACGTGATTCGTAAATACGCGGCTACGGGTGGGATTATTTTATCGGCGTCCCATAATCCGGGCGGGCCGGATGGCGATTTTGGCATTAAATACAATACCGATAATGGCGGCCCGGCCGCAGAAAAAATCACCGAAGCGATTTACCAGCACACTAGCAGCATCAGCCAGTACCAGATCAGCGATGCGGCGGATTTAGATTTGGACGTGCTTGGCAGCTTTAGTGTGGCAGGCATGGCGGTAGAGATCATCGATCCGGTGGCCGATTACGCAGTACTGATGCAGGATTTATTTGATTTTGACGCGATTCGCGCATGGTTTGCTGCGGGCAACCGTATGCAGTTTGATGCCATGTCGGCGGTTGCTGGCCCCTATGCGGCAGAGATTATAGAAGGTCTGCTTGGTGCGCCTCGCGGTACGGTGGTGAATGGCGTGCCGCTGGAAGACTTTGGCGGTCATCATCCGGACCCCAATCCTGCCCATGCTACTGAGCTGATTGCCTCAATGTCAGCAGATTATGCACCAGATTTTGGAGCGGCCAGCGATGGCGATGCAGACCGAAATATGGTGCTGGGACGCAATTTTGTGGTGACGCCATCGGATAGCCTGGCGGTATTGGCCGCGAATGCCACCCTGGTGCCGGGCTATCGTAAAGGCCTGGCCGGTGTGGCCAGATCCATGCCAACCTCTGCAGCGGTGGATGCCGTTGCCAAAGCGCTGGGCATTGTCTGCTATGAAACGCCAACCGGCTGGAAGTTTTTTGGCAATCTGCTCGATGCGGGCAAGGTGACGCTGTGCGGTGAAGAAAGCTATGGCACGGGATCGGATCATGTGCGGGAAAAAGACGGCGTGTGGGCGGTGCTGTTCTGGCTGAATCTGCTGGCCGTAACGGGCAAATCGGTAGAAGAAATCATCACTGCACACTGGGCACGTTTTGGCCGCCATATTTATTCGCGCCATGATTTTGAAGAGATTGCCAGTGATGCAGCGGAAAACCTGATGGCTGCTCTCAGAGCACGCCTGCCAGAATTGGCAGGGCAGAGCCTGGGCGGGCAAGTGGTGAGGCTTACCGATGATTTTGCTTACGATGATCCGGTAGATGGCTCGCACAGCGCTAAGCAGGGCGTGCGGATTATTTTTGCGGGTGGCGACCGGATTATTTACCGGCTTTCCGGCACAGGTACGGCGGGGGCAACGCTGCGGGTTTACCTGGAAAAATATCAGGCAGATGCAGCTGGGCATGGCGCAGAAACACAGGCGGCACTGGCGGATTTAATTACAGTTTCACGAGAGCTGGCACAAATTCAGACCTTTACGGGTATGGTGCAGCCCACCGTTGTGACTTAATCTTGTTTTAGTGGTCTGCTGGTTGCACCGGTATTTTGCGGGTGAATCAGCAGGCCGCTGGCTGTGAGCTTATTCTCTTTTATATAGGGGATTTTTACCGTTTTACTCTCAATTTTGAATGCTCAGGCTGATTTAAGATTTTGTTTTAAAAAAGTAATATTGTCTTTTACTTATACCTATTGGGTAATATGCCCAAATCCTTTTGAATGATTTTCAGGCCAAGCCGTTTACAATCGGGCTTTATTCATTCAGCAGAATATTGAATCAGCATGTTTTTTTTAAACATGTTTCGATTTCATATTCAAAAGGAGTTCGCATGCGTATCACCCTTCCTCTTATTCTTGCGTTAACGCTTTCAGCGTGTGCCACCAATGATCTGGGGGAAAAGCGCGATTTAAATAAAACTGAGCTGGGCGCTTTGATTGGTGTGGTAGGTGGTGCGGTAGCCGGTGCTGCAATTAATCATAATAATCGTGGCAAGGGCGCCTTGATTGGTGCTGTGGGTGGTGGCCTGGCGGGGGGCGGTATTGGCTATTATATGGATAAGCAAACCAAAGATTTTCAGCAGCAATTAGCAGCAGAAATTCAGCGTGGTGATATCACCGTACAAAAAATGGCTGATCAGTCACTGCTGGTGAGCATGACTTCAAGCACCGGTTTTGATACTAATTCTTCAGTGCTAAAGCCAGGCTATACCCCAACACTCGATAAGATTGCCAAAATTGTGAACCAATATGGCAAAACCAGCATTTCTATTGTGGGTCATACCGATAACACCGGCAGCGTTGCCATTAATCAAAGTGTTTCCGAGCGACGTGCTCAGGCCGTATCCGATTATTTTGTCAGCCGTAATGTGAATGCGATTCGTCTTGATGCTTTGGGCCGGGGCAAGACAGAGCCGCGGGCAAGTAATGAGACTGAAGCAGGGCGCAGCTTAAATCGCCGCGTTGAATTACGTATTGTGCCGGTAGCCGCATAAGCTTTTTGGTAAACACATATTGCTGGTTAAAAGCCGGTAGATGAAAGCGCCTTCAGGAGGGCCTGTGTGTTTCATGGTGAACGATTTAATCGTTCGCTATGAAATACACTGGCCCTCTTTGTTGGGGCTTTAAATCTCTATTGCTGAATCTGATCATGCTCAACCATTCGGCGACTTTGATTGTGAAGTAGCCCATAGATCCGTACACTGCTGCCCTTTCTTACCATGGGCGCTTGTATGCTTTATTCGCTTCGTATGCTTTTGATGTCGGTGCACTTTATTTTAGCTGGCATGATTGGCATCCTGATTGGACTCTGCCGCCCGTTTAATCCCGATAATAGTCGCCTTTGCGGGCGCCTTTATTCGCTGCCTGCCATGCGTATTCTTGGCTTTAAAGTAAAGGCCGAGATAAAAGATTTACTGGAGCATCAGCGCTCTTGCGTGATTATTGCGAATCACCAGTCAAACTATGACCTCTTTGTTTTTGGTGGCGCGGTGCCAGCGCGCACCGTAACGATTGGTAAAAAAAGCCTGAAATGGATCCCATTTTTTGGCCAGCTATTCTGGCTGGCGGGCAATGTGCTGATAGACCGTGGCAATTCTCAGCGGGCTAAAAAAGCCATGCTGGCCACCACAGATACCTTGCAGCATAAAGACACATCAATCTGGGTTTTTGTAGAAGGCACTCGTAATAAAGGCCGTGGTTTATTGCCCTTTAAAAAAGGGGCTTTTCAAATGGCGATTAATGCGGGTGTGCCTATTTTGCCGGTCTGTGTGAGCACCTATATTAATCATATGCAGCTTAATCAGTGGCAGGGCACCGAGCTTTTGATGAAATCGCTGGCTCCTATTCCTACTGTGGGCTTAACGCAGGATGATTTACCCGCTTTAATTGAGCAATGCCGCAATCAAATGCAAGCGTGTATTCAGGCGCTTGATGAGCAATTAATGCAGGCTCATTAAATACAGGGCCAGTTTATTGAGTACCCAATCGCCGTCGTCCAGCGGTAAATCGTGCCCTGCCTGTGTGTTAACCCAGCAGGGCACTTGCCATTTTTCTGCCAGCGTTTGCGAGCAGGCCGGGCTGACCAGCTGATCTTTGGCCCCGGATAACAGTAAAAGCGGTACATCGGGTTTGCTGGCACGATAAAACATCGCTGCAGCGAGTTGGCGCAGGATATTGGCTCGTGAAACAGGAAACTCTTTTTGAAATTGAATCCATTGGGCTAATGCGGCCTGAGGCTGGCGGGTGCTGGTTAATTCTAAAATGATTTTTTCTTTGCCCGCCGTATCACTGAATAATACGCGGATTAAAGCGGGAAGGCTTTGCAGGCGCAGGCGGTGATAAAAAGGATTAAAGGGCCGCAAACTGGTATTGATCAGAATGCAGGCCCGTATTTCTTTTGGAAACGCATTGGCCCATGCAACGGCAGCCATTGCCCCAAGGGATATGGCCAGCACATAAAATGGGCCGCTGCATTGCTGATTAATTAAAGTCTGGCGGATATGGCTGACCATATCGCTGATATCGATCAGGCTTTTTTCCTGATGCAAAAGGCCATTGCCCGGCCAGTCAATTGTGATCAGTCTGTCATTGGGGTAAGCCGTTTGCAGCTTGGGAATAAATTCACCCCAATGCCTGGATTCCCGCATCAGCCCGCGTAATAAAACCCATGTTTTCATAGTATTCCGTACCATAAAGCTTCCGCTTCTTCTTTACAGTTTAAATAATGATTGGTTTTAGGAAGCCAGTGAGTGTGATCGTGCACTGCGCGTAATAAAAATTCAAAAAGTAATAAATGGCTGCGTAATACGCGCTGCTGACGGTGTGGCACAATAGGATTAAATAACCCCAGCAGCGACATTAATTGCCGGGGGTTTTTTTTTACCCATAACCATGAGCCTAATTCCAGCGTGAGCGGCAGAAATAAATGGCCGCTGCCGCTATTCTCCTGATACAGATAGTCCCAAATATCCCCATGGGTGCAATATTGTAAAGCCTGCGGCTCAATGACATAGGGGTGGTGCGGATAGCTTTGATCAAACAAAGCTTTTAGCGCATAGATTTCAGGTAAATTAGGAAAAGGGCTGCGGGTGTGGGCATAGGGAAACCATATTCTGTCTCTTAAGCCAAATCCCGAATGACAATCGAGCGCGATGCTGAATGGGCTGCTGAGTAATTGAGTTTTAACCACATGGCAAAGCGCCTGGTTTTCTAATTCCATTTGTGAATTAAATTCACCTCTGTACCAGGGCAAAAGAGGGCTGATGCGGTGGCCCCCCACCAGAAAGGAGGTCTTTTCACTGGATTCAACCGGGGCATTACGCATTAAATCGACGCCACGCCCGTTGCTGCGGGTGCCACGGGCAATCCCGATGGGATTAATCAGCGGCATAAAGACAAGGCGCATGGTTTCCAGCTTGCGCTGCAAGCTGCTGTCCCAGCGCTGCCTGACTAATAAAGAGCGCAAAAATGCCAGCACAATCTGGCTGCCGATGCGCTCCAGCCCGTGCACGCCGCCAAAAAAACCAAGCACAGGCGCTTCGGGTTTTTGGCTGCCCATACTGATGCTGTAAAGGGGAAAGCTGATTTCTGCACTTTTGACCTCACCATGCTGTTGTAAATGGAGTGCATCACCTGCCTGCAGGATGATTTCTTCCAGTTCAACCAGTTCAGGCAATTGCAGCATGGCTTACCTATTCAGTGATCAGTTTTAGTCAGAATACTTGATAGTAAGTGACTTGCCTGTGGCTTGCAGGTTTTAAATCCTCTGTTAAAACGATTCTGTGGTTTTTAAGTCCTTGATTTTTAGTGGAAGCCGGCTGGGCTGCAGAAATAGCGCTCAGCGGGTTGCCTGTTTGTGCGCTCCGCTTTAAGCAGGGTGAAACAAGCATCATGGACTATTCTGAAGGCGGAAGTCTGGACAATGTTTTACTTTTTCTGCCGGATAAGGGGCCAGCTGATGAAGCTTTTCCTTGCTTATATGCTTTTACTTTTTGCAGCAAAAATATCTGCGGCAGAGAAAGTCATTATCGAAGGCGATGATGATTATGCACCTTATTCTTTTATTGAAAACGGGCAATATAAAGGCATTTATGTTGATTTTTTAAAGCTTGCAGCAGAAAAACTGGCCCCTGATTATTTGCTGGAGCTGCGGCCTGTTCCATGGAAGCGTGGTTTAAAAGGCATTGAAAATGGCCGTGTTTTTGCTTTGTTTCCGCCTTATCTGAATAAAGACCGCCGTTATATACAGGCTTATTCTGTGCCAGTTTACCGGGAGCGCGTGGTGCTGTTTTGCCGGGAAGATATGATTTCTCCCTCTCATAAGGTATTTCCAAATGATTTTTATGGTTTGCTTATTGGCGTTAATCTTGGATTTACACTAGGTGACAAAATGGTGGCTGCGGTTAAATCAGGCAGGCTGAGTATTGAGGAGGTGAAAGGCAATGATCCAAATATTAAAAAATTACTGGTGGGCCGGATCGCTTGTTATGCGAATGACAGATTATCCGTTATTTACAGTCTGAGAAAATGGAAAAATGCGTTTGAGGCATCAAAAATAAAACTAATTGAAGCGGCAGAAATTTCTGAAGAAGATGCCTTTATTGCGTATGGCAGTGAGTATAAGTGGCCTGAAAAAGAAGACTTTATTTTAAAAATGAATATGGCTATTGAAGAGCTGAAAAAAACCGGCATTATTACGAAAATGATTAATGAATATACCCAGTAATTATTCTGCGGCCTGCATTACCTCTTATAAAGCCGGTCCCTTTTTGCAAGTGCCGGAAATTTTTTGATCCAGATGCCTGCTACCATCAGGGTGCCTGCGCCACCCATTATGACCGATGGCACGGTACCGAATGCGGCCGCTGTCAGGCCTGATTCAAATTCCCCCAACTGGTTGGATGCGCCAATAAAAAGCGCATTGACGGCGCTGACTCTGCCCCGCATTTCATCCGGCGTTTCAAGCTGTACCAGCGATGATCGGATAACCACACTAATCATATCGCTTGCCCCCAGGATCACGAGCGCCAGCAGTGATAAGGGAAATGAGCGGGATGCCCCAAACACCATGGTTGCGATGCCAAAAAGCGCTACGGCAGCAAACATCAGCTTGCCCACCCGCCGCTGCGGCGGGTACCAGGCCAGCCAGACGGACATCCCTAAGGCACCAACTGCAGGTGCAGAGCGTAATGCACCCAGCCCCACCGGGCCGGTGAGCAGGATATCCCGGGCATAAACCGGCAGCAGGGCGGTGGCTCCGCCAAGTAAAACGGCAAAGAGATCAAGCGAGATAGCACCGAGCAGCTCGGGTTTGCTGCGGATATAGCGTATCCCTGCCAGTAAGGCGGGCAGGCGTGCCTCGGTGCTGATGGCTCTGGGCAAGGCGGCAGGTAATTGCATGATCAGCCAGAGTGCCAGTAAATAGAGCGCTGCGCTGATGCTATACACGCTGCTGGCACCCAATACATATAAAAAACCGCCCAGAGCAGGCGAGATAATCGTGGCGGCCTGCATGCCGGATGAGGATGCCGCTAAAGCGGAGGGCAGCAGGGCTGATGGAACCAGGCTCGGTAACAAAGCCTGCAGGGCGGGCATTTCAAAGGTGCGGGCGGTGCCCAGAATCACGGCCAGCAGAAAAATCCATTCACGGCCAAGCTGTGCCTGAGTGGCCACCCAGGCCAGCGCCAGTGCTGTCAGCGCTTGTACCAGCTGGCTGATGGCCACAATACGGCCCCTGTCATAGCGATCTGCTGCATCGCCTGCAGAGAGCATAAACAAAAGGCGCGGTGCAAATTGTGCAAGGCCAATCAGGCCAAGATCTAAAACCTGGTGGCTTTGCGAGTACACCTGCCACGCCAGTGCAACCGATAAAATCTGGAAGCCACTCGCGCTGAGCACGCGGGTAAACCAGAATAAAATAAAGGCCTTGCTTTTGCGTAAGCTGGCGGGCTCGCTCATTGAAAGGCCTCTGCCCGATCGGGCTGTGTGTTTATCTGATATACATTTTGTTAAGTCTTTCTTCCAGCTTTCTTTGTACGCCTTCAAATGAGGCACTCATTGCCCAGTAAATGGCTGCCGCAGCCAAATAAAGCGGGAAAGGCTGAAAGGTGGTGGCAATTACTTCCTTACTTGCCAGCATCAGCTCGCTGACCGAAATCACCGAAACCAGTGAGGTATCTTTAATCAGGCTGATCAGGCTGTTAGAAAGGCTGGGCACGGCCAGGCGCAAAGCTTGTGGCGCCACGACATAGCGCAGCGTCTGGCTGTTGGTCAGCCCCAAGCTTTTACCCGCGTCCCACTGGCCCTGTGTAATGCCATTGATAGAGCCACGCAGCGTTTCAGATAAGTAGGCGCCGACATTCAGGCTCAGTGCCAGTACACCGGCTGTCAGCGGCTCAAATTGGATGCCGATACTGGGCAGGCCAAAATAAATCACAAAGAGTTGCACTAACAGTGGTGTGCCACGGATGCAGCTGACATACACGGCGCTTAACTGCGCCAGCACGGGTAACTTGCTCAGCCGGATTATGACAACCAGTATGGCGATCAGTAATCCACCCAGCATGGAAGCCAAAGCTAGAAACAGCGTATAGCCTGCGCCTTGCAGCAGGATAGGAAAGGCGTCTTTAAGCAGCTGAATTAAACCGGGTAAATCCATTAATCACTCCAAAAATAAAAGCCCCCGGTTATTACAGGGGGCGCAGGTCTTGCTCATCTGGCAGATTCTGTGTGTTGGGAATCTGCCATGATATTTTACTGTGCAACAGGCGGTTTGCTTACATCACGGTCAAACCATTTTTTCGAGATTTTTGTGAAACTACCATCTGCTTGTAAATCCGCCAAGGCTTTATTGAGCGAGGCCTTAAATTTAGGGTTGCCTTTCACAAAAGGGATGCCTGATTTTTCAAGATCACCCAAGGGCGCGCCTGCTTTAAGCGGCAGCTTGGTTTTCTTTACAATGTACGGAATCAGCAGGCTGTCGTTCAGTGCTGCATCAATGCGGCCAAGGGCCAGGTCTTGTAAATATTCTTGCGAGCCTGGATAGGTTTTAACATCAATCCTGCCAACTGCCTTAGCGATGTCTGCGTAATTAGTGCCCTGGCCAAGACCTAGTTTTTTGCCTTTTAAATCATCCAGATTTTTAAAGCTGCGTGTTTCATTGCTGCGCACAATCAGCTGCGGGCTGGAGATGGTGTAAGGCTCGGAGAAGTCAAAAGTCTCCTTGCGTTTATCAGTAATACCAACCTGATTGATCACAATATCGTACTTGCCAGCTTGTAAGCCTGCCAGCATTGCGCTCCATTCGCTGGTGCTGAATTCCGCTTTTACACCCAGCTTTTGGGCTAAGGCTTTGGCCAATTCAACTTCAAACCCTGTTAATTCATTGTTTTCTTTGTAGTTAAATGGAGGGTAAGTGCCTTCAACTGCAATTTTTAAGGTTCCGCGTTGTTTTACGGTATCCAGTAAATCAGCGGCAGAGGCATGCAGGGTAAAGCCCAGCAGGCTGGCTGCAAGTAAGAATTTGCGCATATTTATATTCATTTTTGATCTAAAGTATTGCTTCCAAATGCAATATTCGCATGATTGCTGAAAGCTGAACAGTATTTTTTGCTTGCTATTGGCATGGTAATTTTGCCTGTGCTCAGAGGCTACAGATTTTGGCTTGCTGAGGCAGAAGCTGGATAGCCAAAAAAAGACTTACCTCTTCCGTTTAAAGTAATCCAGGCTGCTCGTTTACAGGCTTTGCCGAATATTCAGATTTGCGGGAAAGCGCCGTATTTTCTATGCAGGAAGGTCAGATTTTAATGTGCAATATGGGGTTTTTGTATTGAATATTTATTGCAAAGATGGAGTTTAATGCGGCCGGGAAACTGAATTGATGGGGGGGCTGAAATACGGATGGGCAGGGTATCAGTGATATTTATTTTCGATGGCGAGGTTGGTACCGTCTTTATCCATATCCTGTAATGTTTTATTGAAATTGTCTATTTTTGCCTGGCTGGTTTTTAAATTACAGGCCAGATACATTTCTGTCTGGTTAAACAGCAAAATAGGAATGATTTTATCACTCAGGTTTTTTCTTTTTAAAAGATACAGCCCCAGCAGCTCGCCACTAGCCCAGAAATCAAAACGGTTGCTGAGCAGTTTTTGCGGGTTATCTTCATCTGCTTTGGCAAGATCAGTTTTAAAGCCATTTTTTTCTAAATACTCTGCAATGGCATCACCCCGGTAAGCCCCTATTGTATAAGCTTTTAATTCTTTCAGGTTTTTAGGGCTGCGGGTATCGCCTGTTCTGGCAAAGATATACCAATTGTTTTTGACTAACGGGCCTACCCATTTAAATAAAGCCTCGCGCTCTGGTGTGCGCGTGGTTGAAAAAACACAGGTGTCTGTTTCTTTTTGCGCTAATTGAAATGCTCTTAGCCAAGGGTAGGGCGTGATAGTAAAAGCTTCTTTGCTGCGCCGCATGACTTCACTTACTTTTTCTGTAGAAATGCCGCTGACCTTTTGTGTTTTGGGATCGACAATATTAAAAGGCGGATAGTCTTCAGTAGTGAGTGTTAAGGCCAGCGCATGGCCTGAGATCAGACTGAATAAAAAGAGAATAAATTTCATTTTTTTATCCAAATAAGGCGGCACACCTGCTTGCTGATAAAAAGGTGCTTGAAAATGTGAAAGCCTGGAGTAAAGAAAGCTGGCAGGGGCTGACGAGCATTCATCCGCGTTATTCACTGCCTTCTTTGTTGAGCTGATGCTTTGTTTTAGACCTTTCATGAGCAAAGTACAACACAAGCCCTAGGATGCCAGAGCCTGAATGCCTGGCCAAAAGTTCCACAGGAAAGCACTAACAGATCAATTTTTTATAGCCAAATGATATAAAAAAAGGATAAGCTAGCTACATAGATCGATTTGTTCTAAAAAACAACGATAATCAGCTTTTTTATGATGCGCTTTGAGGGATTACTCATGTTTAAGCCTTGGCCTTGTTCTTGTCGACGCTCTTTTAATTGCCAAAAAGGAATGTGATTAACGAGTGTGTGAGGTGTGTGTGAGTTTGCCAATACTGGATTTAGCATTATTTGACAGCGCTGATCGTGAAGCGTTTTTGCGTGATTTGCGCCTTGCAGCGCGTGATTACGGCTTTTTTTATCTGCGTGGCCATGGGCTCAGCCTGCAATACCAGCAGGATATGCTGCAGCTGGCTAAGCAATTTTTTGCCCTGAGTGACGCCGAAAAAACCGCCGTGGCCATGGTTAATTCGCCGCATTTCAGGGGCTATACCCGTCTTGGCGGTGAGCTAACGGCAGGGCGTGCCGATCAGCGTGAGCAGTTCGACATTATGAATGAGGGCCTTGCTGCGCTGGATCAGCAGCCCGCATGGCGGCGTTTACGCGGGCCCAATCAATGGCCGGCCAGCTTGCCCGCACTGAAGTCGGGCCTGCTGCTTTGGCAGGATACTTTAAGTGATATTTGCGAGCGTTTAATGCAGGCCTTTGCGCTGGCTTTGGGCCAGTCTGCTGATATTTTTGCGCCGCTTTACCGGGGAGAGCCATTTCAGCATCTGAAAATGATTCGCTACCCTGGCTCAACGCAGGCAGAGCAGGGCGTAGGCGCGCATAAAGATGCGGGCTTGCTTACGCTGGTGATGCAGGATACTCAATCCGGCCTGCAAGTGGCTACCGCAGAGGGCTGGCTGGATGCGCCGCCGGTTCCCGGCACCTTTGTGGTGAATATTGGCGAGCTGTTAGAGCTGTCGTCCAATGGCTATTTACGCGCCACGGTGCACAGGGTGGTGTCGCCACCGGCAGGGGTGGAACGTTTGTCTTATGCCTTCTTTATGGGGCCAAGGCTGGATGCCACGGTGCCGCTGCTGCAGCTTCCGGCGGCCCTTGCTCAAGAAGTACAGGGCGAAGCAAGCGATCCAGCCAATCGGCTATTTAGTCATGTTGGTGAAAATGTTTTAAAAGGCCGTATGCGCTCGCATCTTGATGTGGCGGCGCGGCATTATTCTGATACAGCAGCCGTTTCTTTTTCTGCGCTTGCTGTTAATTAAGTGAGTATTTATGAATTCCGCATCCATTTTATCTTTGATCGGTAATACCCCTGTGGTTGAAATTACCCAGCTTGATACTGGGCTTTGTCGTTTGTTTGTCAAACTTGAAAACCAAAATCCGGGTGGCTCGATCAAAGATCGTATTGCACTTTCGATGATAGAAGCGGCGGAGCAAAACGGGCAGCTCAAGCCCGGCGGCACGATTGTAGAAGCCACGGCAGGTAATACCGGCCTGGGGCTGGCTCTGGTGGCGGGGCGCAAGGGCTATCGCACTGTGCTGGTGGTGCCCGATAAAATGAGCCGTGAAAAAGTGCTGAACTTGCAGGCACTGGGTGCAGAAGTGATTCTGACCCGCTCTGATGTGGGCAAGGGCCACCCTGATTATTATCAGGATAAAGCCCGCCGCGTGGCGCAAGCGATTCCCGGAGCGTTTTATATTGATCAGTTCACTAATCCCGCTAACCCCGCCGCGCATGAAACAACCACAGGGCCGGAAATCTGGCGTCAGCTCGATGAAAAAGTAGATGCGGTCGTGGTGGGCGTGGGCTCCAGCGGCACATTAACTGGCTTATCGCGCTTTTTTGCTAAAGTTTCCCCGAAAACTGAGTTTGTGCTGGCCGATCCGGTGGGCTCGATTCTGGCTGATTATGTAGAAACCGGCGCATTTGGCATGGCAGGCAGCTGGCTGGTGGAAGGCATAGGCGAAGATTTTGTACCGCCACAATTTGAAGGCGGCTCAATCAAACGCAGCTACCGGATCAGCGATAAAGAAAGCTTTGAAACCGGCCGCGCTCTGCTGCAGGCCGAAGGCTTATTTGCAGGGGCTTCTTCCGGCACGCTGCTGGCCGCAGCACTGCGCTATTGCCGTGAGCAAACCACGCCTAAACGTGTGGTGACTTTTATTGGTGACAGCGGCAATAAATACTTAAGTAAAATGTATAACGATCACTGGATGATCGATCAGGGCATGATCGAGCACGCTAAAGCGGGCAATCTGGCCGATCTGATCAGCCGTCCGCACGCCAGCGGTGCCACCTTGATTGCCGACCCGGATGAGCCGCTTTCCCAAGCCTGGCAGCGTATGCGCAGCAACGATGTATCGCAAATGCCGGTGCTGGAAAATGGCGAAATTGTAGGCATTATCGACGAGTGGGATTTGTTATTGTCTGTACACGGTGAGCCCCAGCAATTTGCTATGCCGGTGCGCGCCGCCATGAGCAGCAACGTTAAAACCCTTGCCCCTGATACATCCTTGCGCGATTTATTGCAGGTATTTAATGACGACAAAATCGCTGTGATTGCGGATAAGAAAATCTTTTACGGCCTGATTACCCAAAGCGATTTGCTCGCCTTTTGGCGCAAGAAATTTGTGAGTGAAGCGGCTTAAGCACCGCTGCATATTGAGTGCAGTTTGTATTTAAAGCACCTTTGATGAATAGGAAAAAGCGTTAAATCCTGAACCACAGAGAGCACTGAGCGCACAAAGCTTCACTGAGAAAACCTAAAACCAGCTGGATTTCTCTGCGCCCTCTGTGCCCTCGTTTTACTCTGTGGTTCAGGATTTAGCCTTGCCACATAGTCATAACACCCCCGGAGCCATCCCATGAGCACATTTGAAACGCTTGCCGTTACCAGCGGCCTGCATCGCGATCCACTGGGTGCGATCAATACCCCGATTTATGCCTCTTCTACTTTCCGCCAGCCTTCCCCTGGGCAGCCAGATCAGTACGAGTATTCGCGCTCCAGCAATCCAACACGCGATGCTTTTGAAGTGGCGATCGCCGCTTTAGAAGGCGGCACACGCGGCTATGCTTTTGCGTCCGGCATGGCCGCCATTGCCACGGTATTGGAGTTGTTGCCGGTAAATAGTCACTTAGTGGCGGTGGATGATTTATACGGCGGCAGCGGGCGTTTATTCGAAAAAGTAAAACAGCGTACCGCAGGCTTAACGGTGACTTATGTGCCAACCGGCGACTTAGAAGCGCTGCAAGCGGCTATCAAGCCAGAAACCCAAATGATCTGGATTGAAACACCGTCCAATCCTCTGAACCGCCTGAGTGATTTAAGCGCCATCGTGGCGATTGCCAAAGCGCACAGCATGCTTACAGTGGCCGACAATACTTTTGCGTCCCCCGCTTTGCAGCGCCCGCTGGAGCATGGCGTGGATATCGTGCTGCATTCGGCAACCAAATATTTGAATGGCCATTCTGATGTGATCGCCGGAGCGGTGGTGGTGGGGGATAACGCGGAGCTGGCGGAGCAATTAGGCTTTTTGCAAAACGCTATCGGCGCGGTGCTTGATCCGTTTCAAAGCTTTTTAGCGCTGCGGGGGATTCGTACGCTGGCGATTCGTATGGAGCGGCATAATCATAATGCCCTGCGTATCGCTCAATGGCTGGAGCAACACCCGCGCGTTGAGCGCGTTTTATATCCTTACCTAGAAAGCCATCCTCAATATGCGCTGGCCAAAGCGCAAATGGCAGGCGGCGGCGGGGTGGTGTCGTTTTATCTGAAAGGGAACGACGCCGATGTGCATCAAGTGTTGACGCAGACCAGACTGTTTACTCTGGCAGAAAGCCTGGGCGGTGTAGAAAGCCTGATCAGCCAGCCTGTGCGGATGACGCATGCTTCGGTGCCGCCAGAGCGCCGCGTAAAATTGGGCATCAGCGATAATCTGATTCGCCTGTCGGTGGGGATTGAAGGCCTTGAAGATTTGCTGGCTGATTTAGAGCAAGCGCTGGCTGCGTAAGCTGATATTCCTGGCGGGCACGGTCTTATGAAGATCTGTGTCTATCAAGCATCTTCTTAAACCGTTATCCTTTGCTTACTATTTTGTAAAAGGATTTTGTTATGGATTTCCAAACACCCATCGATCGCAGCGCGACCTCAAGCCAAAAGTGGAATAAATATGCAGGGCAAGACGTCCTGCCGATGTGGGTGGCCGATATGGATTTTGCCAGCCCCATTTCTATTATGGCGGCCTTGCAAGAGCGTGTGGCGCATGGCGTGTTTGGTTATACCGATGCACCGGACAGCTTGGTGGAGGCGGTGCAGGCTTACGCAGCTCAGCATTATGGCTGGCAGATTGATGCCAGCTGGATCGTTTGGTTACCGGGCCTGGTGCAAGGTTTAAATCTGGCTTGCCGCACGGTGGGCGAGGCGGGTGATGAAGTACTGACCGCCACGCCGATCTACCCGCCCTTTTTACGTGCACCGGGCCTGTCCAGCCGCAGCCTGCTGACCGTGCCCTTGCTGCAAAAAAATAATGCGTGGGAATGGGATTTTGCCGCGCTGGAAGCGGCAATCACGCCTAAAACCAAGTTATTGCTGCTGTGCCATCCGCATAATCCGGTAGGCCGTGTTTGGACGACGGATGAGCTGACCCGGCTGATTGCCATCGCCCGCCGTCACGATTTAATCATCTGCTCGGACGATATTCACTGCGATTTGCTATTGGCGGAAGGCCTGAAACATCAGCCTCTGGCCGCGCTTGATCTCAGCTTTGCCGCACAAACCATTACTCTGCTTGCACCCTCCAAAACATGGAATATCGCTGGCCTTGGCTGCTCGCTGGCGGTGATTCCTGATCCGGCACTGCGTGCCCGCTTTCAAAAACAAATGGCCGGCATTGTGCCATCAGTGAATTTGCTGGCCTTTACCGCCGCCGAAGCCGCTTACCGCGATGATGGCATCTGGCATGCAGAGCTGATCGCCACTTTGCGGGCAAACCGGGATATTTTATTGGCTTGGTTTGCGGGCTCTGAGCGCTTAAAAATCACCCTGCCCGAGGCAACATATCTGGCGTGGATCGATGCCAGAGCGCTGGATCCGGTCAACCCCTTGCCGCACTTTGAAGCGCTGGGTGTGGGCCTGTCAGATGGCCGTGACTTTGGCCTGCCCGGCTTTGTACGCCTCAACTTCGGCTGCCCGGCTGTGACGCTGAAAGCGGCTTTAAAGCGGATTGAGTCGCTGCGTTAAGTGATATGCGGGCAAGGTTTTTCGCCTTGATCGGCGGCTGAGCTTTGAACCACAGAGGATGCAGACAGCACAGGGTTTCACAGAGAGAAGCGAGCCCTGATGGGTTTTCTCTGTGTGCTCTGTGTTCTCGTTTTACTCTGTGGTTCAAGGTGTAGCTCTGTGGAACAGCAGATCTTATTTTGAAAAGTGTATTTTACAAATCCCTTAACCCCGCCTTCTCACAGCCCCGCTCTAATTTATTCAGCATGCCCTGAAAGGCCAGCAATTCTTCGTCGTTAAATTCTTCCAGAATAACGCTTAAAAATGCACTGCGTTTTGGCAGGGCCTGGTTTACTTCGGCGCAGCCTTGTGGGGTGAGGGTGACGTTGCTGAGGCGGTTGTCTTGCGGGTCGTTGCTGCGCTGGATTAAGCCTTCTTTTTCCATGGCTTTAAGCAAGCGGGTGAGTGAGCCGGGGTCCATTTTGAGTTGCTGAATCAGCCATTTTTGCGAGCATTGGGTTTCTTTATAAAGCTGATTCAAAATGCGCCAGCGGGTCAGCCCCTGGCCTACAGATAATTCAAATGCACCCAGCATATTGCGATAGCTGCGGCCCAGTTGTTGTAATACTTTGAGCTGTTCGGCTTCGTGCGGCGTCATTATGCACCCCTTGGTTTGAACTGGATAACAGGCAGGCGGCGCAGGCACCAGAAGGCAAACAGTACGGCGGCAATGCCCAGCCACTGGCTGCTTTGAATGGAGTGGCTCAGTGTGGCGCGGGCTTGCTCAATCAGCAATAAGCCATCTTCGCCCAAGGCATTCATTTGCAAAATGGCTGCTTGCTGGCCTTCGGTATTGACCAGAATTTGCGGATCATTTATCAGGCTGGAAACTGGCTTGGCAAACTGCTGATTAATATCGTGTCCATAGCGCCAGCTTAAGATCGATCCAACCAGCGCGGTGCTGAGCATCCCGCCGATCATCCGCAGCGATTGCAGCAGCGCGGTGCTGATGCCCAGGTCTTTGCGCGGGCAGGTTTCCTGCACAAAAATAGTGAGGTTGGGCATGATAAAGCCCAGCCCCAGGCCGCCAGACACCATCAGGCTGATAATTAAAGGGTGCGAAGTATGAGGGGTGATATTCATCATGCCAGTCACGCAAACCAGCAGCAGGCCAAAACCCAGATAGAGCATGGCTTCGGGCCGTGGCAGGTGGTGCACAATCCGCCCGTTAAGAATGCTGGCAAAAGTAATGCAAACCACCAGCGGCGTAATCAGCATCCCGGCCTGGCTGGCCGACAAATGAAAACCACCTTGTAAAAGAAGCGGGGCATAAGACAAGATTGCAAACATGGTAAAGCCCATCAGGAGCGACAGCCTGAACAGCGCAGCAAGGGCTGGGTCTCTGAAAAGGGCAAAGGGCAGCATGGCGTGCTCATTATTGGCTTCTTGTTTCCATGCCAAAAAGCCTGCGATCAGGCATGTGAGCAAGACGCTGATCACCGGCACGCTCAGCCCCTGCTCCGGCAGCCATTCTACGGACAACTGCAAGCTGCCTAAAAATAGCGTAATCAGCAGCGCGCCCAACCAGTCAAGGCGGATTTTTGTATCGTGCTTGGGCTTTAAGCGTGGCAAAAAGCGGCTTACAAAAATCACACTCAATAAGCCAACCGGGATATTTACAAAGAACACGGCACGCCAGCTGACATAGTGGGTGAGCAGCCCACCGATACTGGGGCCAATGGCGTTGGCAATCCCAAATGCGGCGCTCAGCATCACCTGCCATTGTAAGCGCACTTTGCTATCGGGGAATAAATCGGGAATACACGCAAAAGCCGTACCGACCAGCATCCCGCCGCCTATGCCTTGCAGTGCACGGGCCAACACCAGCAGCAGCATACTGTTGGCCATGCCGCACAGCACCGATGCCAGCGTAAATGTCACGATAGCAACAACCACAAAAGGCTTGCGCCCGTAGTAATCGCCTAAGCGGCCAAAAATTGGAATGGTGACAATTGATGCCAGTAAATAGGCTGTGGATACCCATGCATACAGCTCAAAGCCGTGCAGCTCGGCCACGATTGTCGGCAGGGCGGTGGCCACAATGGTCTGATCGAGCGCCACCATCATAATCACAAAACATATGCCCAGCATGGCCAGCAGGGACTGGCGGAAGGTGCGTTCGGAATTCTGTTTCAACATAGTAGACATATCAATGATTGACTGATCAACTAATTATCGCAGCATCTTCATTACTAAGGAAAGGGTATTTTCCCCAGTGAGTGAAATGGGCAGGCCGGGTGGAGATGCACGTCAGATGCGGAGCAGGCCAGAAGTGCTTGCACGGAGAGGGCAGGTTTTTTATCCCGCAATGGTGGAAAAAAAAGCGCAGCCTAGGCTGCGCTTTTTACTATATACGCCTTTAAGTATTCAGCGGCCGGCAAAGGCCAGCTGTGATTTGTGCTCTGCGGCCTGGCAGGCTGCAGCTGTAAAGAGCACATCTGTGGATGAATTGAGTGCGGTTTCTGCAGAATCTTGCAGAACGCCAATAATAAAGCCGACGGCAACCACCTGCATGGCCAGATCATTAGAAATACCAAACAAGCTGCACGCCATAGGAATCAGCAGCAGCGAGCCACCGGCTACACCAGAAGCTCCGCAGGCACAGATGGCGGAAACCACGCTTAAAAGCAGTGCTGTAGGCAAATCAACCTGGATGCCCAGAGTATGCACTGCAGCCAGGGTCAGCACTGAAATGGTAATCGCCGCACCGGCCATATTGATGGTGGCGCCCAGCGGGATCGATACCGAGTAATCGTCTTCTTTCAGGCCCAGCTTTTTACATAAGGCCATATTGACGGGGATATTTGCCGCAGAGCTGCGGGTAAAAAAGGCGGTTACGCCGCTTTCACGCAGGCAGGCAAAAACCAGCGGGTAAGGGTTGCGGCGCAGCTTCCAGAATACAATCGCCGGGTTCATGATCAGGGCAACAAACAGCATGCAGCCGATCAGCACCAGTAAAAGGTGGGCATAGTTCAGTAAAGATTCGATACCGGTTTCGGCAATCGTTGAAGCAACCAGGCCAAAAATACCCAGCGGTGCAAAGCGAATGACCACACCTACAATCACCGATACGCCACCGGATAAATCGCTGACCACCGTTTTGGTCGTTTCATTGGCGTGGCGCATTGCCACACCAAGGGCAATGGCCCAAGCCAGAATGCCGATAAAGTTGGCATTCATCAGCGCTTTTACCGGGTTATCAACCACACTCAGCAAAAGGCTGCGCAGCACTTCCACAATGCCACTGGGTGGGGTGATATCGCTTGCGTGTTTGACCAGAATCAGCGTGGATGGGAACAAAAAACTGGCCGCTACAGCTACGACGGCCGCAGCAAATGTGCCAAATAAATACAGAACCAGAATGGGCCGCATATTCGATTTTTGGCTGGGTTTATGGTTAGCAATAGAAGCCGCTACCAAAACAAAAACCAGGATGGGGGCAACCGCTTTTAAGGCGCTGACAAATAAGCTGCCCAATAAACCTGCTGACTTGGCTGCCGCAGGAAAAAATAAAGCCAGTGCAATCCCTGCGATCAGGCCTATCATAATCTGGCTGACTAGGCTGCTGCGGTTTAATAGCCTGAGTAGCGGATTTTGTGTCTGCTGCATCGTGTTTCCTTTACTGTTTTATTCTCGTTGCTCGTTAGGAATGGCAATTAAATTTCCTGAAACGGGCGTGGAGGGGAAATAAGGCCAATGGCCGAGAATAAAATGGAAAGGGTTTAATCGGCTACTGGGGATTGCCTTAGCAATGCCCTTTTATCAGATGGTGTTATTACCATGGCAATTAATGACATCCAAATAATCATAGCAATCAGAAAGTCAGATTTATAAAAAACGGATTGTTCAAGTCGCTTTATAGCGAAACGCACATACATTTATTCGTTTTATTTAAAGGTCATCAAAGCCCGCTGAATACAGGATTAAATCTGCAAAAAGGGGATTTGGGGCGTACTGTGGATGGGGCAGTACGCCAGACACTTTAAAGTTTGAATCGGTTAAAGGTACTCTGCATTTCTTTGGCCAGCTCATCCAGTGTTTTTAAGGTGTGCATGGATGATTGCAGGGCTGCATCCGAATCCAGAATTTGCCCGTTAATGGATTCAGTGCTCTGTGCCATTGCCGTAGTGGCGTTGTGCTGCTCGCCGGTAGAGAGCGCAATTTCGCTGATTCTTTCCATAACCTGTTGCATGGAATCGCCAATTTGCTGCATTTGTCCGCTGGCGGTTTGTGTGAGCGCGCTGCTGGTGTCTACGGCTTTCACTGTCGTTTGCATATTGCCCACCGCTCGGCCGGTTTCACCAAGAATATCGCTGATCATCTGGCTGATTTCCATGGTGGCTTTACCCGTGCGCTCAGCAAGTTTGCGTACTTCATCCGCAACGACTGCAAAGCCGCGGCCTTCTTCGCCAGCGCGGGCGGCTTCAATTGCTGCATTGAGCGCCAGCAGATTGGTTTGGTCGGCAATATCACGGATCACATTGGTGATTTTGCTGATATCTTGTGAGCGATGCTCCAAAGAAGCCAGCAGGCTGGATAAATCGCCCACAGACTGGCGCGTATTCGCCATTTCTCTGCTGATTTTCAGCACATTTTCACTGCCATGCTGCGAGGCCAGCGCTGCCGCTTTCACTAAATCATCGGTTTCGCGGGCGGCATCGGCAATGTGCGAGATGCTGACGCTGACTTCTTCGATGGCGGCTGCGTTGGCGCTTGAGATATCGGCCAGGTGATGTGAATCACTGGCAAGCCTGAGCACTGAATTACTGACCTCACTCACGCCTCCTGTGAGCTCAATCGCTTCATGGCGCAGCGCAATAAACATCGTGTTTAAGCGTTCAATAAAGTGATTAAAAGCCTGGGCTGTTTCAGCAACTTCATCATGACCCTGGCTTGGAATGCGCCGGGTTAAATCGGCTTCGCCTTGAGAGATATCCAGCATGGCATCGCGGATTTGCAATAAGCCTGCCAGCAGCCTGCGTAAGTAGGCGGTGCAAAACAGAATAACCACCAGCAAGACAACGCAAAGCGCAGAAATAATAATCCAGACAAGGCGATGCAAAGGGGCATCGATTTCCGCTTTATCCAGTGCAACGCCCAGCACCCAATCGCTGCCTGCTACCGGGGAGAGCTCAATCAGATAATCTTCACCATCTATGGCAAAAACGCTGGCGTGTTTGCCACCACTTAAGCGTGCAGAAAATTCGCTGTCTGTCAGCCCAGGGATTAAATCACTGATGGGCTTGAGATCAAAACCTGTCTTGGGATAGGCAATAATCTTGCCATCTTTGGTTGTCAGGAAAACATGGCCTTTACCCGCTAATTTGGTGGCGAGGGTTGATTTAACCAGATCAGTAATCAGAATATCACCGCCAATGACAATATTGGGGTCTTTGGCTTTTTGCGCAAATGTAATGACCAGCTGGCCTTTGGTTGCAGGCTCAGAATCAGGGTAGGGGCCGGAGATAATCACCCCATTGGCGGCGTTGGCTTCAATAAACCAGGGGCGGGCAGCGGGGTTATATTCTGCGCTGGGTTTGCTGCGGCCGGGCACAGAGTACAGCATGTCTTTGCTGCTGCCATTGCCCTCATAAATAACGTTAAAGCCACCCGCTTCGGCAAGCTGCTGCAGGTAGTAGCTGATATTTTCTTCGCCGCTGTGGCGCAAGGTGGCGGTGATAATGCGTTTATGTGATTCAAGCCAGCCGCTGATAAATGCGGTTTGCCCGGCGGCAACCGAATCAATTTCTCGTTCGGCTTCGGCATAGGTATGGCTGCGGATATTAAGGCAGGCAATCACGGTAATGCTGATTGTGGCGATCAGCATAGAGAGCGCAATTAAGAGCGTAATCTTACTTCTGATAGAGTGCATTATCTGCTTGAAAGGTAGTAGTAATATTCGGCATTGTCCTTTATTTTAAGCGCCGATTTATTGGTATATCACAATATGCTTATATAATATTCTCGGTAATAATTACCATTAAATAAAGAAAAAAAGCGGTCATTCAAGATGATTGAATGACCGCTTTTTTGTAAAAAGAAAGAACAAAGAAAGTTCTTTAAATTTAATCAGCAGATGAATGCAAACAGATATGTTTACATTTTGAAGCGATTAAATGCTGCCTGCATTTTCTTTGCCAGATCGTCCAGCATTTTCAGGGTTTGCATTGAAGATTGCAGTGCCGCATCTGAATCCAGAATCTGGCCATTAATCGATTCAGTGCTTTGTGCCATGGCCGTGGTTGCGTTCTGCTGCTCACCTGTGGACAACGCAATTTCGCTGATCCGGTCGGTGACCTGCTGCATAGACTGGCCGATCAGGGTCATCTGCTCGCTGGCTGTTTGCGTGAGTGCGCTGCTTAAATCAACCGCTTTCACGGTGGTTTGCATATTACTCACAGCAAGACCTGTTTCGCTGAGGATGTCGCCAATCATCTGGCTGATTTCCATCGTGGCCTTGCCGGTACGTTCTGCCAGCTTGCGAACTTCATCGGCGACTACGGCAAAGCCTCGTCCCTGCTCACCTGCCCGCGCCGCTTCAATCGCTGCATTCAGTGCCAGCAGATTGGTTTGATCGGCAATTTCACGAATTACATTGGTGATCTTGGTGATATCTTGCGAGCGATGTTCTAAAGAGGCCAGCAGTGTAGATAAATCGCCAACTGACTGGCGGGTATTGGCCATTTCATCGCTGATTTTCAAGACATTCTGGCTGCCATGACGCGATGCTTTTGCTGCTTCTTTAACCAGATCATCGGTTTCACGCGCAGCATCCGCGATATGCGAGATGCTGACGCTGACTTCTTCGATGGCGGCCGCATTTGAGCTGGAAATATCAGCAAGGTTGTGCGAATCATTGGCCAGCTTCAGTACCGAGCCGCTGACTTCGCTCACGCCACCTGTCAGTTCAATGGCTTCGCTGCGTAATTCTTTAAACAGAATATTCAAGCGATCAATAAAGCGGTTAAAGGCCTGAGCGGTTTCTGCAACCTCATCATTGCCTTCGCTTGGAATACGGCGGGTCAGATCGGCTTCACCCTGGGAAATATCCAGCATGGCATCGCGAATACGTAATAAACCTGCCAGTAAGCTGCGTAAATAGGCGGTACAAAACACAATAACGGCAATCAGCACGGCTACAACCGCCGCAATAATAATCATGATCAGATGATTGAGCGGTGCGTCGATTTCGGCTTTATCCAGCGCCACACCCAATACCCAGTCGCTGCCGGCAATGGGGGCGAGCTCAAGTAAGAAGTCGTTACCATCAATGCTGATCTGGTTTGCACTGCCTTTGCTGAGCAGGGCTGAAACAGCGCTGTTATCTAAGCCTGGGATTAGATCTGTAATCGGTTTAAGCTCAAATCCCGGCTTAGGGTAGGCAATGATTTTGCCTTCTTTGGTCATTAAAAAGACATGACCTTTACCTGCCAGTTTGATGGCGAGTGTGGATTTAACCAGATCACCAATCATAATGTCGCCGCCAATGACCTTTTCATGGCCGCCAACTTTCTGGGCCAAGGTCAGAACCAGGTCTTTAATGGCTGGATCGGCATCGCGGTAAGGCTCGGATACGATTACATCATTACTGGATTTTGCCTGGATATACCAAGGGCGTGCAGCAGGATCATATTCAGGGCTGGGTTTGCTTTGGCCGGGCACAGAATACATCATGGTTTTTGCGCTGCCATCGCCTTCAAACATCAGGCTGTAGCCACCCGCTTCGGCTAATTGCTGTAAATAAAGGCTGATGTTTTCTTCACCGGTATGGCGCAGGGCGGCTTTTACGATGTGTTTGCGCGAATCAAGCCAGTTGCTGATAAATGCGGTTTGGGCCGCTGCGACTGAGTCAATTTCCCGCTCCGCCTCGGCGTAGGTGTGGCTGCGGATATTTAAGCAGGTGATGATCGTAATGCTGATTGTGGCAAACAGCATGGATAACGCGATTAATAGCGTAATTTTACTTCTGATGGACTGCATCATGTACCTGAAAATAAAGAGAATTAATCTGAATTATCCTCTTTTTTTATGTTATTAGGATACGCTAATAATCCAAAAAGCCTGCATGGGTATTATTTACAGTTTTGCGGCGGATACAGCAAGCTGCCCGGCCATATTTTTCATGGTCAAAACGCCGGAATGCCCCGGCATTTTTGATTGTCAGAACAGATAAGCTTGAGTTTGATGTGGATAGCCCTCATCCTGATCTTGTATTTAAAAACTGCCCAAGGAGTAGTTATGAACGGCCCCAGCCCGGAAAATAAGCACCCGATGGATGGGTTTCCCCAGGTTTGCTACATCAAAAATACCATTAGTAATCCCAATATTATTGTCGGCGATTACAGCTATTACGATGACCCGGCAGATTCGGAAAACTTTGAACGTCATGTGCTCTATCACTATCCCTTTATTGGCGACAAACTGATTATTGGTAAATTTTGTGCCATCGCCCGTGGCGTGAAATTTATTATGAATGGTGCCAATCACAAGCTCTCCGGTATCTCTTCTTATCCCTTTCAAATCTTTGGCAATGGCTGGGAAAAATCCGCGCCGCCTCTTTCTGATTTTCCTTATAAAGGCGATACCTTGGTTGGGAACGATGTATGGATAGGCTATGACGCTTTAATTATGCCGGGAGTAAAAATAGGCAACGGTGCCGTGATTTCATCCCGCTCTGTGGTGACTCGCGATGTGCCTGCCTACACCGTAGTCGGTGGCAACCCTGCCAAGCTCATTAAGCATCGCTTTACTCTGGACCAGGTGGCAAGGCTGGAAGAAATTGCATGGTGGAATTGGCCTGTAGAAGTCATCAGCCCGCATCTGCCGGAAATTATGGCGGGGGATATCGGGGCATTGGGCGCAGTGGATTTTTAAGCGTGCTGTGCTTCGGGCTGAATCCCTGTTTTAAAGATTCCGGGTTTTTGTATTAAGTCATAAAGAGCAAAAGCGTTCTTTTCAGGCAAAGGCCCCGCCTGCAAGAACGCTTGATTATGCCTGAGCTGTTTTGTTCGCAACGTTAAATAAGACCTTCCTCATTCCGTCTGTTACATAAAAAGCCAGTAAGTTGTTTGAGTTTTTGTCAGTAATTCCTGAATTAAATCAAGCCAGTTCGTAATTTAAAAACAACAGAGAAGTGCGCTTTTACTGCTGTTTGTCTGCAGAAATGATGTTTATTTTTTACGCAAGGTGTATTTTTTTTGCGTGCTCTGTATATTTATAATTTCTATTGTTGTAATAATTTAAAGAGCCTTTAGATTGATAATACTTGTTTTTTTTGTAAGCTATATTCAGGTTTGCTTTCTGCTTAGCCTAGTATATAAGTGAATATTAATATTCTGCCTGTATATTTTAATACAGGGGGAATGCACTTATTTCTACGCTCTGCAACAGCAGGCAGCGCTGCACCAACGAGCCGGGTGGCTGGATGGCTCGCTATTTTCAGAGGTCATTTGCAATGCAAAATAATGAATCAGCACGCGCTCCTTTTGCCGGTCAAGAGCCTTCTTCACAGCGGCTTGCTTCTGACTTGCTGCTTATTACTCCCCCGCTGCTAACTTCTGAAGTTGTAAGCCATAGCACTGCCGCCAGCCAAATTGTTTTTATTGAAGATAATGTGGCGGATATCGCGCAAATGATTGATGCGCTCAGCGCGGATAAGGAAGTTCATATTCTGGATTCAAGCCGGGATGGGCTGAGCCAGATGAGCGATATACTGGCGGGCAGAAGTGGTGTGGATGCGCTGCATCTTATTTCTCATGGCTCTGAAGCTGCGCTGAGTTTAGGCTCGCTAACACTTGATGCTCAGAATCTGAATGAGCATGCATTTGAATTGCAAACCATTGCTTTATCACTGCGCCAAGGGGCAGATATTCTGCTGTATGGCTGCAATGTGGCTAAAGGAGAGGATGGCGCTGGCTTTATCCGGCAGCTGGCCAGTTATACCAAAGCCGATATTGCGGCTTCGGACGATTTAAGTGGTGCTGCCGCTTTGGGCGGAAATTGGGTATTAGAAAAAACCACTGGCAATATTGAAGCAGCGCTCGCTATTTCTAAATTAACGGCATATTCCGCTACGCTAGCCGTACCGGCCAATCAGAATTTTGAAACGTTTTCAAATACAGGTAATTCTACGACCAGCCGCTCTGTTGGCGGGATTACTTATTCCAGCAATGGCAGTGCTGCTGTTGATATTGTTGATGATGTAAATGGCTTTTACAGCGAGACATTTACGGGCTTTACCGGCCATGCCATTCTGAATGATTACAATGGATCTGCTAATTCGGCCATTTCATATTTTCAATTTTCCTCTGATAGCGTCAGTGATAAATTTAAACTTCTCTCACTGGTTGCAAATGCAAACGATAATATTGGCGGCTTTAATAGCAATTTTTCGGTAACAGGCTATAGCGGGGGCAGTGGGGGCACCCAGGTGGTGCAAGTCACGGGCCTGAATATGGGGCTTTCAGCAACTTACGGTAGTGGTAATGCAGCCATTGTTTATAGCAAGTTATCCAGTACGTATAACGCAGGCTCGCTGACCTTTGGCTCGGCCTGGGACAATATTGATACGGTTGTTTTTAGCCGCACTGGCGGCACAGATGGGGTGGGTCTGGCATTGGACAGCCTGGTGTTTACAACGCCAACGGCTACTTCTGTAATTACCAGCGCCACTTATGATGCCAGTACCGGTGTGCTTTCTGTAACCGGCAGTGGTATGAATACGAGCGATACCATAGATGCCACTAAGCTTTCACTCACAGGGCAGGGCGGGGCAAGTTATACCCTGACCAGCGCCAATACTAATCCCGGCAGTACCACCACTTTTTCAATTACCCTGAATGCCACTGACAAAATTGCAGTGAATGGCTTGCTGAACAAGGCCGGGACATCTTCAGTAGGTGGCACGACTTTTAATCTGGCTGCGGCTGCCAACTGGGATGTCACTACAAATGCTGCGGCAGATTTAACATCTAACGGGGTGACTGTCAGCAATGTTAGCCCGCCAGCCATCAGCTCCGCTACCTATAACGCGGCGACGCATGTGCTGACGGTAACGGGCAGTAATCTGGTCGGAACAATCGGCACGCCAAATGATATTACGGTTTCCAAGCTTACCCTGAGAGGCGAAGGGGGCAGCACTTACACGCTGACGAGTGCCGATGTGGAAGTCGGCAGTGCAACTTCGTTTGCTGTGACGCTCAATGCCACAGACCGTGCCCAGATTGAGATGCTGTTTAATAAGGCGGGCACCAGCTCCAGCGGCGGCACAACGTATAACCTGGCTGCCGCCGATGACTGGGATAGCGTGATCAATAACAGCGATACCTCGGTAGCGACTGCGGGGGGCACGGTTTCCAATGTGGCCGTTCCCACCATGACTTCGGCCACCTATAACGCGGCAACAGGCGTATTGGTAGTCACGGGTACAGGCTTGTTGTCTGCCAGCGGCGCAGCTAACGATATTGTGGCTAATAAGCTGACTGTGAGCGGGGAAGGAGGGGCAACGTATACGCTGACAGACAGCGCTAATGTGGATATCAGCTCGCAAACTTCATTTACGCTCACGCTTTCTGCCACCGATAAAGCCGCAATTAATCTGCTGCTGAATAAAAATGGTACAAGCGCTACAGGGGGCAGCACCTTTAATCTTGCAGGGGCAGAAGACTGGGCCGCAGGCGCGGATGCGGCGGTGGTGGTGGCTGATCTGACGGGCAATGGTATTACGGTCAGTAATGTGGCGGTGCCAGCCATTACTTCCGCCACCTACAACGCAGCAACGGGCGTCTTAACCGTTAGCGGTACAGGCTTTTTAAGCCTGAGTGGTGCGGGCAACGATATTGTGGCCAATAAGCTGAGCATTGGCGGGGAAGGCGCAAGCTATACCCTGACCGATACGGCCAACGCAGACATCAGCTCCGGCACTTCATTTACGCTGACGCTCTCTGCAACGGATCAGGCCGCTGTAAATCAGCTGCTGAATAAAAATGGCACAAGCTCTACCGGTGGCACCACCTTCAACCTTGCCGCCGCCGAAGACTGGGCCGCTGGCGCTGATGCCGCTGTTGTTGTGGCGGATTTAAGCGGTAATGGCATCACGGGCAGCAATGTGGCTGCGCCCGTGATTAGTTCTTCCACTTACAACGCAGCAACGGGCGTATTAGTGGTGACCGGTACGGGCTTTTTAAAACTGAGCGGTGCAAGCAATGAAATCATTGCCAACAAGCTTAGTTTTAGCGGGGAGGGCGGCAGCTACACGCTGACTGACACTGCCAATGTGGATATCACCTCTGGCACCAGCTTCAGTCTTACCCTGAGTGCTGCCGATCTGGCGCAAGTGAATCAGCTGCTGACTAAAAATGGCAGCAGCTCAACTTCTGGTACGACTTACAACCTGGCCGCAGCAGAAGACTGGCAGGCCGGGGCGGATGCGGCTGTTGTGATTGCTGATTTAACAGGCAATGGGATAACAGTCAGCAATGTGGCCGTCCCAACCATTACCTCAGCGGCTTATAACGTGAGCACGGGCGTGCTGGTGGTGACGGGCACCGGCCTGCTTAAATTAAGCGGAGCCAATAATGATATTGTGGCCAATAAGCTGACCTTTACCGGTGAAGCGGGCCAGACTTACACCCTGACCGATAGCAGCAATGTAGAAATCACATCGGCAACCTCGTTTACCATCACCATGAGCAGCACTGATCGCGCTGCGCTTGATCTGATTATCAATAAAAACGGTACAAGCTCTGTAGACGCCAGCACTTACAACCTGGCTGCTGCTGAAGACTGGGCGGCCGGGGCAGATGCTGCGGTCGTCGTAGCCGATTTAAGCGGCAATGGTATAACTGCCAGCAATGCGGGCGTGCCGGTGATCAACAGCGCCACCTATAACGCAGCGACCCATGTGCTGACGGTGACGGGCAGCCATTTTCAGGCCCAGGCAGGAGCGGCTAATGATATTGCGGTTTCTTTACTGACCCTGACGGGCGAAGGGGGAAGCTATACCCTGACCTCTGCGGATGTTGAAATCAGCAGCGCCACTGGTTTTTCTGTGACCTTAAATGCGGCAGATCAAATCAATATTGAAGGGCTACTGAATAAAAACGGCATCAGCTCAGGTAATGCCACAACTTATAACCTGGCCGCAGCAGACAACTGGCTGGCCAGTGTTGCGCTGAGTGCAGATCTGACTGGCAATGGCATTACCGTAAGCAACACCACTTTGCCGCAGATCAGCTCGGCCACTTATAACGCGGCTACCGGCGCTTTGGTGGTAACAGGTAGCAATCTGATTAAAAAAGTGGGGGCAGGCAATGATGTCACCGCGAATAAACTGACTATCACGGGTGAAGGCGGAGCCACTTACACGCTGACGGACAGTGCCGATGTGGAAATCACCTCTGCCACAGAATTTACGCTGACCTTAAGCAATACCGATAAGGCCGCTGTTAATCTGATCATCAATAAAAATGGCAGCAGCTCAAGCAGTGCAACAAGCTACAACCTTGCTGCCGCAGAAGACTGGATTGCCGGCGCAGACAGCGCCGCCGTGGTGGCTGATCTGACTGCTAATGGGATAAGTGCCAGTAATGTGGCGGTACCGGTCATTACATCGTCTGCCTATAACGCGGCAACAGGCACGCTGGTGGTGACGGGGACAGGGTTTTTGTCTTTAAGTGGTGCAAATAACGATATTGTTGCCAATAAATTTACCTTTAGCGGTGAGGGCGGGCAAAGCTATACCCTGGTTGATACGGCCAATGTGGAGATCACATCGGGCACCAGCTTTACTCTGGTTTTAAGCGCGGCCGATAAAGCGGCAATGAATTTAATCTTTAATAAGGCAGGCACAAGCTCAACAGGAACAGCCACCTACAATCTTGCTGCTGCAGAAGATTGGGCTGCCGGAGCTGATGCTGCCGTTGTTGTCGCAGATTTAAACGGCAATGGCATCACGGTCAGTAATGTGGCCGTGCCGCAGATTAACTCATCGGTATACAACAGCAGCACAGGCGTGTTGCAGGTAAGCGGCAGTGGCTTTTTATCTTTAAGTGGTGGTGCTAACGATATTGTGGCCAATAAGCTGAGCTTTACCGGGCAGGGCGGCGCCAGCTATACCCTGACGGACAGCGCTAATGTGGAGATCACATCGGGCACGGCCTTTACCCTGACACTGAGTGCCACAGATAAAGCCGCTGTGCTGCTCTTACTTAATCAGGATGGAACAACAGCAACGGATGCCACCACCTACAATCTGGCTGCTGCTGAAGACTGGGCTGCAGGGGCTGATGCTGCCGTGGTGGTGGCAGATCTCACCGGCAATGGTATTACGGTGGCCAGCGGCCCGGTGATCAGCAGCGCCAGTTATGATGCGGCCACCCATATTCTGAGTGTGACCGGCAGTAATTTTCAGGCCAAGACAGGTGCAGCTAATGATATTGCGGTGTCGCTGCTGAGTATTGCAGGGGAAGGAGGGAGCTATACCCTGACTTCGGCCGATGTGGAGATCACAAACAGCACGTCTTTCTCGATTAACTTAAATGCCACCGACAGCATTAATCTGGATGGCCTGCTGAATAAAAACGGCACAAGCTCCGGAAATGCCACAACGTATAACCTGGCCGCAGCAAATAACTGGCTGGCGAATGTGGCCTTAAATGCAGATTTGACGGGTAACGGGATTACGGTCAGTAATACAGCTACGCCGCAAATCACCTCTGCAACCTACGCCGCCAGCAGCGGTGTTTTAGTGGTAACGGGCACGGGCTTACTTAAAAAAATAGGTGCAGCCAATGATATTGTCGCTAATAAATTCACCCTTAAAGGCGAGGGGGCCGGTACATACACGCTGACAGATACCGCAAGTGTGGAGATTAGTTCGGCCAGCGCATTTACTCTTACCCTGAGCGCAACAGACAAAGCGGCTGTTAATCTGTTGCTGAATAAAAGCGGCACACTATCTACGGGAGGAACCAGCTATAACCTTGCCGCCGCTGAAGACTGGATTGCCGGCGCAGACAGTGCGGCCGTCGTCGCTGATTTAACCGGCAATGCCATCACAGCGACATTGCCAGCACCAACGCCAACACCAACACCAACGCCAACACCAACACCAACACCAACACCAACACCGGTGCCAAGTACTGTCGATGGCGTTGTAGTGAGTACCACCACCACTCATGATGCTAATACCGGTCTGAATAATCAGAGTGTTTCTGTTCCTGTCATTACGGCAGGCAGGGTAGAGGACAACAGCACCTCGCATGGCCAGCTGGCCGATATTCCGCTGGGCATCAATCAGGGTGCAGCCAGCTCTAATCTTCTGGTGAGCTTGCCCAATGGCACCGGCCTGCAGGCTGATGGCCCCAATACGCTGCTGAGCAATAATCAGGCTTTGATTGATTTAATTATGCGCATCGAAAGCAAAACGGTGTCTGGCTCACAAGTGCAAACAGGGATGACGGGGTTTGGTACTCAATTTTTAAATAATTTACTGCCTGATACGCTGTTACAAACCAAGACGCTGACGCTCAGCATCGCACCTGACCAGACGCTCAATCAGGCGATTTTGGTTTCAGGCACACCGGCTGCGGGCAATGGCGGCTCCTTGCCCGCATCGCCTGCTTCCTCCCTTGCCATTGTGATTGATGCAAGGGCATTGCCGTCAGGTACAACAATTCAGCTTGATGATGTTGATTTTGCCAGTATCGTAGGCAGTGCCATTGTGCGTGGTGGTAATGGTAAAAACTACGTGATTGGCGATGATGCATCACAAACACTCTTTTTGGGGGCGGATGACGATACGCTGCTTGGCGGAGCGGGTGACGATATCGTAGGAAGTGCCGGAGGAAATGATTATCTGGATGGCGGAGCCGATAATGACCGCCTGTTTGGCGGCACAGGCAACGATTCCGTGCTGGGTGGCAGTGGCAATGATTCAGTGCAGGGCGGTCGCAGTGACTTAGGGCAATGGAATTTTTATCTGAATAACCAGGGCCAGGTGACAGGCCGCCATATCACCCAATTGGTGGATGCCACACAGACTGAAACCATTACGGCCACAGAGCTTAATCAGACAGTGGCAGATTTAGGCTTTGCCTCAGGCAGCCAGACGCAATTGCAATCCCTGGCACTGCTTTATCATGCCGCATTTAACCGCAGCCCTGATTTGGCAGGCTTAAGTTATTGGGTCAAAACAGGAAAAACCACAGACCAGATCGCGCTTGATTTTTGCTATTCAAATGAATGGAATAATGGCGCGGGCAAGCTTTCAAATTTAGATTTTATGCGCCAGCTTTATCAGACAACCCAAGGCAGCGTTGATCAGAATGGCAGCGGCACATGGGCCGCCAGGCTGGATTCGGGTGCTGTAACACGTGCTGAGGTATTAAAACAGTTTGCCGGCAGCAGTGAGCATCAGGCGCTGTGGCTGACCGCTTTTGGCCTGTCGCTGGGAGGGCAGAATATCAGCACAGAACAAGGCTGGATTGCCGGCAGCGGAGACGATCGCCTGACTGGGGGCACTGGCAATGACACCCTTGTCGGGGGCGATGGCAGCGACACCGTGGTTTACTCCGGCAAGCTGGCTGATTACAAATTTATTCTCAGCAATAAAGGCGAAGTACAGATTGCAGAAAACAAAGCCAATGGGGATATTGATTTAATCCGGCAAATTGAAAAGGGAGAATTCAGCGATGGTACGGTCGATTTAAGCTTCACCCAGGCCGGCCAGGCCACTTTGCAGCAAATTGCATTAATGTACCAAATGGTGCTGGGAAGAAATGCAGAGCTTAATGGCTTCAGCTATTGGACAAACCACTATCAGGAAAACAAAGCACTGGCAGATGGCTTTTTATACTCGGCAGAATTTCAGCAACAACATGGCCGCCTGAATAACGCTGATTTTGTTAACCTGCTTTATCAGAATGCATTGCATCATGCTGCGGATGCCACGAGCCAGCAAAACTGGCAAGGCTATCTGGCCAGCCATACACGCGCAGAAATGATTGTTGCAATGAGCATCACTCCGGAAATCATCGCCGCTCAATACAATACCGAAGGCTTGTGGATGGTGTGATGATCTGGCGCTTTTAAAAGTAAACTTCTGCGGAGTATTTTTTAAAAGCCGGAATCTTTGAACTGCACCCCAAAAGTTGGACACCCGTCCATATTTTTGGGGTGTTTTTATGTCCAAGTACTCAACGCAATTCAAGCTCTCTGTCGTTCAGCAATATTTAACTGGCGAAGCGGGTATCAAAACG
>NZ_PDZG01000159.1 GCF_002735645.1 Iodobacter sp. BJB302
CTGATAAACCTTGCTCAATGCTTGGTGTTTAAAGTCGTCAGAATACGTAATTTTTTGCATGATGAAGCCTATGTTTTTTTCAAGCCCATGAAAATTCAGAGGCGACAACTAGTCTGACATAGGGGGGCCATACTGGCCGCCTTCATGCTCTTTGGTTTTGATGCCTGATAATGTTTTATTGGCGGGTAAAGCGCCTGCGCCGCTGAACGCGGGCACGGGGTGGCTGCCGTTATAGACCACGCCGGTGATGATGGGGCGGTCTATATCGCCTTCGATAAAGTCGACTAAAACTTCCTGGCCGATGCGCGGGATAAACTGGTGGCCCCAGCTTGCGCCTGCCGATGGGTAGGCCACGCGGATCCAGCAGGAGGATTTATCATCCAGATTGGCGCCAAACTCCGGGTGCTCGGCAGCGCGCTGCCAGTGGAACTGCACCTTGATCCGCCCCTGCTCGTCGGTGTGGACTTCGGCTCGTTGGCTTGAGTCGGCAGCGCTGCCTTGTGGGCCCACCACGGTGGCGGTTTGTACGCCACGGCTTTTGGGCTTGCTGTGTTCGATATGAGCAAAATCAGGCGTAATCGGCTGGCCGCGTCTTTGGGCGGTAAAGCGGGCTTCATAGGGTTTAGCGGCGTCCGCAGCCAAAAGGCTGGGCGAAACCAGGCCCAGTTGCTGAGTTAAATCAGCGGGTAAATTATTATTGGCGGTGAATGTCAGCCCGGTGACGGCAAATTCGCGTTGCTCGGCGCTATCCCATTCGTGGGCGGGGTGGTCTTCTAATCTGAACCACTGCCCGGCCTGCAAGGCACGCAAGGTGCCGGAGCCGCTAAAGGATTTCTTTTGCGCGTCTGCAGCCTGCTGACGCAATTGTGCATAGTGGCTTAGCCCTTCTGCATCGCTGGCGTCCCCCAAGAGGACTTGCTTCGCGGCGTAATAGTGGGCCTGCGGGTCGTAATCTTCGAAGCTGGCTTGCAGCTGCTGGCCGCCATCGCCCTGGTCAATGCGGCTTTCATCAAAGCTTTGGCTGGTGCTGGTGGCTTTGTAATCAAAGCTGGCGAGTGACACCGAGCTGCTGCCCACCTGACGCTGGCTGTTCCACTCGGTGAGCGCGTCAGATTCTTCCGTGGCATCGGCGCGGTGAAAGCGCACCTGCATTTCCTGGGCTTCTGGCAGTGCAAAGGCATCGTCAAAGATGACCAGCTGAACCTGTGGATTGTCGCCTGGCAGATGTTCGAATCGCCATGCCAAGCCTTCCTCGGCTAATAATCGCGTCAGAAAATCGAAATCGGATTCGCGGTATTGTAAGCAGTAGGAGCGCGGGCCATGCGTGCCGGAGAGTTTGAAATCCAGCGTTTGCACGGCGGCAAAAACGGGGTTTTTAGCCTGGTGCTCGGCTAAAACTTGTTTAACGATATCGGGTACGGATAAATCCTGGAAGACGCGGGAAGTACGGCGGTAGCGGAGTAAGGCAAACGGCGGTTCTGCCATCAGCGCATATTTAGCAAAGCCACCATCTGAACCCAGCAACTGTGCCTGCGAGATGACGCCACAACGCTCAACTGCATCACCATTGGCATCAGCCACCGATAAAACAATAGGTAAACCGAGTAAGGATTTAAGCTCTAAAGCGCCATCAGGGGATAAGCAATCAATCTGATAGCGGTAAGTCTGGTTAATCCCTTCGCTGCCATCCACCCGCTGAGGTAAAAGCTGCTCACCCCATACCCCGCCATCGCCAAGTTGCAGAGAAATAAGCCGCTGGTTTTGGGAGAAAGCAGCGGCGAAGGAGGCGAGCAAATCGGTAGCGCTCATCGGGATAACCACTTTAAAACTCGATTTACAACATTACATCAAGCTTTAAAGTTACCTGATTATGTCTCTTGCTCAATTAAGGCTTGAAATACCCCTCTTGGACAAGGTTTAGCCTGCATCACGGCTTTGAGTAATCGAGGAATCAGAGCGCACAGGTCTGCTCGACGATTGAAACG
>NZ_PDZG01000160.1 GCF_002735645.1 Iodobacter sp. BJB302
CGAATCGAATCTTCCAAATGTGCAGCTCTGCTCGCCATACTTCATGATTAATGAAAAAAAGAAATTATCTATCAATTATCCATCATTTGACTATAAAGTGAACAGCATTGGGATTGAGGGGGATTTGTCTTTGTGTGGTTTTCTTCGGCGGTTTTTTGTAAAGATATACAGTGCCTGCTGCCCATCTTTTTTAAAAGGGGAGCAAGTGCATCAAACTTATTCAGATGCTTATGAGCTTCATTACTTAGAGAATGCAGCGCGATCATCCCGGGGGGATACGCCAAAGTGGGCGCGGTAGGCGGTTGCAAAATGCGCACCAGAAGAAAAACCACAAGATAAACCAATCTGCACCACAGAAATCCCGGTACGTTGCAACATGGTGCGGGCCCGTTCTAAACGTAATTGCATATAGTGGCGGGTGGGCAGGGTATCTAAATGTTGCTTAAACAAACGCTCCAGCTGGCGGCGGGATAAATCAACGTGCTGTGCCAGCTCGTCGCTGCTGAGTGGCTCTTCTAAGTTGGCTTCCATTAATTGCAGCACGGCGCTGAGCTTGGGCTGGCGTTGCCCCAGTTGCAAAGCATGCGAAGTGCGCTGGCGGGTATCGGGTGTGCGCAGGTGTTCAATACATAAAGATTCAGCAATCTGCTCGGCTAAGCTAAGGCTTTGTTGCCTGGCTACTAAGGCCAGCAGCGCATCCAGCGTTGCAGCGCCTGCGCCGCAGCTAAAATAGTTGCGATCAAACTCATATATATTCTGTGTGCAAATTACGCGGGGAAAAGTCGCAGTAAATGCCCGCAGCTCAGGCCAGCGCACTGTGGCCCGGTGCTGATCTAATACGCCGCAGGCCGCCAGCCACCATGCGCCACAATCAATCGCCCCAACTAAAGTGGCGTTATTAAGCAGCGGTTTAAGCAGGGCAAGGCGCGGATCGTTCGCAAAAGGTGGCGTTTGGGAAACAACAAGTAATACATCAATCGTCAGGGTGTTGGGTAAGGCAGGAAGCTGAGGATAGTGTCCGCCCGTTGCCAGTGGTATCGCAGCGCCATCTAAAGAGTAGTACTGCACCTTATATAAAGACGCATCACTCATCGTGTTTGCCATGCCCAAAATAGTATCGATGCCAGCGATGCTCAGCAGGGGCGCCGGAGGCAAAAGCAGCACGGCAATTTGAATGACTTGGGAATTGAGTTTAAGAGGCATTTATCTATTTTTTCAGTAAATACACAGAATCGCAATTGTTGTTGTACCTGGTGTGTGAATGAAATGCTAATCAGATAACTGTTGCAGCAAAGCCTAATAAATAATCTTTCTCTCAATTTCAAACAGACATAGAGTAATAAGGGCTGGCACAATAGGCTCTAATTTATTTCAATATCTGGAATTTCACTATGAATAAGAGAGAGCTCATCGAGGCTGTACTCAGGGTTGCTGAGTACGAGTTACCAGGTATTTCTAAAAAGGCAGTAGAAGCCACCTTAGAAGCGCTGGGCGATGTGACTGGTGCAACTTTGAAAGGCGGCGGTGAAGTTACTTTGCCAGGGATTGGTAAATTGGCGGTTAAACACCGCGATGCACGCATTGGCCGCAACCCAAGAACAGGCGAGCCAGTGCAAATCCCTGCGAAGAAAGCACTGAAGTACACACCGCTCAAAGCCATCAAAGACGCAGTCGCCTAGTCTGCCAGCCATAAGGATTGATTGCTGCTTTTCTAAATCAATTACTTACGTTATTAAATCATTTTTATGTTGCGCAAGGGTTGACCGGATAAGGCCTCCTCGGTATAGTTCGGTCTCTCGCTGCAGCGCACACAGAAACACGGTGTTCGAGCAAGCTAGCCGATCTTTAAAAAAATACAGTCGATGAGTGTGAGTGCTTGATTCGGAAGCGAAACAAGTGCTTACGTGAGTAAGGAGTAACCAGCGATGGTTGCTCTGAATAAAGTAAGCCAGTAAGTACTAGCTTAG
>NZ_PDZG01000161.1 GCF_002735645.1 Iodobacter sp. BJB302
AATTCTATGGGGCAGCGGCGCAGGCTCAGAAGTCATGAGCCGAATCGCCGCCCCCATGGTCGGCGGCATGATCACCGCGCCGTTGCTCTCCATGTTTGTGATTCCTGTGGCGTATTACTTGATGCGCAGGAGGAAGCGTTGATGCCTAAAAACCTAAGATCTGTAGACACGGAGTTTAAAAACGGAACGGGGAGAAAACCGTAAGGCGAAATAAATTTTAAAAAGTAAGGAGCAGATCACAGAATTATCTGTGTGTTGACGCCCACCGCAGACATCTGCTTAATAAATTCATAAAGACTCACACGAAATTCTGGTAACAGGGTTAGGCGTTTCTTCATGTGGATACCCACTGCCGATATTCGGCTCACCACACCAAAAGCCAATATATCAATAGCTTTTAATGGATTCCAAAGCGTGTGCTTGGGTCAATAAAATCTCGACAAGCTTGTTTGGTAAACGTCTACAGCGAGATGCCGCTTACTATTCAGCCTCCTTTTGTGACACCCATCGCCTGATTCCCGCCCTTTGCGCCAGCCGCATGCGTATGCACTTTTGTGTGCATGGCATCAATCATGAGCCACTCAAAGTCTGGATCGCTAATTAGCGCGTCGAGTAAACCCGCCCAGATTTTCTTATCGCGCCAGCGGCAAAAGCGCCGATGGGTGTTTTTCCAGTCGCCATCTAACCATCGCACTGACTCAACCTTTCTGGAACACGTGGTTTTGCTCATCAGCGGGCTGGTTCAACTTAATCAGAACAAGCTATCAAAATAATCGATCCCAGCACTTAACTTAATGGTCCCTGCACTTGCGTCAGAAAAATAATATGAGATGCTTATATGGTGCTTTTTTAGCCAGGCATTAAGGAAGACACACCATCGTTTGGCATTTCCCTTGCGCCTGCGGCGGCACAGGGGGAAAAGAGGAAAACGGCAGGATTGGCGTGTAAAAACAACCTGTAAGATTTTCATTAGCAATGCAGCGTTACACCTCAAAACGTCCATAACGCTGCACATAAATAATTTTGATACATACATGGAGAGAAAGAATGGAAATGATCGTGATGTTTGTTGTTGCTTTGTTTGCCTTAGCTCTTGCACTCAAGAAGTGAAGAATGGGGGGGGCCGACGCGGCCCCCTTTGATGTTTTCTGAAAGGCCGATTATTCGTTCAAGGGTTGGGGGTTTACCCCTCCCCATCGAACACAACGTCATTTGAACCCGTTGCTGTTTTGGCGCATAACAACCTAACTGGATATATTATTAATCCCAAGGCTTGGGGAATCTTGTCCCTGAAGTTGGAAGATGCCGAGCTCATTGCCATTGCTAATGCACGATTGAACGATAATAAAAAATTAATCGAAGTTTCATTAGACCAGCTTTAGATTGGCCTTTTGTGCTGCCCTACATTCTTCCGGAAAAATCACGCTAAAGCATGGCGAGCTTAAAAATCTGGATATGCTTAGCATGACCATGGTTTTTACTGCCAAAAACCTAGCTCAGCTGGAGCCTTTGCAAGCGGGTGATAAGGTGAAATTTAAAGCAGTTAGTGAGAATGGCAAGTTGCTTGTTACCGATATTCAAGCAGCTAAATAGCCTGCCTTTAATTTTTGAAATCATGGCTGTGTACGTTGAATGACTTTGGAAGAGTGATTCAACTTACACAGGCCACTTTATGCTCTATAAGGGTAAATTTAAAATCTATTGCAGTTTTTTTGCTCCTCCCTCATCCTACCCTATAGGATAGGATGAGGAAAAAAACATGGGCACACACGCATCGCACCCCGATATCATCAAGCGTCTCAAACGCGCCCACGGCCATCCCCCTGTGTCAGGATAGTTGAGATACTCCCTTTTCAGGGATTCCAACTTACTCAGGGGGCTGGTTACTTATCATGTCGCGTATTCCCAAGGCTCGTAAAGATGCCATTTTAAGCAAAATGCTTG
>NZ_PDZG01000162.1 GCF_002735645.1 Iodobacter sp. BJB302
GAATATCGTCCACCTCAATCCAGAAAAATCACCGGAAGCGGAGACGGGTGCTGTAAGGAAAAAAGCAGAGCAAAGAACGGCATAAATATTAAACGATTAAGGCGACAACTGGTTTGACAATTACCGAAAACAAGCGAGGAATTACAGGTCGCTTAGATCGTAAAAACATCTCAACTATTTTGACAATTACCGCCCGCATCAGGCTGGGAGAAGGGGTAGGTTGAGAATCAGGTGGGCAATCTCCGCGCATGGCTATTTACGCCGCTGGCCCGGTTTGCCAGCTTTGCGGCACTGAATGCCTGGCTAAGCCAGCGCTGCTGGGAGTTGGGCGCACGCCAGCATCCGGTTTGCAAGGGCTCCATCGCCAGCCATTGGGCGTCCGAACGCACGGCTTTGCGCCCGATGTCGGCGGTGTTTGATGGTTATGTCGAAGCCATGTTGCGCGTATCCAGCACTTGCTTGGTGTGTGTGGACCGGAATCGCTATAGCGTTCCCGCCATTTATGCGGGCAAGGCGGTATCGGTACGGAGTCGGGCTACGCACATTGAGATGGTGGCGGACGCGATCCAGGTGGCTCAGCATGTACGTTGCTTTGGCCGGGACCAGCTGATTTGTGATCCCTGGCATTATTTGCCCATTCTGGAAAATAAGCCAGGCGCTTTGCGGCATGGTGCACCCTTTGTGCAATGGGAATTGCCGTAGGTGCGGGACCGGATTCTAAAGCAAGCTAAAGGCGACCGGGCCTTTGTTGAGCTACTACAAATGGCGCACACAGCGGGGCTGGATGTCTTGCAAGTGGCGTGTGAATGTGCACTGGAACATGGCGTGGTGACCGCGGCAGTGGTCCTGAATGAAATGCGCAGGCTGATTGCACCTACCCAGCCGACAGTTCTGACTTTGCCGGATCAGCTGCAACTGAAACATGCTCCGCAAGCCAATTGCGCCCGTTATGACGATCTGCGAGGTAACCAGCATGTCCTGCATTGATCGTGGTTTGCAGTTAAAGCAATTACAGCTTTACGGCATGGCTGCGGCTTGGACGAAATGGCAGGCCGAGAAAGCACGCAAGCCATCAACCGTCGAAGCCTGGCTGGATCATCTGATTGCCGCAGCAGAAACGGCCGATCGGGAGGTACGTAGTTTGCACTATCAACTGAAAGCGGCGCGCTTCCCAATTCACCGGGATCTGATGGGCTTTGACTGGGCAGAAAGCACGCTGGCCGCCCCCCAGATTGAGCAACTGGCCACCGCTGCGTTTATGGAGCATGCGCACAACCTGATTCTGGTTGGCGGCACCGGCACGGGCAAAACGCACCTTGCCACAGCACTGGGCGTTGCTGCGATTCACAAGGGCAAATGGGCGAGATTCTTCAATGCAGTGGATCTGGTGAATGTGCTGGAGAAAGAAAAGGCTATGGGCAAAAGCGGCCATCTGGCACGGCAGCTCAGCCAGATCGATGCGCTGATTCTGGACGAGCTGGGCTATCTGCCATTTCCTGCATCGGGTGGCGCTTTATTGTTTCATTTGCTCAGCCAGCTGTATGAAAAAACGAGCCTGATCATCACGACCAACCTGTCATTTGACGAATGGGTCACGGTATTTGGGGACGCAAAAATGACGACAGCACTGCTGAACCGAATCACACATCACTGTGAAATTCTGGAAACGGGCAATGATTCGTTCAGGTTTAAACAGCGTAAGAAGGGGCAGAAAACGGGCTGATAAACTGGAAACTTTTGGACGCTGACGGGTGGAAAATATTGGATGCTGATTGCCCCCTGTGTCAGGATAGTTGAGATACTCCCTTTTCAGGGATTCCAACTTACTCAGGGGGCTGGTTACTTATCATGTCGCGTATTCCCAAGGCTCGTAAAGATGCCATTTTAAGCAAAATGCTTG
>NZ_PDZG01000163.1 GCF_002735645.1 Iodobacter sp. BJB302
ACATCCATTACTATAACCACGACCGAATCAAACTGAAGTTAAAAGGGCTGAGTCCTGTGCAATACAGAACCCAGCCCTTGAGCGCCTAGCTTTTATACTGTCCAACTAATTGGGGTCAGTTCAATTTCTGCGGGCTTTTTTTTTGATATGCGGGAATTACTCTTCTTCGTCCATCACGGCGGTGGTGTACACCGCCTGTGCGTCGTCGAGGTTCTCCAGCATGTCGAGCAGCTTTTGCATTTTGGCCACATCGTCACCGAGGATCTCGGTTTCGGCCTGCGGCTTCATGGTGACTTCGCCCATTTCCGCTTTAAAGCCTGCTTTTTCCAGCGCTTCTTTTACGGTGATAAATTCGTACGGCGGGGTAATCACTTCGATGGAGCCATCATCATTGGTGATGATGTCTTCTGCACCCGCTTCCAGCGCGACTTCCATCAGCGCGTCTTCCGGTGTGCCCGGGGCAAAAATCAGCGTGCCACAGTGTTTAAACTGGAACGATACGCAGCCATCTGCACCCATATTGCCGCCGCACTTGGCAAAGGCATGACGCACTTCGGCCACAGTACGCACTTTATTATCGGTCAGGCAGTCGATCATGACCGCTGCACCGCCAATGCCATAACCTTCGTAGCGGCATTCTACGTAATCTACGCCTTCCAGATTGCCCGAACCACGCTCAACGGCCCGCTGTACATTGTCTTTAGGCATATTTGCGTCGTAGGCTTTATCAATCGCCAGACGTAAACGCGGATTGGTTTCAATTTCCGCGCCGCCCATCTTGGCTGCAACGGTAATTTCTTTAATCAGACGGGTAAAGAGCTGGCCGCGTTTGGCGTCCTGGCGACCTTTACGATGCTGAATATTTGCCCACTTTGAGTGACCTGCCATGCTCGAATGTCCTGTTAAAGCCGAAGTTTAATGGCGGATTTTAGCAGAGAGAGGGCAGAAGGAGGAGAGGGGGGGGCTTTGCTTGTAGCGGATTGGGCAAAAAAGTAAGGCCATTTGCTTGATCTGGGGCAAAGATGTTGGTCTTCCTTGTGGCTTACAGCGCATTCTTTCAAATCAGCGCAGATTGCACGGCAGCGGCATTGCCTTAGATTATTTTAACAAACAGAGTTTTCACACCCGGAAAGCGGCTACTTGTGAAACGCTCTATTTGCTTAAACTGTTCAAATTAAACGGGCCTGAATTACAGCTTTGCCGCATTCAGTATCTTTTGATAACTGCCATCGGCTTTCATACTGTTCATGCCACGGTTAAACGCTTTGAGCAGTGCTTCTTTTTCTGTATGGATTTTTGCAAAAGCCAGATAAGTTTCTTTGATTTCTAGGCCGGGGTTTTGCCATTTGATATTTTGCAGGTTTGGATCTGTATTGATCAGATACAGGCCTGCTGCTTTATTGCCATAAGCGATATCTACGCGCTCTTTGGCAAGCTTTAGCAGATTGGTGCGCAGGCTGGATGCCAGATCAAAGTGTAGCTGCGGGTTGTTTAAAACCGGGGGCAAATAACTGCTGCGCTCTGCGCCAATTGAAAGGGATTCCAGTACCTTTTTGTTGCCAAGCTGATACTGGCTGCCCCGCCGGGCAAAAAAACCAAGCTCTTGCTTCACAATGGGCTGGGAGTATTCAAAAATTAAATCACGCTCTGCATTTCGCCAGATGCCTAAAATGCCACATTGCCCGTGTTCACCTTCTTTTAAGATCCGCGCCCAGGGCATAAATTTACCTGATTATGTCTCTTGCTCAATTAAGGCTTGAAATACCCCTCTTGGACAAGGTTTAGCCTGCATCACGGCTTTGAGTAATCGAGGAATCAGAGCGCACAGGTCTGCTCGACGATTGAAACGG
>NZ_PDZG01000164.1 GCF_002735645.1 Iodobacter sp. BJB302
CCTGACGCGAAGTCAGAATGGCGGCCTGGGCCGTGGTCAGCGCCGCAGCCTGATCGGTGGTGAGGCCCAGCAGTGAGCCGGTGGTCAGGGCCAGTGTCTGATCCGTGGTCAGCGTGGCCACTTGTGCCGTGGTCAGGGCTTTAATCTGGTTGCTCGACAGTACGGCAATCCCTGCTGTGCTGACGACGGCCAGATCGCGGGTTTCCAGCGCAGCCATGCTGTTGGTGGAGAGTGCGGCCACCTGACGGGTTGTCAGCACCGCAGCCTGGGCCGTGGTCAGTGCCACCACCTGATCGGTGGTGAAGCCACTGGCCACCGCTGCGGTGCTCAGTGCGACCACCTGGTCGGTCGTCAGATTCGCCACTTGGGCAGTGGTCAGCGCATTCACTTGTGCGGTATTCAGTGCGGCAATACCGCTGGTTTTAAGAACCACTAAATCACGGGTTTCAAGAGCCGCAACGCTGCCGGTGGAGAGTGCAGCGATTTGTGAAGAAGACAGCGTTGCAGCCTGATCCGTGGTCAGCGCGACAGTTTGATCCGTGGTCAGGGCACGCACCTGGCTGGTGGTCATCGCGGCCACCGCGGTGGTGGTCAGTACCGCGAGATCGCGGGTTTCCAGTGCTGCAATATTGCTGGTACTCAGGGCAGCAACCTGACGCGAGGTCAGCTCGGCTGCCTGCGCTGTGGTCAGCGCCACCGCCTGATCGGTGCTTAAACCCGCCAGCGAGCTGGTGGTGATATTGATCACCTGATCGGTGGTGAGGTTGGCCACTTGATCAGTTGTCAGCGCTTTAACTTGTGCGCTGGAGAGTGCGGCAATCGCCAGTGTGCTGATCACCGCCAGATCGCGGGTTTCAAGCGCTGCAATATTGGTGGTGGAGAGGGCTGCAACCTGACGCGAAGTCAGAATGGCGGCTTGGGCCGTGGTCAGCGCCGCGGCCTGATCGGTGGTGAGGCCCAGCAGTGAGCCGGTGGTCAGGGCCAGTGTCTGATCAGTCGTCAGGGTTGCAACTTGTGCGGTAGTCAGGGCTTTAATCTGGTTGCTCGACAGTACGGCAATGCCCGCTGTGCTGACGACGGCCAGATCGCGGGTTTCCAGCGCAGCCATGCTGTTGGTAGACAGCGCAGCCACCTGACGGGTTGTCAGAACGGCGGCTTGTGCCGTGGTCAGTGCCACCACCTGATCGGTAGTGAAGCCACTGGCCACCGCTGCGGTGCTCAGTGCAACCACTTGGTCGGTCGTCAGATTCGCCACTTGGGCGGTGGTCAGCGCGTTCACTTGCGCGGTATTCAGTGCAGCAATACCGCTGGTTTTAAGAACCACTAAATCACGGGTTTCAAGGGCCGCCACACTGCCGGTGGAGAGCGCCGCGATTTGTGAAGAAGACAGCGTAGCGGCCTGATCTGTGGTCAGGGCAACGGTTTGATCCGTAGTCAGGGCACGTACCTGGCTGGTGGTCATCGCGGCCACCGCGGTGGTGGTCAGTACCGCGAGATCGCGGGTTTCCAGTGCTGCAATATTGCTGGTACTCAGGGCCGCAACCTGACGCGAGGTCAGCTCGGCTGCCTGCGCAGTGGTCAGCGCTACAGCCTGATCGGTGCTTAAACCCGCCAGTGAGCTGGTGGTGATATTGATCACCTGATCGGTGGTGAGGTTGGCCACTTGATCAGTTGTCAGCGCTTTAACTTGTGCGCTGGAGAGTGCGGCAATCGCCAGTGTGCTGATCACCGCCAGATCGCGGGTTTCAAGCGCTGCAATATTGGTGGTGGAGAGGGCTGCAACCTGACGCGAAGTCAGAA
>NZ_PDZG01000165.1 GCF_002735645.1 Iodobacter sp. BJB302
AGTAGTCAGATATTCGAATCGAATCTTCCAAATGTGCAGCTCTGCTCGCCATACTTCATGATTAATGAAAAAAAGAAATTATCTATCAATTATCCATCATTTGACTATAAAGTGAACAGCATTGGGTTAGTAGGGCTCTATTGGAATGATAATTAACCACAAATGTTTCTAAACTGTTCAAAGATAAAACGGGATTATCAATTTCTTCTAGTTTTCTTCTCGAGTCTATAAGGTTATTTTTCCAGTTCGGGTAGAATTGATGAGCTTCGCCACTCCTCGTTATTACTTCAGAGTAATGTCGAATATCATTTTCTAATTGATCTCGCTGGTTATTCTCTCTATTTACAACTCTCCTTGTTAAGTAATCAAAGAGATGATTTAAGAAATTTGTTTTTCCACAGCCGTTTCCGCCCGTAAGAATAAGATTTTTACCTTGCAGGTCGATGTTGACTATTTTGTCAGTGAAAGGGATTTTTGTGTGAATGCGTTGGATGTAGCCTGTCATAAAAACTCACAATGTTATTATTAAATTTGGAATGGTACTGCACAAAAAAGACACTGGCTAACAGATTCTTTTACATAAGATAAATAGTTTAGTAAATGGGCGAAAGTCAATGCTAATCTTTCTCTGAGGGTGGTTTTGTTAACCCGCGCTGATTACTCTTTATGACATCAGTATCAGCTTGGCGGCTTATGCCATCGGGTAAAAGTAAATCGCCCTTATATAACACTTGGGTTTTTGCTGCGAAATATCAGAGGTGGCACTTTCAGTGCAGTAGCCTCCCACTTTGTTAAGGGGGGATTGAGGGGGATTTGCCGTTGCTTTGGCTTTATTTAGGCGCTTTTAAAACGCTGAAACATTGCTAAATCCCCCCTGGCCCCCTTTTTCAAAGGAGGGAATAAGTACATCAAACTTGTGCAGATACTTATGCCCCTTCCTGCGTTTTTAATCCAAATACTGTGCCGCCCGCCCGCTCATTTGCGCGGTGATGGCTTCTTTGATGTCGGCGGAGAGCAGCATGCCGCCGTTCCAGGTGGCGACGTATTCCAGGCCATCGCTCACGCTGTGATCGCGGCTGTAGTTCAGCACTTGCTTGCTGCCGCGCACGGCGAGGGGTGATTGCGCTGCGATGACGCTGGCGGTGCGCATGGCGGCGGCAAGGCATTCTTCTGGGCTAACAAATACTTGGTTGACTAAGCGAACATTCAGCGCATCATTAGCGGGCATGTCCATTGCGGTGAAGGTCATTTCCCGCGCTATGCCTTCGCCAACAATGCGGCCTAAGCGCTGCAGGCTGCCTACATCGGCCACCAGCCCCATGGCTACTTCGCGCACGCTGAAGCTGGCGTCTGTGCTGGCGTATCTGAAGTCTGCGGCAAGCACCAGATCCAGCCCGCCGCCTACGCAGGCACCATGAATGGCGGCGATCACGGGCTTGCGGCAGTGCTCCAGGCTGCTGACGCAGGATTGTAAATTCAGAATCAGGCTGCGGATGGTTTCGCGATTACGCGCTTCGCATTCGCTGGCAAGGCTCGCCTGAATTTCGGCCAGCATCATTAAATCAATCCCTGCACAGAAATTTCGCCCGGCACCATTAAGCACCACAGCGCGAACTTCCCCCTGTGTCAGGATAGTTGAGATACTCCCTTTTCAGGGATTCTAACTTACTCAGGGGGCTGGTTACTTATCATGTCGCGTATTCCCAAGGCTCGTAAAGATGCCATTTTAAGCAAAATGCT
>NZ_PDZG01000166.1 GCF_002735645.1 Iodobacter sp. BJB302
CGGTAATTGTCAAAGTAGTTGAGATGTTTTTACGATTTAAGCGACCTGTAATTCCTCGCTTGTTTTAGGCTCAATGACCCGGTCCGGGTTCAATTGCACTTCATCTTACCAGCTCCAGTTTCGCGTCGTGTTACGCCACCGTTCTGGACGTGCCAAGCGGGCGGCTTGGTAGAGGGCATGGCGTTTTTCTAATAATGCTTTGTCCTGCCCTTGATGCCGCTGTGTCGGTGCGTATGGCTGTACCAATCCACAAAGCGCCTCACCCATTGCCTTGCTTCATCCAGACTGGCAAAACCTTTATGCGGCCAGGCGGGCCAGTATTTCAGCGTGCGAAACAAGGCTTCTGCATAGGGATTGTCATTGCTGACGCGAGGCCGGCTAAATGAGGAGGCGATCCCCAGCTTCTCCATTTTGGCTTTCAGGGTGTAACTTTTCATCGGCGCACCATTGTCTGAATGTAAAACCAGCGGATTCATGCTGCAGCGCTGGGTCAGTACGCTGCGTTGCAGCAGCTCAGCGGCCAGTTCCCCTGTTTCTTCTGCGTGCACTTCCCAGCCCACCGGATAGCGGCTGAACAGGTCTTCGATCATATACAGTTTGTAATACTCACCTTTCACTTGACTGGGCAGCCAGGTGATATCCCACATCCAGACTTGATTTGGGCCGGTGGCGGTGAAGCTGGTCGGCTTGGCTTTGCGCACCGCTTTGGCGGCCCGCCCACGATGCTGAAGCTGATTGGCTTGACGCAGTACGCGGTACATCGTTGATTCAGAAGCTAAATAGCGACCTTCGTCGCTCAGAATAGGCACGATCTGGCTGGGCGGAACGCTGTTAAAACTTGGACTGTTACAGACCGATAAAATCGCCTGACGCTCCGTTTCACTCAGCTTATTCACCGGATCACTCCGTTTGGCCAAGGGCCGCTGATCCGCGATCACCTTACCTGCGGCTTGCCAGCGATACCAGCTATGCACCGAAATGCCGATGATTTCACAGGCACGATATAAGCTCGCACCCGCATGACAAGCTTGTCTAATCCACGAAATCAGCTGCTTTCGTTGGTCCTGTGATGTCAGTCTTCCTCGGGTTCGCCCCAAAGGGCGCGCACCTTTTTTTGCAGAATCAGCAATGCTGCCGCCTCCGCCAGTGCCTTATCTTTACGCAGAATTTCCCGCTCCAGCTGCTTGTTTTGCTTGCGGAGCGTTTTGTTTTCTTGTGCCTGCTCCGGCGTGCTGGCTTCAGCCTGGCCCTGCGCGCCTGAATGGAGAGATCGCGCCATTGTTTCACTTGCTCCGGGAATAAACCCTTGGCACGGCAATATTCGCTGAGCTCGATTTCGGACATGGCAATGGTCTCGACGACCACGGCAAAACGGGTTTGAGCAGACCAGTTTTCACTGCTGCGATGATGTTCGGGCACGGAGCGGCCCTCCTGGCGAAGATGATTGCGCCAATTGTACAGCGTGGCATCGGAGAGGTTTTCTTGCAATGCCAACTGCCTGATGCTGACCGGATGAGGAGCAAGCATTTTGCTTAAAATGGCATCTTTACGAGCCTTGGGAATACGCGACATGATAAGTAACCAGCCCCCTGAGTAAGTTGGAATCCCTGAAAAGGGAGTATCTCAA
>NZ_PDZG01000168.1 GCF_002735645.1 Iodobacter sp. BJB302
TTACATCCATTACTATAACCACGACCGAATCAAACTGAAGTTAAAAGGGCTGAGTCCTGTGCAATACAGAACCCAGCCCTTGAGCGCCTAGCTTTTATACTGTCCAACTAATTGGGGTCAGTTCAGATGCAGGGGCTTTTTTTGTCGGGCACAAATCAGGCTGGCAAACAGAGCCAAGCTTTGATCAAACCACGCTCAGCCCGCCTAAAGCTTAAATTTGGCCGCTTCAAGAGTCAGCTCGCGCGCCAGCTCGTCAAGGCTGCGTACCTGCTCATGGGCAGCCTGAACGGATGCATCGGATTCTTCCACCATCTGGGCGATACGCTCCACATTGCCAGCAATACTGTTACTCACCTGACTTTGTTCCTGAGTGGCGTTAGCCACATCGCGCGTCTTTTCTAAAGTAAGCCTGGCCATGCCATTAATTTCACGCAGGGCCGAAGCCGCTTTTTCTACCAGATCAACCCCCTGAGCCACCTGTGACTGCACTAAATCCATTGAGCCTGCTGCGATATCCGTATCGTCCTGCACGGCGCGAATCGTACGGGTAATATCTTGCGTTGCACCGCTGGTCCGCTCAGCTAATTTACGCACTTCATCGGCCACCACAGCAAAGCCCCGGCCCTGCTCTCCCGCCCGTGCGGCCTCAATTGCGGCATTAAGTGCCAGCAAATTAGTCTGATCTGCAATTTCTTTAATCACCGCACTCATACTGTCAATTTCGCGCGAACGATCAACGAGACCACGAATCAACCCGGCTGCAGAGCTGATATCACCCGAAATACGGCGAATCTCGTCTGCAGCATGCTGGGCCATTTTTTCACCCTCAGTCGCCAGCTCCGCAGCCTGATGTGAATTAAGCTCAGTTTCCCTAGCACTGGATGAAATATGGCTGATACTGACCGTCATTTCTTCAATGGCTGCTGCGGTGGATGACGTCGCCTCCGAAGTCATCTGGCTGCCCCGGCTGATCTGTGCCGTTTCTTTATTTAATTGCTCAGATGCATTGGCCAAAGTGGACGAGGCCTGATTAAAGCGCCGAACCATATCATGCAAACCCTGCTGCATGGAGCGCATAGACCCAATTAAGCTATGATTGCCTGCCCTGGTATCAATCTGTTGGGACAAATCACCATTTGCAATATTGAGTGCAATATCCGCCGCATACTGCGGCTCTCCGCCCAATTGCCCCAGAATACTCCGCATTGTTGCCATGGCTAAAGCGCCCATCACGGCAAGAATAACAACAACAGCCACCAGCATTTTAATTGCGCTATTCCAGAATAAACGATCAATATCGTCCAGATAAAAGCCGGTACCCGGAATCCAGCCCCATGGCTCAAACTGAATAACACCATTTAATTTTGGATATGGCGTTTTATCCTCACTACCGGGGCGGGCGGTAAAAGTTAACCTGATTATGTCTCTTGCTCAATCTCCTTGCTCAAACCACTTAAAAGGCCTAAGGTGAACGAACGTTCTTTTGTGGAGTGGTCGTCATGGCAATCAACCCAATCCAGATGCAAAAGGGGCTGT
>NZ_PDZG01000016.1 GCF_002735645.1 Iodobacter sp. BJB302
TCGGAACTGGAGCTGGCAAGATGAAGTGCAATTGAACCCCGACCGGGCTATTGAGCCTAAAACAAGCGAGGAATTACAGGTCGCTTAAATCGTAAAAACATCTCAACTATCTTGACAATTACCGGAGGCTCTCCCTTGCCGTCTGTTCTTGGGTGGATTAAGTAGCCAAGGTTGAGCTGAGTTTTGCCGTGCTCGCTGGATAGCTTGGTGCGGACTTCACCTTTTGTATCGTCAAACAGCAGCTCGCCATACTGGCCACCTTCATGTTCTTTGGTTTTGATGCCAGACAGCGTTTTATTGGCGGGCAGTGCGCCTGCGCCGCTAAAACTAGGCGTTGCATGTGAGCCGTTGTAGACCACACCAGTGACTACGGGGCGGTCGATGTCACCTTCTAAAAAGCTGACAGTCACCTCCTGACCCACCCTAGGGATGAACTGATGACCAAAGCCCGCGCCTGCTGATGGATAGGCAACACGAATCCAGCAAGAGGACTTGTCATCGAGGTTTGCACCAAACTCGGGGTGCTCTTGAACACGCTGCCAGTGGAGCTGAATTCTGATGCGCCCCAGCTCGTCGGTATGGACCTCCGATCCGGCAGGCCCCACTACCGTGGCAGTTTGCAGGCCAGGGCTGGTGGGCTTGGTAAATTCTTGCTCGCCCAGATGGCTAAGCACTGGCTGGCCACGTCTTTGGGCAGTGAAATCGGCTTGGTAAGGCGGCTTATCTTTGCCCGAAGTGGTAAGCAGGCCGGGTGCGACCATACCAAGTTGCCGGGTTAAATCAGCTGGTAAATTATTGTTTGCGGTGAATTTAAGCTCAGTGATAGCAAATTCGCGCTGCTCTGCGCTATCCCATTCGTGCGCGGGGTGATCTTCCAGGCGAAACCACTGCCCTGCCTGCAGACTGCGCAATGTGCCAGAGCCGGTAAACGATTTCTTTTGTCCGTCCAAAGCATCCTGACGCAGTTTGGCATCGTTGCTAAGCTGATCCGAATCACTGGCGTAATAATGCGTTTGCGGGTCGTAATATTCGAGGCTGGATTGTATTTGCTGCCCGCCATCGCCCTGATCAATGGCGCTGTCGCTTAAGCTGTGGCTGGTATTGGCGGCTTTGTAATCAAAGCTGGCAAGGGCCACCGAGCTGCTGCCAATTTGCCGCTGGGTATTCCACCCGGTGAGTGAATCGCTTTCTTCTGTGGCGTCCGCACGATGGAATCTCACCACCGGTTCTGCTGCTTCGGGCAGGCCAAAGGCATCGTCAAAGACAATAAGCTGAACCTGCGGTGCGTCTCCGGCCAAATGCTCAAAGCGCCATGCCAGGCCGCTTTCTTTCATTAAACGGCACAAAAAGGCGTAGTCATCTTCCCGGTATTGCAGGCAGTAAGAACGCGGCGGGTATTCAGCCGATAATTTGAAATCCAGCATTTGCACCGAGGCAAACACAGGGTTTTTGGCCTGATGCTCAGCCAAGACTTGTTTCACTATATCGGGGACAGATAAATCCTGGAATACGCGGGAAGTACGGCGGTATCTGAGCAGCGCGAATGGCGGCTCTGCAGTAATGGAATATTTAGCGAAGCCGCCATCCGAGCCTAAAAGCTGCGCCTGCGAGATCACGCCACAGCGCTCGATTGCATCGCCATTGGCATTGGCCACCGCCAGAACAACCGGCAGGCCAAGCAGCGATTTAAGCTCTAAGGCCGCATCGGATGAAAGGCAATCAATCTGATAACGATAAGCCTGATTAATCCCCTCGCTGCCTGTTACGCGCTGAGGTAAAAGCTGCTCGCCCCATGCTGCGCCATCGCCCAGTTGCAAAGAGATTAAACGCTGGTTTTGAGAAAAAGCGGCGGCAAATGAAGCAAGTAGCTGATCGGGGCCCACGGTAATTCCACTATTTTATCAATGCCGCAGATTACCCGATGATTTAGCGCCCCGTCACAATGATTACAAAAGCTTGTGATTATTAACAATATTTCATACTTTTATTGTAAGTATTAATACTTAGCCTTTGATTTTAAATCAAAATATATTCCCTTAATAAAAGAAAAATATTCCATTGTACTGAATATGCAAACTGGCTTTTAAATGCCGGGCCGCCGGATAAACAACAGAGAGGCCAGCAACATACCGGCCCCCTGCTCTTTAGAAAATAAATAAATCAGCTTATGAAATCACACTCAATTCCGGCCCCGGCTTAAGCCGGCCAAACACCGCCATCATCAATATGACGGCCGGAAAAGAAAAAATCAGCATGGCAGACACCAGGCCATATTGATTGGCGTAAAAACCTGGCGGCAAAGACATTAAAGCCAGAATCAGGGTAGTGCTTTGGTAAGAAAACACCGATGCAGCGCCAATCTCATCTTCTGAAAAATAAGTCAGCATGGTGGAATAAGACACCGCGAATAAAATATTCGAAAAAACATGGGCCAGAATCACCGCCAGAATAAGCAAAGGTAAATGGCGGGTATAAAACGCAAATAAATACATCAGAAAAAAACCCAGGCCCAGTAAAGATTTGCCCGGTGCAGAGTGAAATACGCGATCAACCATACTTTGGCTGGTCAGCAGCGGGCCAATCAACTGGCCAAGGCAGCGGGCAAAGAGCAGAATTAATACGGGATTAATGATCAGCCCCAGCACATTAAAATCATTAAACTCCATACCCTTTACCGGCAGCAGGGCCATGGCTGGTGCCGCAATCAAAGTCAGCATGGGCATGATCATTAAAATGGCTTTTTTATCTGGCCTCAGAGAGAAAAACCGCAGTTTCACAACCGTTTCCTGATCAATACGATCAAGCGCTGCATCCACAATTAAAGAGCGGGCATAGAGCAAGCACGCAAGCGATAATAAATAAGAGAGCGCATCAATTGCAAAATAGAGCAGGCTGCTGAGTAAAGGATAAAGTACCCCGCCGATACCCGTGCCCACAATGGCAATTGCAGAAAAAGTAATGGTTTCAATTCTGGCCAGATGCAAATAGTCTGCCTCGCCAAAGCCGCGTTTATTAATGAGGTGATAAGCAGATACCGCCAGCCCGGTACACAGCCCCGGCAGGGCTAATGCCATGCTGAGCATCTGCACATTAGCTGTTTCCAGCGCATAAAAAGGCAGCAATAAAGACAATGCACCGGCTATTTCTGCGGCAATCAGCACAGAAAAGGGCCTGTACCATTTGCCCAGATACTTGCCGATTTCAGAGCTGAATAGCGTGGGTACAACCGACATTGAAAAAGTAAGCGCAAAATCGGATGGATTTGCCGCCGTTTTAGATAAAGCCCCAAAGACCGCCACGGCGGTTAATCCGGAGCCAATACTGGTAATTAATATGGAAAAGGTAAACCACAGATACCAGCGGGAAGACATTAATAATTTAATCATCATCATTCCAATACGCAGCCGCCAGCATTGCCGCATCGGTGGGCAATGGCAAACGAGCAGGGATAAGACCCAAACAGCAGGAAGCCTCGGGCGCACGCCGTGCCTGAGCAATGCGATTGCCTGAGCGATCACAACGCGGCGGGCAGGCTTAGCTGCGCGCAACACGCGTCATGGCAATAGAAATCCTGCGGTTTGGATTGCAACAGATGGCCGCAAACGGCCCTGCCTGGTAAAGGCTAGTGGGGAGTCATCATGGATACATCAGCAGAGCAGGCTGCTGAGTAAGGGCTCGCACGGAACATTCGTGGATATCTTTTTATGGAATGAACAGTGAATTTATCAAAATGAAAGCATGCCGTAAACATATATCGGGCATATCTTAATAAAACACATGGTTTTGCAACTCAATCTTCCGCTTACGCAAAAAAACGGGCACCAGAAGATGCCCGTTTTTACAGACGGAACTCATGCCTTTAATTAAGAGTGCGGCGGGCTGCGCTTACTGCGTCCCTGCAATCTCTTCATCGCTGGCGTTTTCTGCCTTCACTGCGGGCTTAGGCGATGCGGGGTGCATTACTTCTTTGCTTACGCCCTTGCCATCTGGCCCTACGTTTTGATTAACGGCGGGCAGATGGTGGGCGATGCCTTTATGGCAATCGATACAAGTCATGCCTTCGGATAAGCCTTTTTGGTGGGCATTAGCCGAGCGGGTGTTTTGCTCCATATAGTCAAAATATTCGTAGTTATGGCAGTTGCGGCAGGCTTTGGAATCGTTGGCTTTCATCCTGTCCCACTCGTGCTGCGCCAGCTCGATACGCTTATCTAAGAATTTCTCACGCGTATCAATATAGCCAGTCAGCTTGCCCCACACTTCTTTGGAAGCCTCAAGTTTACGCCACATCTTTGGACCCCATTCATGCGGCACATGGCAATCCGGGCAGGTGGCACGCACGCCGGAGCGATTGGTGTAGTGCACGGTTTCCTGGTATTCCGGATACACATTGCTGGCCATTTCGTGGCAGCTTAAACAGAATTTTTCGGTATTGGTCATTTCCAGCGCGGTGTTAAAGCCGCCCCAAAAGATAATCCCCACAAAAAACGCCACAATCACGCCGATATAACCGATGCGGATGCTGCGCAGCTTTTGCATACGTGCACAAAGCCGTGCTTTGAATGAGGGCTTGCTTTCATCGCTCATTATTTGATCCTTTTACTTAACCATGCCGGTCGCAGGCTTAAAGGTATTGCCAACCAGAGGTTTGGCATCCGTTTGCGGCACATGGCACTGCTGGCAGAAATAACGGCGCGGTGAGATATTAGTCAGCTCAGTACCGCCACGGGTTTTAAAGTGGGTAATGGAAACCTTGGTCGCGCCGGTGTCCGCAGTGCGATCCCAGCTATGACAATCCAGGCACTTATTAAACTCTTTGGTGATCAGATAGCCCTTGGTGGTGTGCGGGATCAGCGGTGGCTGCTGCACAAACTGCCTTGGCAAAGGCTTGCGGTCTTTTTCCCAGCGATAGTTTTCAGATGGCGCGTCGCCTTTAACGGCCTCGCTGCCACGCAAGGATTTCATGGTTTCAGCCTGCGCCAGCGGGGCACAGGCTATACAGAAGCTCATTAATAGCGCCAGCATCGTCATTAATTTTTTCATTTTTTTCTCCTTTAGATCTGCATGGCGCACTGCGCCCGCCTGGCGGCCAAAACTGCCGCTCGCCGGGCTTAGCGTGCGCCCTTCAATATCAGGCCTTCACCACTTTCACCGCGCATTTTTTAAAGTCGGTTTGCTTGGATATCGGGCAAGTGGCATCCAGCGTCAGCTTATTCACCAGGCGGCCTTCGTCAAAGAAAGGGATAAAAATCAGCCCCATCGGTGGTTTATTACGGCCACGTGTTTCTAAGCGGGCTTGGATATCCCCGCGGCGGGATGAAACTTTCACCAGCATGCCGCGCTGTAAGCCACGTTTTTTGGCGTCGTTCGGGTTCATAAACACCATCGCCTCTGGCACGGCTTTATGCAGCTCCGGCACGCGGCGCGTCATGGTGCCGGTATGCCAGTGCTCCAGCACACGGCCAGTACAAAGCCACATATCAAAGTTGGCATCCGGCATTTCTGGCGGGGCTTGGTAAGGCAGGGCAATAATATTGGCGCGGCCATCTTTATTACCGTAGAAACGCACGCCCTCGCCTTTTTTCACGTAGCTGTCGTAGCCCTCGCGATAGCGCCATTTGGTTTCTTTGCCATTCACCACCGGCCAGCGCAAGCCGCGCACCTGGTGATACATATCAAAAGGCGCTAAATCGTGGCCGTGGCCGCGACCAAACTGGGCGTACTCTTCAAACAAGCCTTTCTGGATATAAAACCCGGCCAGCTTGGCTTCTACGTTTTCAAAGCCCTTGTATTGATCGGCCGCTTTAAATTTATCCACATTGCCGTTTACATACAGCACGTCGTACAGGGTTTTGCCTTTTACTGCGGGCTGTTTAGCGATTAAATCGGCAGGCCATACGTCTTCTACCTTAAAGCGCTTGGCAAACTGCATCAGCTGCCATAAATCTGATTTTGCCTCGCCCGGTGCGTCCACCTGCTGACGCCAAAGCTGGGTGCGGCGCTCGGCATTACCAAAGCCGCCTTCTTTTTCTACCCACATTGCCGTTGGCAAGACCAGATCGGCAGCCAGTGTGGATGCGGTTGGATAAGGATCAGAAACCACAATAAAGGTGTCTGGCCTGCGCCAGCCAGGATAGAGCTCTTCATTAATATTTGGGCCGGCCTGCATATTGTTATTACACATCTGCCAGTAGGCTTTCACCTTGCCGTCTTTAATCGCACGCGCCATCGCTACTGCGTGTAAGCCGATTTTGGCAGGGATGGTGCCATCAGGAATGCGCCAGATTTCTTCTGCGTGTTTGCGGTGCTCAGGATTTGTCACCACCATATCGGCAGGCAGGCGGTGAGCAAAGGTGCCCACTTCACGCGCCGTACCACAGGCCGAAGGCTGGCCTGTCAGAGAGAAGGGGCTATTGCCCGGCTCGGCGATTTTGCCGGTCAGCAAATGGATGTTGTAAATCATATTGTTCGCCCATGTGCCACGAGTGTGCTGATTAAAGCCCATGGTCCAGAACGAGGTGACTTTGATTTTTGGATCGGCATAAAGCTCAGCCAGCGCAATCAGGCGGTCTTCGGGAATACCGCAAAGCTTGCTGACTTTATCCACCGTGTAATCGGATACGAATTTGGAAAACTGCTCAAACGAGCCGTCTTTCATATCATTTGGATTGGTTTTGGGCTTGCCGTTGGCATCTGGGTAGCCATTGGCTTTGGCATTGACTTCCAAGGGGTGCTTAGGCCGTAATCCGTAGCCAATATCGGTTTCGCCAATTTTGAAATTACAGTGATCTTTTACAAATTTTTGATTTACGCGACCGGTTTTGATGATGTGGTGGCAAATAAAATTCATCATTGCCAGATCGGTTTGCGGGGTAAACACCAAGCCATAGCCAATATCGGCCAGCTCAAAAGAGCGGTGCTCATAAGTCGATAACACAGCGACTTTTACTTTGGGGTTAGATAAACGCCTGTCGGTAATCCGGCTCCATAAAATGGGGTGCATTTCGGCCATATTCGAGCCCCACAGCACAAAGGCATCAGCCACTTCAATATCGTCGTAACAGCCCATAGGCTCATCCATACCAAAGGTACGCATAAAGCCGGTTACCGCGCTGGCCATACAGTGGCGTGCATTTGGGTCGATATTATTTGATCTGAAACCTGCCTTCATCAGCTTGGATGCGGCGTAGCCCTCGTAAATGGTCCACTGGCCAGAGCCAAACATCGCTACTGATTCTGGCCCGCTGGTTTTAATCGCATCTTTCCATTTGAGCTCCATAATGGCAAAGGCTTCATCCCAGCTTACGGGAGTGAATTCACCATCTTTGTGATATTGGCCGTTTTTCTTACGCAGCAAGGGCTGGGTTAAGCGGTCTTCGCCATACATAATTTTGGAAAGGAAATACCCTTTCACGCAATTTAAACCCCGGTTTACTTCTGCATCAGGATCGCCTTGTGTGGCCACTACACGGCCATTTTGGGTGCCCACGAGTACCGCACAGCCCGTACCGCAGAACCGACAGGGTGCTTTATCCCAGCGAATGGCGCTATTGCCATCGCCCGCCGTGGCCGGCATAGGCTTAGGCGCAGCGCCAGCCAGCGGGATGCCCGCACTGGCTACCGCAGCAGCTACGGCAGAAATTTTAATAAACTCACGGCGGTCCAGGCTCATGATAAGCGCTCCTCAGATTTTTTTGATTTCACAGATGGGGGTGGTGGCATTTCTTCGTCGCAATATTCATAAGCCAGCGTGGCCGATGCGATATGGGGAATATCCTGAATTTGTTTGAGCAGATCAGAGGATCGGACACCGGGCACATCCTCGATAGTGATAATCAGCCGCCCTTCGTGCTCAAGGTGTAACTCCACCCCTGGCACGGCAAGGACTGCAGCTTTAACGTCTTCCATATGATCGGGAACGGCCCGGATCACCATGCTGAAAATATTCATGCGATCAACTCCAACAAACGAATGCTGTTACTTGGGCAGGATGAAACACAGGCACCACAACCGGTGCATTGCTCAGCATTAACAAGGGGATGGGCCACTTTACCAACGGCCAGCTGAAAACGAATCGCCTGCTCATCGCAGACTTCACCGCAAATCCGGCATTCAACACCGCGATCGGCTAGGCAGCTGGTATTGATTTCTGCGTAAATTTTCCAGGGCGGGCTGATGCTTTGATCAAGCGCCAAAGGTGTACAGGCGCGTACGCAATCGCCGCAAAAAGTGCATTCGGCCTTAGCAAAATCCACCACAGGAAAACCACCCTCACCTGTTTTGATAATTTGCTGCGGGCACGCCCGTATGCAGTCGCCACAATGCGTGCAGCGATCAGCAAAAAACGCGCTTGCCCAGGGGGGGCGCGGCGCGGTTGGCGTTTGCGGGCGGCGGCCAAAAAGTAAATTACGGCGGGAAGGGTCCACTGCGGCAATTCATCCGGATCAGTAAGTTTTTAAGACTAGGCTGCGGCTGAAATACATACAATGCCTCTTTAGAGGTGTAAGGCGTAGTACCCCGCCCGCCACCTACCCCCTAAGGGGTAATCTCAAAAAATCAAAGGCTTGAACTGCATTGAAAGCGCATGGCGAAATGCAGGCAATTAGGCTATGTTTTGCTACCTTGCCTTGTGCCAGCCCTTACCTGGCGGCATTTCAGGCAGCAACCCCAAAAAAACAAGGCCGGCAAGCTGCATGTCTTTCAAGCATTAAAATGAGGCGCCTGCCGCAGGTCAGCAGAAATGGAAATTTGGAGGTAGTGTGTATGCGTATTGGGGATTTTTTCCGCCAGGCGTCGATTTTGCAGTTTATTGCCCGAGCCTTATTACTGATGGTTTTGCCCGCGTTTCTGGCTTTCTTTATGAGCTGGAGCACCGTCGTGCGCTCTACTGGTGAAGGCGCGGCGATTAATCTGGCGGGCTCCTTACGTAAGCAGGTGTATTTAATTGTGGCCACCCACCAATCACCACCCGCCCCGGTACCCGGCAGCCGCCCCCTGCTGCAAGAGGTGGTCGATGAGTTTGAGCAGCGCCTTTACCACCCCATTCTGCTGAATAACCTGCCCAATCAGGCGGATGATCCGGTACGCACCCACTACAACCGCATGGAAATGACCTGGCGTACCGAAGTCAAAAAAGACTTATCCCAGCTCAACAGCCAGCCCGATGGCAGCCTGCTGCCCAGAGCCATTCGCTTTGTCTCTTTAATTGATGCCTATGTAGAGGCGATTGAGGCCAGGCACGAAGCGCGGCTGATCTGGCTGGGGCGCATCCAATGGATTAGTCTGGGCATTATGCTGATTGTGCTGATGGGCACTTTGCGCTGGCTTTCACAGCGCGTTACCCGGCCGCTGATCGCCATGGCCCATGCCGCCAGCAAAGTAAAAGATGGTGATTTAAGTGTGCGGGCGCCTGAAGACGGCGCAGGTGAAATCACCCAGCTTGGCCAGGCCATTAACCATATGGTGGCCGAACTGGCGCGCGGCATTGGCGAGCTGGAATCACGGGTCAGCGAAAAAACCAAGGCCTTATCGCAAAACCAGCGCAGCCTGGAGCTGCTCTACCGTATTAAACAGCGCCTATCTGATCAGGAGCCTGATCAGACCACCTTTGATCAGGTATTAAGCGATTTGGGCAGCGTGATCGGGTTGGAGCACGCCGCCATCTGCATCACCGAAACCGAACAAGCCCCGCTGGCTTTTCGCCTTGCCGTGATCGCAAACAAACCCAGCGAGCATTGCGATCAAAAAGACTGTGCCAGCTGCAGCGAAGCCACAGGCACGCCCGCACAATCCAGCGATTTCCCTGTTTTTCAGCTGACTGACGGGCGAAAAAACTACGGCATTATGCCGATCCAGCTAAAACCCATGCAAAAGCTGGCCGACTGGCAGCAGCAATTACTGGAAGCCGTGGCGCGGCAAATTGGCACGGCGCTGGCCAATGCCAAACGCACGCAGGCACTGCACCGCCTGGCGCTGCATGAAGAGCGATCGGTAATTGCGCGCGAGCTGCATGATTCTTTAGCGCAATCTTTATCTTATTTAAAAATCCAGGTGGTGCGCCTGCAAACCGAATTTCCCGAAGCGGCCCGCAGCGCCACAGCAGAAGCCGTGCTCACAGAATTACGCCAAGGCTTAAATGATGCTTACCGCCAGCTGCGCGAGCTACTCAACACTTTTCGCCTGCAAATGCACGAGCGCGGGCTGGCCGAAGCGCTGGAGCAAACCGTGCAGGAATTCTCTGAGCGGGCAGCGCATCCGGTGATACTGGACAATCAGCTGATGGGGGTTGAGCTGAGCGCCCATGAAGAAATCCACATCCTGCAAATAGTGCGTGAAGCGCTCGCCAATATTGAGCGCCACGCCCATGCGCAGCACGCATGGGTGACGCTGACCTGGCTGAACCACACCATTTTAGTCACCATCAGAGACGACGGTCTGGGCATCAAAGACCACCCGGATAAAAAACAGCACTATGGCTTAGGCATTATGCGCGACCGCGCCCATAGCCTGCACGGAGAGCTGGGCATCGCCCGCCAGCTTCCCAGTGGCACCCTGGTCTCCTTACAATTCACGCCGAATACCCCTGTGGCAAAAGGCAACTCACAATGATCCCCCGATATGCCGCAGCGGCAAAAGGAAGTGCAATATGAGCGACAGATATACCGTTGTGGTCATCGATGATCACCCCCTGTTTCGCAAAGGCGTGATTCAGCTTTTAGCCTTAGACAGCCGGTTTAATATCGTTGGCGAAGCCGCCAGCGGCGCGGAGGGACTGCTTGTGGTGGAAGCCAATAATCCGGATCTGGTCATTCTGGATTTAAACATGAAAGAGATGGATGGCATTGCCACCTTGCGTGCCATTAAAGAGCTGGATCTGGATTCACGGGTGGTGATGCTCACCGTATCTGATCAATCATCCGATCTGGTTGCAGCCGTGCGGGCAGGTGCCGATGGCTATTTGCTCAAAGATATGGAGCCGGAGGAAATCATAGCCAGCCTTGCCGAGGCACTGGATGGCCAGATGGCGATCCCGGAGCGCCTTGGCCGCGTCCTTGCCTTAGCAATGCGTGAAGACGACGGCAGCGAGCGCAATGCCATGATGGCATCTCTCACCGAGCGGGAGCGGGAAATCCTGGGCTGCCTCGCCAATGGGCTGTCGAATAAATTAGTCGGCAGAGAGCTGGGTATTGCGGAAGGCACAGTAAAAGTACACGTCAAAAGCCTGCTCAGAAAACTAAACTTCCGCTCGCGGCTGGAAGCGGCGATTTGGGCTGTGGAGCAAGGGATAAAGCTGGGGTAGCGATTGAATCACATGACGTCAAATGAATCGCCGCGCGATACACGGATTGGCTGCATTTTTCATCATTTGCAGCAGCATTTCATGCTGTCCGCAAAAGCAGCCCATTAAATACCTCGCGCATCGATTGGATGTCGTTGACGGAAAATACCCTTTGTGTGAGTGAATTAGCCGGAGTAATGGCATACACAAAGGATTCTGCCGGAGGCGGGAGCGAGAGTCAGTTAAGGAGGTTTAGAAAAGCCCACCGAACTGGCTTTCTTAGGGGGGGATGAGCAAAGGGCTGTGTAATAGGCTAATAAAATATAAGCGTCTAGATCGTTGCCGGACCGAGTTGGCCATTTTTATTCGGCTTATATTGAAAGTGACTCAAATGAGCAAAGGCAGCACGGATATGGTGACAATCTCCGCTCAATCGGGAGTGGCTTATTGGCAGAAATACTTCAGGCTGCGCCCAGCAAGGCACTTCAAGGGGCTAAGCGTTTTTATACGCCATATATGGTGGTTTTTCAGCCATTTTAGGGTGTCTACATATTGTTAGGTGCCATGGAAAAAATAAACCAAGTTCTTGAATATGATATTCCATATCGAATGCATGCAGTTCATTCATTGCCAGCTTCATTGAGAATCATTGGTCGTTATAATACTGATGAAATAATGGATATTGTCATTTCTAATATGTCAATCCTCGTAGGAAATCTCAATAATTATACCAATCCATCTATTGAGTCTGGCGTTATTCATGGTCGTGCACTACTAGAATTTCTGGGCCTGGGTGAGCATTCTGGGCGGCTTGTATGTTCCAAGAAACGGCGGCCAAGTGACATTGGAATAGAGAGCTTTGGGTTGCAGAAAGTAACGCCGGAAGCGGCTTTAGAATTATGTAGCGCCAAGTTTTCTGGCGTTAATGAGGACGCATTTGTTACTCTCATTCATCTGGCAAATAAGGGAATTGCGCATACAACATCTTCTCTTGTAATACCAAAGGATCAAGCCTCACAATTAACAATTGCCGCAGAGTGCATTATTTTTCTAATGCAAAATTGTTTATACAGTGGGTTGGGCAAAGAACAAATTAAGTTTAAGTTTGCAAAGCTATAAAAGCACGGTAGGTTGGGCTAGTGACTTATCAGCCCAACATTCTTAGGCATATTGAAATGTTGGGCTGATACAGCTTTAGCCCAACCTACGGTAAGCTCAACGTGGGTTGATAAACCTAACCCACCCTACGGGACTACATTTTTTCAATAAAAAAATCACCATCAGCCACTCCTGTGATAATTCTTGGAGGCGAGCCATCTTTTAAAACTTCAACTACCCACACCCCATTAAATTCAGGTGTTTTAATAAATACGGCATGACATTCAATAAGGCCAAAAACATCGTGAATGATACTGGGGATTTCTGTAACAAAAGAAGGAAAGTTTTTATCCACACTCCATGGATTATCTGCATGGAGGTATTTACCAATTCGGTCATACGTTGACGCAAAACGTTTCTTGGTTAAATAACCCGTGGTCTTACGGTCAAAATGGAAACTTCCATTCTGTTGATGGGTCGCAGATAATAAAGGATATGGATAAAAATCTTCATTGATCTTTCCAAGAGCTTGAAGAATTTTCCCCGCGTGATAATCCTTTTTATAGTCCGTCCGCATATCAGCTGAAGCGCGAAATAACTCATACTCTTTCTTGTTTGGTGCAATCGATGAAAATGCTATGTACTCCAAAGCTTTACGCAACTGAAGAATCGCAGATTCAGCATCTACAATTTGTTGAGTGATTGCGTATTCTTCAAGATACCTATTCGTTGCCCGAAGGCGCAAAGCAGCCTCACTAAGCATATGAAGGTTTATTGACTGTATTTCAGACATCTCGCAAACCTCTAAAAAAATATAAACAGCAGGTTGGGCTAGTGACTTATCAGCCCAACCTACCGAGCTACCTAGATGAGGATTTGATTAAAAATGAAACATGATCTAATCCCCGGAGGGGCAAGCACATATGTACTAAAGTTTAGGATGGATTTATCAATATATGTAGAGGAAAACGATGGCGAATTCCCTCCAGCAATGTTTGCCTCACGTATAAAACTTGAGGAATGGACAAGTAAGAATAATTTCTCAATCAAAAAAGTAGGAAAGAAAAACAGCCGGAACTATTTATTAATGAAAAATGAATATTTAAGCATCGACTTTCTCTGGGTAAGAGCATCTTTTATATCATACAGAGCTCTTTTTAAGCGGTATGTAGTTGACACTAATATCTATGAAAAGCCAACAAGCACACCAGACGAGTCATATCACAAATTTATAAGTAACTTCAAATTTGCACTGCCTTTTATTCATGCAGATCATGTAATCAACCAAGCTCGACTCAAAAAAAACCATCCCGATGCATGGGTTATGCTTTTCCCTACTTCAAGTGCAGCAAACTCTAGCTTTGGTTCAAAAGTCGAGAAAACCCTAGCGGATATCCCAGAAAATATTGATAAATATTTCATAGATCCAATATTGCTGTTGCAATTATATTGCACAGGCTTATCCCCAAAAAACGAGGTTGATTTACAGAGAAGCATAGATATTATTAAAGGGCATTTCCTCAATAGGCTTCACAATGAAATCGATAAAAATATCCGAGCAGCTTATATAAGCTTTATCGCCCAATAAGCCCTACAGGGATAGGTGTCCCTTAGAAACTGGCAAACTACACGCCAATATTCTGCCGATACGTTTCCTGCGGCGCTCTGTGTACTCGTTTTACTCTGTGGTTCGAGATTTAACATTGTGTGCAAAAAATTCAACCATTACTAAAGAAACATCAACCTCCCGTTTGTGACATAAAGCGGATGATTTTGCCGGGTTGTTCTTTAAACTCGTGGCGTTCTGGTTTTAGTTCGATGGCGGATTTGAGCGCGGCTAAGAGCTCTTCATCGCTTGCGCCGCCCCGCAGCAGCGGTGCAAATTCAAATTTTTCTTCTTGCCCCAGGCACATATATAAAGTGCCATCCACGGCCAGCCTGACCCGATTACAGGTGGCACAGAAGTGTTGCGAGATCGGCGTAATAAAGCCAACCCGCCCACTGCCGTCGCTAGTTTGCCAGTAACGCGCAGGCCCGCCGCCCAGCTCGGCCACTTCTGGAATCAGGCCAAACTCTGCAACCAGCTGCTCGCGCACGGGGTTTAAATCTAAATACTGCGCATTGCGGCCAGTGCTGCCCATGGGCATGGCTTCGATCAGGCGCAAAATAAAATCATTCTCAAGGCAAAACGCCACCATGCGCTTGATTTCATGCTCGTTCACACCGCGCATCGCCACCATATTCAGCTTAATCGGATCAAAGCCAGCGGCCTTGCCCGCCATAATCCCAGCCATAATGGCGTCGAAACTATCGCGGCCGGTAATCGTATTAATACAGCCTTTATCCAGCGAATCAAGGCTGACATTGATACGTTTCACGCCTGCGGCTTTTAGCGCTACGGCGTGTTTGACCAGTTGCGTTGCATTAGTAGAGAGCGATAAATCTTCTACCCCCGGAAGCGCAGATAATCTGGCCGCCAGCTCAGGCAAGTTATGCCGCAGCAAAGGCTCGCCCCCGGTCAGGCGCACGCGCGAAACCCCTGCTTGGGCAAAGATGCCCACCAAGCGAGTCATTTCATCAAAGCTCAGCCAGTTTGCAGGCTCTTCATAGCCATTAAAGCCTTTAGGCAGGCAGTAATTACAGCGCAAATCACAGCGATCCGTTACCGATAAACGCAGGTAGCGTATGGCGCGGCCAAAGCGATCTTGTAAGGGAGCAATCGGTGAGGCAAACATCAGGCTTCCTTAAATCGGAGGAGAAAGCAGCTTTCAATGAAGCTCATCATTAGTCGCACTATATGGCGATTTATGACAGCTCAACAACGTATATTCTGACAATCTGCAGCAGGGAATTTATTGCAGATGACTACGCAGGCACAAAAACGTGCCCCCACCCTGCCCATATATACCACCCTTAAGCATTCCCAAATCGTCACCTCCCACTATAACGCCAAGCCTGTGAATTAGCCTGTTGCATTTAGGACTACCTCTTCTGAGATAGGCCCAAATACCTGTCAGCAAAAAGCGCTACATCCCTATACTAGGGTCTGTTGGCGTTTCATTTACCAATGCGCTGAGCCGGAAAACTTGCCAGGCAAAAAAACCATCGATGTCTAAGCTGCTTTTTCCAACTTGACTGACTACTGACCCATGCTTTCTGTATCCAGACTTTCAGCAGCGCGCGCTGATCGCCCCCTTTTTACCGACCTGTCTTTTGCCCTGAATGCGGGGCAATGCCTGCACCTGCGCGGCGCGAACGGTGCGGGTAAAACGAGCTTGCTTAAAATGCTGGCGGGGCTGAGCACGGCGCAGGATGGCGAAATCACCTGGCAAGGCAAAGCATTGGCGGCTTGGGGCGATGATTACTACAAAGCACTGCATTATCTGGGCCACAAAGATGGCTTAAAAGATTTACTCAGCCCGCTGGCTAATTTACGCCTGACGGCGGAGCTGTCAGGGCAGGCCTTAAGCGAAGCCTCTGCACTTAAAACACTGACCCAAGTCGGGCTGACCCGCCAGAGCGAGCTGGCTGTCCGCACCCTTTCGCAAGGGCAAAAAAAACGCGCTGCGCTGGCAAGGCTATTAGCGATCAGCCGCCCGCTCTGGCTGCTGGACGAGCCTTTTGTGGCGCTCGATCAGGCGGCACAAAATCAGTTGGGTGAGTGGATAGCCCAGCATACCCGCAGCGGCGGCATGGTTATTCTGACCTCGCACCAAGCCCTGCCTGATGCCATTCAAAACATCATTGAACTGAATTTAAGCCAGGGTGGCGCAGCATGAGCAGCGCGCACTTCTTTTTAGCAATTGTTCGCCGTGATTTATTACTGGCCTGGCAGCAGCGCGGCGATTTGCTGGTGGGCGTGGTGTTTTTTGTTTTGGTCGCCTGCCTGTTTCCACTCGCCATCGGCCCCGAGCCTAAGCTGCTGGCCCGCATCGGCCCCGGCGTGCTGTGGGTGGCGGTGATCCTCGCCAATCTGCTGGCCCTGCCACGGCTTTTTAATAACGACTGGCAAGATGGCAGCTTAGAGCAACTATTAATCGCCCCTGCCCCCGCCAGCGTGATGGTGGCAGGCAAGCTGACCGCTCACTGGCTGACTACCGGCATCCCGCTCACCTTAATCGCGCCGCTTTTAGGCATTCAATACGGGCTGGAAAGCGACACCCTGCTGATGCTGATGGCAAGCTTACTGCTCGGCACGCCTACACTCAGTGCATTAGGCAGCATAGGCGCAGCGCTGACTTTGGGCGTACGTCAGGGAGAAATGTTATTGGCGCTCTTGGTTTTGCCGCTTTATGCACCGGTGCTGATTTTTGGCAGCGGTGCGGTGGCTGCGGTGGCTGGCGGCTTATCTGGCATGGCCGAGTTATCCTTGCTCGCCGCCATTCTTTGCGGAACGCTGTTTTTTGCACCCTGGCTGGCGGCGATGGCGGTGAGATTGGCGGTTGAATAGCCAGGCTTAATACTTGATGTTACACAACGAAAACCCAAATTTTGAACCACAAAACACACAGAGTTTCACAGAGAAAAACAAAGTTTGAATGAAGCTATTTTGCAAGGGTCCGGCGGGACGCCCGCACCAAAAACAACGTGCCGAAAGCACTAAAAAGAAGATCGCTGAATAACATCAGTTAATACTATGAAAAACGGACTAAAAGCTGATGCGCTATAGGCCAGGTGAAACCCACACAAGAAACATTCAGGGAAACAATGAAACCAAGCCATAACGGCCCGCGCTGGCTGAATTTATTTTCTTTTGCCTCCCCCATGCAGTTTTACCCGCTGGCAGGAAGGCTGATCCCGCTATTTATGGCTTTAGCAGCCGTGCTTTGCGCAGCGGGGCTGTGGCTGGGCTTTGCTATTGCCCCTGGTGATGCTCAGCAGGGTGAAGGCTATCGGATTATTTTTTTGCATGTGCCCACCAGCTGGATGGCGATGTTTATTTACATCGTGATGGCATTTTGGTCGGTAATGCATCTGGTTCTGCGCACCCGCTTATCAGCCATGATGGCGCAAGCCTTGGCCCCGACTGGTGCGCTGATGGCGTTTTTATCGCTTTTCACAGGCGCGCTCTGGGGCAAGCCGATGTGGGGCACCTGGTGGGTGTGGGATGCCCGGCTCACCTCGATGCTGCTGCTGTTTTTTCTGTACCTGGGCTTCATCGCCCTTACCCGCAGCATTGATGAGCCAGATCGCGCCGACAAGGCCGGCTCGGTATTAGCCATCGTCGGCGTATTCAATGTGCCTGTGATTTATTTCTCGGTTAAATGGTGGAACACCCTGCACCAGGGCGCGTCTATCTCGATGGAGAACGGCAGCCGCATGGCCAGCACCATGCTGATTGCCATGCTGGTGATGTCGCTGGCGGCATGGATGTACAGCATCGCCACCTGCTTATCCCGCGTTCGCACGCTGATTTTGCAACGCGAAAGCCGCACCCGCTGGGTAAAAGAGCGCATCGCACAGGGAGAAAAATAATGTTCTCAACAATCTACTGGGCCAGCTTCAGCGATTTTATTCATATGGGCGGCTATGGCCTTTACGTATGGGGCTCTTTCATTGCCTGTGTTTTGGGGCTAGGTATGGAGTGGCTATTGATCAGGCAACAACGTAAGCAAGTGATTCAGCATTTAAGAAGGATGGCTTTGGCACAAGAGATGGAGGATGAGGAATATGAGCATTCATCACTATTGTAGGGCGGGTAAAACCCCATATGCGCTAACCAAATTGTTTTTTCATTAGCAAACAGCGAAAAAGCATAACAACCACGCTCTTTGCACAGGGCTTTTAAAGTCCCCTTGAAACACGCCGGAGCGAGGAACAAGCGGGGCGGGGTTTCGGCCAGGGAGCGAGGAACGAGCCAATCCCGCCTGCCGCCGACTCGATTGTCCGCAGCGCAGGGGCTTTCGTGTTTCGTGGGGTCGCCTTCTTTGCTTACTTTCTTGGCGAAGCAAGAAAGTGAGGCCCACGCGGGGGATTCCCGCACCTAAACACTGTGCCGAAGGCACTAAAAAGGTCTTTTTGACTTTGGTTAGCACTTACAGGGCAAAACCCGCGAGCGATACTGAAAAATACGCGGGTTTCACCCGTATTACAAAAACCCATTAAGAATCATCAAGGAGAAACCCATGTCCCCCAGACGTAAACGTATTTTTTGGATTGTGGGTGCTTTAATCACGCTGGCTTTGGTCACTTTTTTTGTAGTGAATGCCTTTCGCCAAAACCTGGTGTTTTTCTACTCGCCTACGCAAATTATCAATGGTGAAGCGCCGCATGGCAGGGCTTTCAGGCTGGGCGGGATGGTGGTGGATAAAAGTCTGATCCGCGCAAGCGACGGCATCAGCATTCGCTTTACTGTAACCGACACAGATAAAAATATCCCGGTGCAATTTCGCGGATTGCTGCCGGATTTATTTAAAGAAGGCAAAGGCATAGTGGCCGAAGGGAGCTGGGAAAACGGCATCTTCACCGCCACCGAAGTGCTCGCCAAACACGACGAAAACTACATGCCCCCCGAAGCGCAAGATGCGGTAAACAAAGCGCATCAGAAAGCGGCAGCAAACAAACCCAAACCTTGAACCACGGAGTTTCACGGAGAAACCAAGTCAGTATTCGCTTTCTATGTGAAACGTAGTGCTCTCTGTGATGCAAGGTTTTGGTTTTAAAAGCCATCTAATTTCAGGAAAAACAATGATTGGTGAACTCGGTACTTTCACGCTGATTCTGGCGCTACTGGTGGCGCTGGTGCAGGGCACGCTGGGGATTTGGGGCGGGGCTAGACAGTGGCTGCCCGCTATGCGCATCGCAAGACCTGCGGCGCTATTGCAATTAGCGCTCACCGCCAGTGCCTTTGCGCTGCTGGCCACGGCTTTTTTGCAAGACGATTTTTCGATTCGCTATGTAGCGCGGCAATCCAATAGTTTGCTGCCGGTCTGGTTTAAATTTGCCGCTGTTTGGGGCGGACACGAAGGCTCGCTGCTACTGTGGGTGCTCATGCTCTCTGGCTGGGGCGCTGCGGTGGCCGTGTTTGCACGCAACCTGCCACTCTCGGTGCAATCTTTGGTGAGCGGCGTATTGGCGTGGGTAGGCAGTGGCCTGTATCTGTTTATTTTACTGACTTCCAGCCCCTTTATTCGCCAGCTTCCCGCGCCCAGCGACGGTGCAGATTTAAACCCGCTATTGCAAGATTTGGGGCTCATCCTTCATCCACCACTTCTTTATATGGGTTATGTCGGCTTTTCTGTGGCCTTCGCCTTTGCCGTGGCCGCGCTGATTTCTGGCCGGCTGGATGCCAGTTGGGCGCGCTGGAGCCGCCCCTGGACTGCCGCCGCATGGGTGTCGCTCACGCTGGGCATTATGCTGGGCAGCGCTTGGGCTTATTACGAATTGGGCTGGGGCGGCTGGTGGTTTTGGGATCCGGTTGAAAACGCTTCCTTTATGCCCTGGCTGGCCGGAACGGCGCTGATTCACTCGCTGGCGGTGGCCGAAAAACGCAATGCTTTTAAACACTGGACGGTATTGCTGGCCATTGGCACCTTCTCGCTCTCTCTTTTAGGCACGTTTTTAGTGCGATCTGGCGTACTGACTTCGGTACACGCCTTTGCCACCGATCCGGCGCGCGGCTTATTTATTTTGATTTTCCTCTGCGTGGTGATCGGCGCATCGCTGGCGCTGTATGCCTGGCGCGCGCCCTTGCTGGAGGGCGGCGGCGCGTTCAACTGGTGCTCTCGCGAAGCACTGCTGCTTGCCAATAATGTGATTTTAGTGGTCGCCTGTGCCACGGTTTTCCTTGGCACGCTTTACCCGCTGCTGATTGACGCACTCGGCCAGGGCAAGCTCTCTGTCGGCCCGCCTTATTTCAACAGCGTGTTTATTCCACTGATGATGCCCGCCCTGCTGCTGATGGGCTTAAGCGGCAGCGTGCGCTGGAAAAACCAGGATGGCCACGGCCTGTGGCTGGCTTATTACGGCCCGATGATTATGGCGATTGTGGGTGGCATCTTGCTGCCACTCTGTTGGGGGCAATGGAAATGGGGCGTGGCCGCCGCTTTAATCGTCGCACTTTGGGTGGCAATCACCTCAGTGCGTGACTGGAGTCGCCGTTTAATCAGCAACCGCCGTAATGGCAACACATGGTGGCAAGCGCTATGCAATGTGCCTGCGGCTTTTTCTGGCATGCATATCGCCCACTTTGGCATTGCAGTATTTGTAGCGGGCGTCACCGTGGTATCGAGCTACGAGCACGAAGATGACTTACGCATGGCCTTTGGCGACACGCACAATATTGCGGGCTACACCCTCAGCTTTGACGCTGTGAAATCAACCCGCGCCAGCAATTACGCCGCGCTCACAGGGCAACTGACACTCAGCCAAAACGGCAAGGCCATCAGTGTGATGCAGCCTGAAAAGCGCCAGTATTTCTCCAGCCAAATGCCCATGACCGAAGCGGCAATTCACCATACGGCGATCAAAGATATCTATGTATCCCTCGGCGAGCCGCTGGGCGACAACCCATTTACCGGCGACTGGCTGGTGCGCGTGCATTACAAACCGCTGGTTGGCTGGATCTGGTACGGCTGCATATTAATGGCCCTGGGCGGAGCCATCGCCTTGTCCGACCGCCGCTATCGCCAGAAGCGTTTAGCTAAAAAGCACACAGACGAATAAACCCTAAATTCCGCAGACACTGAGCTAAACGAGGACTCGGAGAACACGGAGAAAAAGATTCAAATACACACAAACTCAACGTTGCTCAAGGCATTGGTTTTCTCCGTGTAACTCCGTGTTCTCTGCGCCCTCCGTGGTTCAAGACTTGGGTTTTTCAACATTGTGTTCTCCCCGTTCTCTGTGTCTGCAGACCTTTTATGCAGCTTAGGAAGTTTTAATGAAACGCTTTGCTCCTTTAATTATTTTTGCTGCACTGGCATTGCTACTGGCGGCGGGTTTGACGCTTAATCCGCGTGAAATTCCTTCCGTGCTGATCGGCAAGCCTGCGCCGCAATTTAAGCTTGATCGCCTGGATGCCACAGGGCAGTTTTCGCCTGCCAGCCTCAGGGGCCAGGCATGGCTGCTCAATGTGTGGGCCTCTTGGTGCAGCGCCTGCATACAGGAGCACCCGGTGCTCAACCAAATTGCCTCAGAGCACAAAGTCACCCTCGTTGGCCTGGCTTATAAAGACTTGGATAAGGACGCCAAAGAATGGCTGCAAAGCCGTGGCAATCCTTACAACATCGTGGTGGCGGACAGGGATGGCCGGGTGGGCATTGATTACGGTGTATACGGCGTGCCAGAGACTTTTGTGATCGATAAAAACGGCAATATTGCTTACAAACACATCGGCGCAGTCACCCCCGATATCTTTAAAAACATCCTGCTGCCTGAGCTGCAAAAGGCACGATCATGAATAACCACCGCTTATTGGCATATTTTAAAACACAAAATATTAAAACCCAGGTCCTGAACCACTTCGGCCTCAGAGAACACGGAGGTACACAACCTTGGCGTTCTCCGTGGCTCTCCGTGCCCTTCTTTTCCTCCGTGGTGCAAGGTTTGGGTTTTAGCACTCTGGCTATATGTGGATTATGGTTTGCACTGATGCTACAGCCCGCAGCGGCCAAGGTAGCTGCGCCTGCTGCCAGCGATGTGGCTGCGAATGCGCGTTTGCTTGAGCTATCTACAGAACTGCGCTGCCTTGTTTGCCAAAATGAAAGCCTAGCCAGCTCGCGTGCGCCGCTGGCCGAAGACCTGCGCCGCGAAGTACGAGAGCGCATTGCCGCTGGCGACAGCAACCCGCAAATCATCCGCCACCTCACCGATCGCTACGGTGACTTTGTCACTTACCGCCCGCCATTCAAGGCCAGAACGCTGCTTTTATGGCTGTTACCACCACTACTGCTCTTAATTGGTTTGTTTCTGTTACTGCTGCAAATCCGCCGCCGAAAGGCTGCCCCCGGCGAGGTCAATCCAGCCCGGCTGGCAGCTTTGCGAGCAGAGTTTGATGGCACCAACAATGGCAAGGACACGCAATGAACGCATCGCACTTTGGCTTATTTACCCTGATCTGCGCACTGATGGTGGTGATCACGCTGGCCGCGCTGATCTGGCCGCTGCTCAAAGGCCGCTCGCAAGCGGGAGATATACGCCGCGCACGCTATGCCCTGCACGACACCATTTTGGCTGAACTGGATGAAGACTTACGCTATGGCCGTTTAAGCCAGAGCGACCACGCCATCGCCCGCATCGAGGCCGAAAGTCGCCTGATTAATGAAGTGGGCAGCGCCAGCCCAACGCTAAACGAGCACTCTGCGCGAGGTTTAGTTATTGCTCTATTGCTGCTACTACCTTTAGCCGCAGGTGGCCTGTATTTCAAGCTGGGCACGCCCACCGCGCTCGACCCAAGCACGCGCCAGCGCCCCAATATAGGCCCAAATGAAATCGCCGCCATGGTCAAAAAGCTTGAAGCACGGATGGTTTTAGAACCGAACGATCAAAAAGGCTGGCTAATGCTGGCACGCAGCTACCGGTCGCAAGCCCGCTACGCGGAAGCGATCAGCGCTTACGAAAAAGCATGGCCTGCCATTGAAAAAGACGCAGGAGAAATCGCTCGTTTTGCAGGCGTACTCGCCATCGAGCAAAAGAGCTTCAAAGGCCGTCCAACCGAGCTGCTCGTCAAATCGCTATCCGTCAACGCCAGCGAGCCCGATGCCCTGATGCTGGCCGGCAGCGCCGCTGTCGAACGTGGAGACAAAGCCGCAGCCAAAGAGTGGTGGAATAAACTACTGATTTTGCTGGAAGTTGGCTCTGAGGATGAGCAATGGCTGAAAGAAGAAATCCGCTTATTGGATAAGCCTAAGGATGCGGTGAAATAGCTCTGTTCCGCATCACAACCCAAATCTTGAACCACAGAGGGCACGGAGGACACAGCATTTCACGGAGAAAAACAAAAAATGAACCGCGAGTATGGAGGCAGGATCGCTGACCTACCCTACCAGCTAAGCGGCGGCTTGCGGCGAGTGTGAAATACCCTGAGTACATGCAGTTCATTACCCACTACGCGATAGGGCACCAGCAAGGGGTATCGATCGATGATTAGCTCACGGGTACTGGGTACGCGCCCCGGCCTACCCGACGCTGGAAAATGAGCTAAGTCTTCAACTTTGGCTTTCACATAGGCAAACATCTCGGCTGCGGCCCGTGGGTTTTCCTGTGCGATATATTCTGCCTCGGCATCCAGATTAGCGATCGCCTTGCGCAGCCACCTAAGCCGCATGGCGTTGCCATTTTTCGCTCAATGCAGCCACTTCATCATCACTTGCAAAATCCCCCGCATCGGCCTCATGCAGCGCAGCTTTAATTTCCTTGATCTGCCAAGCTTCCTGTTCGACAAATGCTCGGATAGCTTGCCCAGCCAGATAAGATTTACTACGCCCGGTCGACACCGCCAGCGCTTCCAGCTGCTGGCTTAACTCATCCGGCAAACGCATCGACATCATGCTCATGATTAAGCTCCATGTATTGCAATGTTTTCATTGTAATACATCAGCAAGCCATCACCAATAAAAAGGCCTAGCTCTCCAGAAATACCCATACTCAACAATTCTCACCCCTTGCAAACTACCCCTCACCCGCCCCCAATTGATATTTCTTCACTTTGTCATACAAGGTTTTTCGCGGTAGGCCGAGGGATAGGCTGGCGGCGGTGATTTGGCCTCCGGCCCTTAGCAAAGCATCTTCGATCAGGTTTTTTTCAAAGCGCTCCACCAGCGAGGGTAAATCAAGCGCGGCTTCGCTGGCGGGCAGATCGTCCAGCAGCGCAAGCACAAAGCGATCGGCCACATTGCGCAGCTCGCGCACATTGCCGGGCCAGCTTTGCAGCATCAGTTCCCGCATCCGGGCAGGGTCTACGATCGGTGCGGGGCGGTGGTAGCGCAGCGCGGCTTGCAGTACAAAATGCTCGAACAATAGCGGAATATCTTCGCGCCGCTCCCGCAGGGGCTGCAGATTCAGTGTCGCTACATTCAAGCGGTAGTAAAGATCCAGCCGAAACTGCTGCTGATCGCTCAACAGCTTTAAATCACTTTTACTGGCGGCAATCACCCGGCAATTCACAGGGATGCTGACATTGCCACCAAGACGCTCCAGTTGCCGCTCTTGCAAGACCCGCAGCAATTTCACCTGCAGCGTCAGCGGCATACTTTCCAGCTCGTCCAGAAACAACGTGCCGCCATTGGCGTATTCAATTTTGCCGATTCGCAGCTTGCTTGCGCCGGTGAATGCGCCTGCTTCATGGCCGAAGATTTCGCTTTCAAACAATTGCTCGGGCAGTGCGCCGCAGTTGAGCGCCACAAAGGGATGCGCTGCGCGATGGCTGTGCTCGTGCAGGCAACGCGCCACCAGCTCTTTACCCGTGCCGGTTTCGCCCATGATCAGCACATCGGCGTCGGTATCGGCGATATTCATAATGCGGCGGCGCAATTGCTCTATGCCTGCACCACGCCCCAGCAAGCGCCCTTCTATGCCGGATCTGCGCTCTAATTCACGGCGCAATTGGCGGTTTTCCAGCACCAGTTTGCGTTTTTCCTCTGCGCGCCGCACCACTTCGATCAGCTGCTCGGATGAAAAAGGCTTTTCGATAAAATCATAAGCGCCATCCCGCATCGCCTGCACCGCCATCGCCACATCGCCGTGGCCGGTAATCAGCACCACAGGCAGCTCGGCGTCCCGCTGCACGCTTTTAGCCAAGAGCTGCAAACCATCCAAGCCCGGCAAGCACACATCGCACACCACCACGCCAGCAAAATCAGTTTGCAAGAGCGGCAGGGCCGATTCGGCGTCGGCAAAGGTCTCCACCGCAAAGCCTGCCAGCTCCAGCGTTTGGCTGCCTGCGTGGCGGATCATTGCTTCATCGTCGATCAATAAGACCTTCATTGCTGCTCCTGTGCTGCTAGTAACTCCAGCTCAAAACAAGCCCCGCCTTCCAGGCGATTGCTGGCCTGCAAATTGCCACCAAAATCACGCACAATCGATAGCGAAATCGCCAACCCCAAGCCCAAGCCTTCGGCGTCGCCCTTGGTGGTAAAAAAGGGATCAAACACATTAGATAACTGCTCTGCGGCAATGCCGGGGCCATTATCAAGTACGCTTATTTTTACTTTGCCTTGCAGCTGCTGCACCGCCAGCGAGATGCTGGCATCGGGCTGGTTTTTTACCGCATCCAAAGCGTTTCTAAGCAAATTAATCAGCACCTGCTCCAGCCGCACTGCATTGCACAGCACCCAAAGCTGATCGGGCTGCTCGATATTTAACGCCACCCTTTGCTGGCGCAAGCGTTGCTCCAGTAAAAGCAGGGCATTGGCAATGGATTGCTTCAGCAGTACCGGCTCGGCGCTATTATCGCTTTTTCGGGCAAAAGAGCGCAGCTGGCCGGTGATTTTGCCCATGCGCTCGGTGAGTTGGCTGATATGCACCAGATTGCCCGCAACTGCCTCAGCATTGCCGCGCTCCAGTAGCAATTTGGCATTATCGGCCAAGGCGCGCATGGCCGTCAGTGGCTGGTTGAGTTCATGCGTCACACCGGCGGCCATCTGGCCCAGTACGGCCATTTTACCTGCTTGCACCAGTTCATTTTGCGCCGCACGCAGATCAAGCTCGGTACGGATACGCTCGGCAATTTCGCGTTGCAGCTGGGTATTGGCCCCTAATAAATCATCGGTACGCGCCGCTACTTTTTGCTCCAGCTGATCATGGGCCTGCTTAAGTGCCTGGCTGGCGCGCAGATTATCGCGGATGCGCCGCCGCCTTTGCCGCCAGAATAAAAACCAAGCCAGCAAAGCCAACAGACCCAGGCTGGTACCAAGCAGCACACGGCTCACGCCCTGCCGGATGGGGGTGAGATCCGTAAACAGCACCATTTGCCAACCCAGATCAGGCACTTTGGCGGTTTGTACCAGCACATCGGCCTGATCGCTGCCTGTTTTAAAGCGCGCCAATTGAGTGTTGCTATCCAAGCGCTGCTGTTTTAGCAAACCCAGCTCGGGAAAAACATTGCGGCCATATTGGCGACTCTCTTTAATGTATCGCAGCGTATAGCCAGGCAATGGGGCCAGCGTGTGCCACTTCCAAGCCGGATCGGTGGCTAAAAAAGCAATGCCGTCTTTATCGCTCACCAGCATGCGCTCGCCCGTTACCCGCCAATTACTTTCCAGCGCATCGAGGCTAACTTTGGCTACCACCACACCCAGCACCCGCTCACCATCTCTGATTGGATAAGATAAAAAATAACCGGGTTGCTGCGTGGTAAAGCCCACGCCATAAAAGCGCCCTGCGTAGCCTAATCGGGCTTGCTGATAATAGGGCCGAAACGCATAGTTGTTGCCGATATAGCTCTGTGGCGTATCCCAGTTACTGGATGCCAGCGCCAGGCCTTCAGCATTTAAAACATAAATCGCCGATGCCTGAGCCGCATCGTTCACCGCTTTTAAGTAGCGATTCACCCGCTCTAATTGCACCGCATCCTGCGGCGCGCGCAGCAAATCAGCCAAATCACGCTGGCTGGATAAAACAAAGGGCAGCCATGTGTAGCGCTCTACCGCATTACGCAAGCTGCCGGTGTAAACATCGAGGCGATGCTGACCGGCAGTGCGCAATTGCGCCAGCGCGCTGCGCTCACTCCACTGGGCGGCCAGCCATAACAGGCAGCCCGCCAAGCAAAGTGTCGCTAATATCCATAAATATCGCGCTGGTTTAAGCATCTTTAATCAGAGCTCAAGCCGCATAGCTCCGCCTGCTGATGGCGCTGCTGCTCTTCCATCACCAGCGCACCAAGCTCACGTTTAAGCGCATTGAATTCGGCCGAGCTGGGGTCTCGCGGCCTTGGAATATCCACCAGCACATCACGCTTCACCGTGCCCGGGCGGTAAGTGAGCACAATGATACGATCTGCCAGATAGATTGATTCCTCGATGCTGTGGGTGACAAACAGTATGGTTTTTTTATGCTCCTGCCAGATTTTAAGCAGCTCATCTTGCAAGCTGCTGCGGGTAAGCGCATCCAGCGCGCCAAAGGGCTCGTCCATCAGCATAATCGGCGAATTAAGCGCCAAAATACGCGCAATGGCCACACGCTGGCGCATGCCGCCAGACAAATCCTTAGGAAAACGCTTGCGAAATTCCACCAGTTTTAGCGTTTCTAGCAGCTCGGCCACTTTGCTATCGATCTGTTCCTGCGGCATTTTTTGGATGGTCAGGCCAAAGGCAATGTTTTGCTCAACCGTCATCCAGGGGAACAGCGCGTATTCCTGAAACACCATGCCGCGATCTGGCCCGGTGTCTTTAATCTGCGCGCCATCCACGGTGATGCTGCCGCTGGTTGGATGAGAAAACCCGGCAACCGCGTTCAGCAAAGTTGATTTGCCACAGCCCGAAGGCCCAAGCAGGCAAACAAACTGCCCGTTAGGGATCTCCAGACTGATATCCCGCAAGGCCACCACATCATCCCCAGGTGTTTTAAAAACTTTATTCACCTGCGCTATTTTGATTTGTGCCGTCATGATTAGTGCTCCAGGCCGCGGTGCCAGCGCAACAAGTGGTTATTGAGTTTATTCATTGCCATATCGATTGCTAGGCCCAGTAAGCCAATGGTCAACATACCCGCAATGATTTTGTCTGACCAAAAATACTCACGCGCTTCCAGAATTCTGAAGCCCAGCCCGTTATTCACTGCAATCATTTCCGAAACGATCACCACAATAAACGCCGTACCCACCCCGATACGCGCACCGGCCAGAATATACGGCGTGGCCGCTGGTAAGATCACTTTCAGGAACAAGGTGCTTTGGCTCGCGCCTAAATTACGCGCCGCACGCAGATAAATAGAATCCACCTGACGCACCCCGGCAATAGTATTCATCAATACAGGAAAAAACGCCCCAATCACAATCAGGAAAATCGCCGGTGCATTGCCCAAACCAAACCACAAAATAGAGAGCGGGATATAAGCAATCGGTGGAATCGGCCGCAAAACCTGAATCATCGGATTAAACCAGCTATACACCCGCGGGCTGGCCCCCATAAGCAGCCCCAGCGGCAAAGCCAGCGCTGCGCCAATCGCAAAGCCCACAATTACCCGATACAGCGTGCCGATGGCATCGTGAATCATCTCGCCCGAAAACAACCAGGCGGTATAGCTGCTCTGGCTGGCGTCATAGGGCTCCATTGGCAATAAATACGCATACCAGCGCACCACCACCTGCCATGGGGACGGCAGAATCTGCGGATTTAACCAGCCCGCCATTGCTGCTGCCTGCCAAAGTGCAATCAAAACCACGGGCAGCCAAAGTCCCGTTACGGCTCGGGTGAATAATGTTTTATTCATCGGATGGCCCTTATTTCACGTTTAAAGATTTCTTAGCCTGATCTAGCAGATCCAGCTTCACCCACTCTTTGGCCACTGGCGGCTTCACCATTTTGCCCACGCCATATTTGGCCATAAAATCGGTAGTGATCTGCATATGCTCAACGCTCAGGTTGTAATAAAACGGCGAATTAGCAATGGCATCCTGATAGTCATCCACCGTAATCTGACCCTTAAACATATTGCTGCGCACATAGTTTTCGGCGAGCTTAGGATCATCCATAAAGGCTTTGGTGGCTTGCACAAAGCACTTCATAAATTTTTCTGCCAGCGGGCGATTACTGTTGTAAAGCTTCTCGCTCATCACCAGTGTGCGAATTGGCTCACCCATCGGCGTTTCATATGGTTTTAGTAATTCCACGCCAAAGCCCTTGTTAATCGCTTGCGAAGCCTGCGGCTCGGATTGCGACATGGCATCAATCTGCTTTTGCATCAGCGCCTGGTTCAAATCTGCAAAGGGCAGGTAAACAATTTTGACATCCTTGCCCGGCTTTTCAGACCAGCTCAGATTCGCCTTGGCCAGCTCCGCCAACAGCGCCAGCTCCTGCGCGCCGCCACGCGCCACCCCTACCGATTTACCTTTAAAATCGGCCACGGCTTTAATCGCAGAGCCCGGCTGCACCACAATCCTGATCCCGCCTTTGGCAAAGCCCGCCACCGCATACACCGGCACGCCGCCTGCCCGCCCGGCAATGGCCGCGTCCGCCGCGCTGGCCGCCACATCAATCTCGCCCGCAATAATGGCCGGCATAATATCCAGCCCCTTGGCAAACATCCTCTCCTCTACCTTAATCCCACATTTAGGCGCGATTTCCTTGATATACGAGACCGCACCGTAGTGGGCGAATTTAAGATTACCCAGACGAATCACATCTTCTGCGGCATAAGCAGAAAAGGAAGTCATGGCCAGCGATGCGATCAAAGTAAGTTTCTTCATTGCAACTCCGTAGCTAAAGGTAAGGGCAGACAGCCTGACAGGCTTCCCTTAGCTATTTAGCAATTAGCTTGCCAGCATGCTGACACAGGCCAACTACACTGCAAGCCCTTGCTTACAAAGAAAAAACGACGCGATGCTGATTATTCCGCTGATACCGATGATGGCGAAACTACAGAATCAGGCGATATTAAATGGCGGAAAACCGCCTTAATTCACAATGATTCGATGCAATATGCTGATCTGTTTAAATAAACTGACGGCGCAAAGAACCCAAAAGATGTAACACCATAAAACTTACTTACACACAGCAACCCTATCCACTGCCACTCCCCGCCCCTTTCTCCTATAAACTACAGCACCACCTTATATTTGGCTGAGTTATGCGTCCTGTCAGTGCCATCCGGGCTTCTTATGCGGCTGATAAAGCCGCCTTACACCAACGCTTTGCTATCCCAAGCGAAGCCTTGCCTATTCTTGCGGAACTGACGCAGCTGACTGATCGCACCTTAAGCGAGCTGTGGGGCAGGCATCAGTTTATTGATGAGGTACTGCTGGTGGCCGTTGGGGGCTATGGCCGAGGGGAATTGTTCCCCTATTCAGATGTGGATTTACTGATTTTATTGCCCGATCTGCCCTCGCCTGCACTCTTAGAAAAGCTGGAAGTCTTTGTGGGTGAGCTATGGGATATTGGCTTGGAAGTAGGCCATTCGGTACGCACCACGGCGGACTGCATGCACGAGGCGGAAAAAGATATCACCGTGCAAACGGCTATTTTAGAAGCTCGGCTTTTGGTGGGGGACCCGGAGCGCTTTAAAGAATTTTATGACACGGTGCATCGCTATATCGATACCAAGGAATTCTTTGAGGCCAAATTATTAGAGCAGCAGGCACGCTATGGCCGCTTTCAAAACGCTACTTATAATCTTGAGCCCAATATCAAAGAAGCACCGGGTGGATTACGCGATTTGCATTTAATTGGCTGGATTGCCGCCAGCCAGGGTTTGGGCCGCGATTGGCATGCGCTGGCGCAGCTTAAAATGCTGACCGATGAAGAAATCATTAAATTAGAAAATGCCGAGCGGGTATTACGCGCCTATCGCATTCAATTGCACTGGCGGGCTAAACGCCGTGAAGATCGTATTCTTTTTGATTACCAGCACACGCTGGCCAGTGATTTTAAATTTGAAGACAGCGAGAAAGGCTCAATTCGCCTGCGGGCCAGCGAAGCGCTGATGGCCACCTATTACCGCTCTGCCCGCATTATCAGCCAGCTTGCGCCTTTATTATTAGAAGCCCTGAAGGCGCGTATTTTTTCGCAGGTTGGCATTGAGATTCGCCCGATTAATGAATTCTTTCAATTACGTGGCTCGTCCATTGAAATCACCTCACCCGATGTGTTTGAGCGCCAGCCTTCAACCATACTGGAATTATTCTGGCAATTAGAGCGCATAAGAGATGCCCGGGATATCAGCCCCGCCACGCTCAGGGCGCTTTGGCATGCCAGATCCAGTATTGATGATAATTTTCGCAGTAACCCTGTTAATCAGCAGCGCTTTATTGATATTTTCCGCGAGCCGCGCGGCTTAACGCGTGTATTGCGCCGCATGAATCAATACGGTGTATTAGGCCGCTTTATTCCGGAATTCGGGCAAATTGTTGGCCGTATGCAGCATGATTTATTTCATGTTTATACCGTGGATGAACACACCTTAATGGTATTACGCAATGTGCGGCGCTTTGCGGTGAATGCCTTTACCCATGAATACCCAATGTGTTCACGCCTATTGGCGGAATTCGATCGGCCCGAAGTTTTATATCTGGCAGCGCTGTTTCACGATATTGGCAAGGGGCGTGGCGGCGATCATTCCCTCTTAGGCAAAGAAATTGCGGCTAAATGGTGCGCCAGCATGCCGCTGCCTGATGAGGATGCCCAGCTGATCACCTGGCTGGTAGAGCATCACCTCACCATGTCGGCCGTAGCGCAAAAACAGGATGTGTATGATCCTGAAACCATTCAGGCCTTTGCAACTTGGGTGGGGGATCAGCGCAAGCTCACCGCTATTTACCTGCTAACTGTGGCCGATATCCGCGGCACCAGCCCCAAGGTGTGGAATGCGTGGAAAGCCAAGCTGCTTGAAGATTTATTTAAAGCCACTCAGCACCTATTTAGCAACACCAGTAGTAATCGATCATGGCTAGCGGAGCGTCAAGACGAAGCGCTGCGCTTAATTCGCCTGCATGGCTTACGCCAAGAAGCGCATGAAGATTTCTGGAAAGTGCTCGATACCGTGTATTTCTTACGCCACGACGCCAAAGAAATTGCTTGGCACACCCGCATGCTTTTTCCCCGTGTAAACACGCTTAAACCGGTGGTGCGAGCACGGCTTTCAGAATCAGGCGAAGGCTTGCAAGTGATGGTATACAGCCAAGATAAAAATGATTTATTCGCACAAATTTGCAGCTTTTTTGAGCGCGCTGGCTATACCATTTTTGACGCGCATATTCATACCACGCAAAATGGCTATGCCTTAGATAGTTTCTATATTTATATCCCCGATAATCGGGTAGACAATTACCGTGATTTAATTGGCTATATCGAGTTTGAACTCAGCCAGCAATTAGAAAAAGGGCTGCCGCTCGCCTCGGTGCATAAAACACGCATATCCCGCCAACTTAAACATTTCCCCATTCAGCCGCATGTGATGATACGTGCGGATGAGCGTGGCAAATACCATGTTTTATCAATCGCAGCAGGAGATAGAACCGGCTTGCTTTCGACCATTGCCAGAGTATTGGCGAAGAATAGAATTGAGATTCAATCGGCAAAAATTATGACGCTGGGCGAGCGGGCTGAAGATAATTTCTTAATTAGCGGGGAATTACTCAAAGATCAACACGCCTCGCGCGCTTTAGAGGCGGAGCTGTTGCAGGCGATTCATGCGCATTAGTGCATCCCCCCGTTTACACCCTCAAATGGCCTGACAAGGGATTACGCCACAGTGTAATGACGATGATTAAGCGGGGAATTTTGTGCTGAGCCCGGATTCCACCGTCAGCAAAACAATTCAGTCAGCCTGCATTTTTATAGCGGCGGATGGGGCTTTATTTAAATCAGTTTATTGAAATTCGCCGTATTTTTCTAATAGCGTTTCACACTGTTTTTGCCCCCGCATAAAATCAAATGCGCCCATTGCCTCGTACAAGGCTTTAAGCTCGGGAGCGGCCGTACGGGCGTATTTTTTTTGCAGCCGGGCATGCACATCAAAGGCTAATAAATCCGAGCCTTTTAACAGACTATGTAATTCTTTAATATCTGCCAGAAATTGCGAGGTATCCGGCACCGCCTCTGCTGGCGCGGCCTGGCTATAGCTCAAAGCGAGCGGCTCGATCAGTTGGCTGCTGGCAAGCACGGCATCCCTCAGTGCCTCGCAAAGTGCATCGTGCTCCGTGGCCGCTGTTTTAAGCTCATCCTCTGTTTGTTGAGCAACCGCCGCTAAATAGCTGGCCCCGACTGTAGCGGCAAGCCCTTTTAAGGTATGCATTAAACGGCGGGCTTCTTCTCTTTTTCCTGCCCGTAAAAAAGCATCCAGCTGGGCCGGCATACCGCTGATTTCCGACAAAAAAGATTGCAAAACACGGCCATATAAACCGGTGTTATTTCCCAGACGCTCTAAAGCACCGGCAAAATCATTTTCATCTTTAATCGTACATTGCGCTTCGTCCGGCACGCTGGTGATTTCGCTGTTCAAAGCCAATTGATGCCGGTTTTGCCTGACCTGGCTTTGCACAATCTGAATAAGATGCATCAAATCAAATGGCTTACCAATATGATCATTCATCCCTGCAGCAAGACAGGCCTCGCGGTCTGAATCCATGGCATTGGCCGTCATGGCGATCACAGGCAAAGTGGCCATACCCAGTCCATGCCGGATGATATGCGTTGCCGTATAACCATCCATCACGGGCATTTGCACATCCATCAGCACTGCATCAAAAGGGCGGGATGCATTAACAATGGCATCAATCCCAGCCTTCCCGTTTGCAGCCAGCTCTACCTGTGCGCCTTCTGCGCTGAGCAGCTCTTGTGCCACCTGCTGATTCATTAAATTGTCTTCAACCACCAAGAGGCGCAGCCCAATCAGTCGGCAAGGCTTCAATCCTGGCTGACGCGGCCTGCTGCGTAAATTACCCAGGCCAGCCCGCGCATCAGCCACCGCATCAAACAGCATCGAGGCCGTAACTGGTTTCACCAGAAAACTATTCAGGGCGGCCTGCTCTTCGCTGCTGCGCTGAGCCAGCAACTCCCGGCCATGCGTTGTCACCATCACAATTACAGGGGTATCCGTGGCCAGCAGGATTTTCCTGATCCGTAGAATAGTTTCCCAGCCGTCCATATCCGGCATATGCCAATCCACAAAAATAGCCTGATAGCCCCCCTGCGCCAAAGCCGGGCACGCCTCCACTTTAGCAATCGCCTCTTGCCCGCTCCGGGCCACATCCACCTGCCAGCCCCAGGAACGGGCCATATCCACCATCAGCCCGCGGGCGATTTCATTATCATCCACCACCAATACATGCAAATGATTTAGCCCCCCCACAAAGCTTGAGCGGTCTGCCTCTTCTGCTAAAGCATCCACGGCAGGCAGTATGATTTCAAAGTAAAAGGTGCTGCCCTTCCCTGCCTCGCTTTCCAGCATCAGGCTGCCACCCATCATTTCAACCAATCGCCTAGAAATAGATAAACCCAGCCCCGTCCCGCCAAAGCGCCGCGTAGTGGATGATTCGGCCTGAGTAAACCCTTCAAAAATATGCCTCTGATTTCCGGCTGTAATGCCAATACCGCTATCTTTCACTGAAATACGTAATGAGATTTGATCTTCAATCTGGCCAAGCAGTTTTATTTGAATAATGACTTCGCCTGTTTCAGTAAATTTAATGGCATTGCCCGCCAGATTAATCAGAACTTGCCGCAGCCGCAATACATCACCAATCAGAGCCTTAGGCATGGATTGATCAATATCGAATAATACCTCGATGGGTTTGGCGCCAATATTGGCCGATAGAATAACGGATAAATCCCGCATCAGCCTGTCTAATCGAAACGGCTGCGGATCCAGCTCCATTTTGCCGGCTTCCATTTTAGAAAAATCCAGAATATCATTCAGCAGCCCTAATAAAGACTGCGCCGCACCTTCTGTTTTAGTGGTGTAATCGAGCTGCCTGTCGCTTAATTCGGTATTTTGCAATAATTTAAGCATGCCCAGAATCGCATTCATTGGTGTGCGAATTTCATGGCTCATATTGGCTAAAAACTGGCTTTTTGCCACCGTTGCCGCCTCGGCCCTGGCTTTTGCAGCCTGCAAAGATAATTCATAATTTTTAATTTCAGTGATATCAGTACATATAGAAATATATTGCTCAGCTACTGCATTAATTCCCATCAGGGGCACAATGGTGGCATTCACCCAATAAAACTGCCCGAGTTTGTTTTTATTTTTAATTTCACCATGCCAGACCTGCCCGCGGCTAATAGCAGACCAAAGCGCAGCAAAAAAAGCAGCCGGGTGGAATTCTGAATTAAGAATACGATGATTCTGCCCCAGCAATTCATCCCTGGAATAAGCAGAAATATTACAAAACAAATCGTTGGCATACACAATCACGCCATTTAAATCAGTAATGCTGACAATAGCATGCTGATCAAGTGCAAACTTTTGGTGATTTAATTCGCTGTTTTGCGTTAATAAGCGCGCTGAAACATGATTAAGCGCCTCACCTAAAGCCTGGATTTCTGAAGACTCGCCTGATACCTGAAGCTTTGCCCCAAGAGCGTGATCCAGACCGGTGGCAAACCGGGTGGCCTGTTGCAAGGCCCGGATGGGCGGCCCCAGCAGGCATTTAAGTAAAACCAGCGTACCGGTGATGGCCAGTGCAATAATCAGCAACGCCTGAGCCCATATGGCGATCACCTCCTGGTTTAAACCATCGGTGCGATAGCTCACCCTGACCCAACCCACATGACTGCCCGCCATAACCGGGTGCCAAGCCGACCTGGTTTGCTTGCCGGCCAAATGATGAAGACTGAGCTCTGTATTCACCTCTTCAGACTGAGTAAAGGGCCGCACCTGCCGGGGAACTTGCAAGCGCTCATGGCCAAAATGAGGCACGCTGCGCCCATGTTCAAACACCACTTCGCTCAGCAGTTTTCCATCCGTATTACTCACCTGCACCAAAAAAACACCGGGGGTTGTGGCGGTTTGCATCGAGATCGCTTCAATGCTCACCCAGTCTTCTACCAGCAAAAACTGCGCATCCACGGTGGCAAGATTCTGAGCCAAAGCAGCCATATTGTTCATTACGGTGGTGCGCAGCAAATGGGTTTGCCTGCTTGCCGTATAAGCCCCGTAACTCAGCAGCGATAGCACAAGGCAAACTGAGGTAAGCAACATAATCTGCCGAGAAAGGCTGCGCGGCAAAGCCCTGATGGCTTGCCACCATGCGGGCGACGAAGAAGGAATCAGGGGGGCATCCATCTAGTTTTTCTCTTCTGCATCATATTTCTGAAGCTTTAAAACGTCTAAAGGCAGATAGTCTTTTTCATAAAGAGCGGGCACAGGGTTAGAAAAACGAATTTCCTTCAGCAAAACCCGCCCTGCCTCATCCTGAGCCAAAGCCATAAAGGCCTGTGCAATGGCATTGCGATCTTTTAACGGCACACGGGGGTGTGCCACAATAGGATGCGAAGCGACTTCCGGCGTCTGATAAATAATATGTAGCTGACCGCGCACTTCAGGCTGCTCATCATCAAAAGCGGCAAGCACACTTCCGCCAGCCGCCACCTCGTTTCGCGCTAGGTGCAAAAACACATTGGAATGAGTGCCCAGATATCGCGGAGTAAATTGCAAACCCATACGCCCGCTTAAGTGAGCGCGAAGCAAAATAGAAGCGCCAAAGGCATTAGGTGCCGGAAAAGCAATGGTCTGCCGGTTTAAATCTTTGGCCGACTTAAACCCGCTGTCTTTACGTACAAGTAGTATTCCGACTAAAGGCTTGCTGTCTTTTAACAGGGGGATATAGCCCTGCCGGGAAAACGACCGCAGCGCCTGATAGGGATTAACATAGGCAAAGTCAGCGCTGCCATTTTTTAAAGCCACATCAAACTGCGTATAGCCAGCGGCAAGCTTCAGCTCAAGCACTATGCCTGTATCGTGCGAAATGCGCTGCAAGACAGGCTGCCATTCCTGATGTAAACGATCAGGGCCAAACTGAGGGACCACAGAAAAAGTATATCTGCCCGCAGCAAAGCTGCAATCGATAAGCATAAGCAGCCCACACAGGGCCTTAAGCAAATACTTACACATACTCACTCCCATGCCCGATAAGTAACACCAAGTGGCATTACATCTAACATAAGAATAGTGTGCAATTTAACTATTACTTAGAAAGTAATTAATTATTTTCCGAAAGAAGGCAAGGCCTGCACTCCTTGCGAGCGCTGACCTTTTTTGAATACAAACAACCAGAGCGCTGATACCCAACCGAAAACGGATAGCGTATGCGTCTGTACACTTAACAAGGCCAGGTGATTCAAAAACAAGTAAATAAGCCCATGGAAAAACGAAACGTATTCCATTTAGACTAAGCGCCCCAGCAGCGCCCTATCATGTGACGACAGGACATCATAAAATGCCCCCCGTTTTTATCTGCATCTCATGAAAAACCACACCCTGCCCAGCGGCCTTGCTTTGGCACTACTGATGCATCTTGGTGTTTATCTTTTTTATCAGGCTAAAAAACCGGCCAGTCAGACAATCCGCCCGGGCTTACAAATTTTTTTATCCGCGCTTGAAACGCCCCGGACACAGCAGGTAAGCCCGCCCCCGCCACCCGCGGCTGAGCATCAACAACAAACATCCAAGCAAAAAACAAGGCCCAAAACGGGGCCAGTTTCAACACATGAAACAAAACCCGATATTTTGGAGATTCCTTCCATTACTGAGAGTGGCAAAGCCATTCACCAAGTGATCACCCCCGCTGCCAGACTCGATTTATCCATTCCCAAAGAAAGCAGCTCTGCCGCTAAAGCGCAATCCATTATCCCCGGGCTAAAACCACAGACCGAAACACCCCGCAGCGAGCTGGCCAAATCACTGGATAAAGCCAACCGGCCTGATTGTAAAAAAGCGTACTCAGGATTGGGCCTACTCGCAATCGTGCCCTTAGTGGCCGATGCAGTAAGCGACAGCGGCTGCCAGTGGTAGATTTACATTTGCTTAAATAAATGCGTAAAGCTGCGGCTGACTTCCAGCTTTTCGCTCAGGCCGCTCACTTTCACTAGTAAGCGCCCGCGAATATCTTTAACCACGCCTTCAATCGCCTTGCTGTTCACCAGTGTTGCGCGGTGAATTTGCCAAAAGAGATCGGGGTTGAGTTCTTCTAATAAATCACGCACGGGCTTTCTGATTAAAGCCTCATAATTTTTTGTTTGCACCCGCGTGTATTTTTCATCGGATTGAAAAAACAAAACTTCTTCAACCGGAATCAAACGCAATTCCTGCCCCATTGATGCCTGTATCCATTGCAAATACGCGGGCTTTTGGGTAACTTGCTTAGCAATCTGAGCAATTAAGGCCTGCATATCATTGGGCGGGCTGGCGAGGCGTTTTTTTAGGCGCTCTACAGTTAAAGCCAAACGCTCCGGATCCGCTGGCTTTAAAACATAATCAATCGCACCATGCTCAAATGCTTCTACTGCATATTGATCATAAGCGGTTACAAATACGATATGGGTAGATTGAGAAATCGCCTGCGCCGCTTCTAAACCTGTAAGGCCAGGCATGCGGATATCTAAAAAAGCAAAATCCGGCCGGTACGCTAATGTCTGGCTAATCGCTTCTTCGCCATTTTTAGCTTCGGCAATAATTTCTAATTCCGGCCAGACCTGAGAAAGACGTAATTTTAACTGATCACGCATTAAACGCTCGTCATCAGCAATCAGTGCTGTGGGCATGGCAATCCTTTAAAAAATGAGCACATTTATATTGCCAGAGTATAAGGTACTTCAATCGTAATACACACACCGCTTGGTTTATTTTCTGTAATTGAAAACAAGCTGTTTCCTTTATATAGCAAAGCCAGGCGCTCACGAATATTCTGCAAACCCAAACCTGTGCCACTGCTTTTTGCCATGCCGAAACCAAGGCCATTATCAATCACGCTGATTCTTAATTTCTGATGAGCAACTTCTGCATAAACACTCAGGCTGCCGCCTTCTGTTTTTGGCTCTAATCCATGCTTAATTGCATTTTCAACCAGTGTTTGCAAAATCATCGGCGGAAAAGCCGCTGAGCGTAAGCCTTCGGGAATATGAATATTAAATTCAAGGCGCTCTTCCATACGCATTTTTAACAGCTCTAAATACGCAGCCACCATATCGGCCTCACGGCCCAAATGATTACCAGAGGCATGGTCCCTGATTTGCGGTAATACCTGGCGTAAATATTGAATCAGGCTGCGCTGCATGGCAGAAGCACGCGGCGGATCCGTTTCAATTAAATATTCAACAGAAGCCAGGGTATTAAATAAAAAGTGCGGCTCAATTTGCGCCTGCATCATTTGTATTTTGGCCTCGGCCACCTGCCTTAATAATGCCTCTCTTTCTGATTCTTTTTGTGCTTCTCTTGCCAGTGCTTCGGCACGTTTTTTACCGCCCATTAATACCTTAATGCCCAGCAGCATCATGATAAAAAGAAACACCCAATTATTCAAAGAAATATTAGTCGATATCCTGGCGGAGGGCGGTTTATTTTTTTCAAGGGTCAGCAAATACTCGCTCACTGCATTAATCAATTCATTCTTATCCTCTGAAGATAAGTCACTATCCTGAATCACACTCAAGCCGGCAATTTTATCGTGCAACTTTTTCTTTATTTTCTCTTTATCGTGACCTGCTTTTTTTGCGTCTACCAGCTCTTTTTCTGCATCGGCTTTTTCTTGCTCTGCCTGCTGCTGGTCCGCATTTTTATTGGTGGATGCTTCCGGCAAATCAGACGACGGATCCAATGGCTCAGAAGGTATTTTTTCCTTGCCCGGCGGATGAATCACGGCAGGTGGAGCGGGAGGGGGCGGCAAAGTAGCTGCATATTCTGCTCTTCTTAAGCTATTAATCCCATCTTCAATCGCGCCGCCCATAATCAAGGATAAAATCATTAGAAAGATAAACTTCCCCCAGCTCAGCTGAATCACCCATACAGCGAGCCGATCAAATACTTTTTTTAAAAAATCAAGCACCTCATAAAAGTACGCCTTGATTATTTTAATTTTTTCTTCATTCATATGCGGCCTTTGCATTTATATAATCCAGTCATACCCAATACATAATTCCAGCAAAATTTCACATCGTTATAAGTTCTATATTCATTACCTGCCTGCCTCTTTTCTTATTTTACACAGAGATTTTCAATTAAAAATCACGCAGTAATTTAAGCGGGCTGGCGCATTTAACACAGCGCCACCTTCGGCTTAGCACGGCGATTTCCCTGCTTAAACAACAGGCACTCAAAATACCATGCAGAATTTTTTCCACAAAGAAATGTGACTAGACAAAATCACCGTCCTATTGCAGCAATTGCTGCCATTATGCCCGCAAGACCAATAGCAGATTACTCTGAATGGATAAAAATCAGCAGGCCATAATGAAAAAAAAGCTGAACCAGCCAGAGCAATCAATTCACGATATTGCACAGTGCTCCAGTTAAATGGCAAAGACTAATGGAGCTCTTTATTCTCATTACTCTCAGGCTCAGACAAAGGCATGCCCGCTGAGCCCGAATAGGAAACAATCAGCTCAACAGGGTCTTTACCCGTAATCCCGCGATGATATTCGCCCACCATTTCCGACAACACCTGCCCGGCTGTAATCATCTTCTTTTCACCGCCCACCTTTTTTTCAACCGTTAATGTGCCAGAAACAACATAGGCGACATTGGGCATGGAATGTTTGTGCCATGCCATCGTGGTATTGGCAGGGATCGTTATTTTCAAAACAGTCAGCTCAGGCGGGCCGGAAGGATAAGTTTCATATTTTTTTCCATCCCATGACTGGCTGCTTTTAAGCAAAGTATCCATTTGAATGGCGGGTTTGTTTTCAGCATGAGCCACATTCATTGACAACACAGCGGCCAGTGCAATAGAAAATATTATTTTCATAAACATGCGATCCTTCGTTTAAATAAATATTTTATTATATTAACATTTAAAACACAATGATCTTTATTTACTTTACACACATCAATAAATCATCAGCAAGGATTCAGCACAGGAAATCATTCTAAAAATACATCATGGCGTATCAATCAGTTTATCAATTAAAGCGGCGTTAAATGAATACTGATCTTTCAAAACGATGGCACCAACCAGAGAACACAGTCATTATTTTTGCCGGCAGAGCAGGGCACGATGTATTAAACGCCATAAGGCATGAAGAGATTAATCTTTTTTACTATTGCCATAGACGGCATTGCAGTATTGAAAAAAACCCCATCGCCCTGCTCTGCAGCCACAATCATAGATGGCAATGCCGCAGCGCTTTCTCGCTTAGCAAGCACTTCAATTCGTGGCAATTTAATAATCACGGTTTCTTTAGCCAATTTCGCATCTTTTGCAGCCAGTTTTACTGATGTTTTATGCATTGCATCGCGGCGCTTTCCAATAACCTCTATTCTTGGCAGTTTAATTATTGCTGCATCATTTGCAATTGGCGCATCAAGCGCGGCCAAATTTGCTGGTGTTTGATGAATTGCATCATGACGCTTTCCAACAACCTCTATTCTGGGCAATTTAATAATCACTGCATCTTTTGAAACAGGCGCAGCAAAAACAGGAGTAGAAATCATCAATGCTGTGGCGATTAACATTAAGGCTTTCATGACATTCTCTTGCAAAGTTGGAGTAATGTCACTTTAAACAAAGCCATTCCAAGGCGAAACAGCGCTGCGATCAAGTGTCAAAAGCGAGGATCAGAATGCAAAAAAACAAGACCAGGATGCAAAGCAACCCAAAGATTAACAGATTGGCAAGTCTATTTGCGCGCCTTAAGCCGCTTTAAACCCTGTACCGCACAGCACCTCTACCCTGCTCTACCAGGGTAAGCGCGCCAATATAAATGCGGGTTTTTTGCGCTAAACGCGCACGGACCTAAGCGGATAAGGTCTTATTTTGCCCTGTGATCTTCAGAGCGGCGTGATTCAATGCCTGGATACTGCGGCAACACACCTTTATTTAAGCTCGGCCGCCGCTGACGCGCCATCGTGCCGTTTGCGTGTTTTTTCCGCCGCCTGGTAGGCAATATAATAACGGCTCACTGCAGACACATAATCCACCATGCCTTTACTGACCGACTTTAAAGCTACTTTTTCTACATTCCCCAGCCAGCGGTTGCGATCCAGGCCCTGAGCCGCCGCCTGATTACGCAATTGCTGCACACGCCCCTCGCCTGCGTTGTATGCGGCAATCATAAAATACAGCTGATCCTCGTCATTAATGCCGGGGTTATTAAAGAAATCACGCAAATGCCCCAGATAACGCGCGGCCGCCGTGACATTGCCTTCCGCATCATGAGGATTAGTCACCCCCATATTACGGGCGGTGCTGGGGTTAATTTGCATAATGCCGGTAGGGCCTTTTTTGCGTATGACCGAATTCAGACCCGTTTCTTTCTGCCCGATTGCAGCAAGCAGCAGCCAGTCTAAATTATTAGCCGCGGCCACAATCTGAAAGACAGGCGCAAAAAAAGCCAGCTTATCCAGTGAACCCAGCTGACTGGCGCTTTGCACCTTGCCACTGGTTTCCAGATAACGCCGCGTAGCCGTCACCGCCCGCTCGGCAATGCCTGATTTCTCTGCAAAGCGATTTAAGGTGGCCAGCAAAGCGCTGTCGTCTTTACGCACGGCCCACGCCACAGGGACTTTTTCTTCTGTACAGCTATGGCTTTTTAGTTTGCTCAGCGTTTTACTCCATAAACCCAGAACAAAGCTGCTGGCCATGGTGGTTTTATCTGCATTTCTATTGATTTCGGCGAGCAGCATTTCAGTGTTTACACCGGGCGCTGCGTTTTCTACCTCAAACTCTGCGCTTCCGGCCTTGCGTTTTGCCTCATTAAAATCACCTAAAAGCCGCTGGGCATAGCTGCTGGATGGAATCGTAAGGCTGTGGCCCTCTTCTGCGGCCGACACCGTACACCAGCGATCTTGCAAATACGGAACAGAAAACGCAACTAACTGCTTTGCCCCTTCCGTTACCGGCATCAGCCCCGCAGCGATATCCCCACGCCCGGCCCTGAGCGCGGGGATCAGCTCACCTGCATCAACAGGAATAAACTGCAAGCGCAGCGGCGGCTGCCCCTTGCTGCGCCCCTGATTCAGAAATTTTTCAAACTCGTTCAGCATGCTGTATTCCACACCATACTGACGGCCATTTTTAATAAAAAAGGTAGAAGGCCCCAGTGCCACCAGAACTCTCAGCCTTTCTGGCGGATGCTCCGGGTCGAAATCAGCGCCGGTTGCAGCGAGCTGGGAGGGTTTACTTAATGCTGGGTGCGTGCTTTTTACACTCGCTACGGGCTTGGCCCAAACAGGGCCAGTCAAACACAAACAGAGCATCAAGAATCGTATCATTCGCGGTTTCCGAGTTTGCTTTATGACGCTTATTGCGGCTGAAACAGGATGGCAGCATCCCGTCATTTACGGCGCTGAACCTGAGTGATCACGCTGCAGGCAGGGTAAATAAGCCACCTAGCCCACCCCATTCTAATGGTGGAAATCAATAGTTCCAACACTGCAGGTATCGGCTAAGTCCATCTGGCCGTATAATCGCCACTAAGATTTTTTGTTGGCAAATCAATGCACACTCTGCCTCAGCGCGTTCTGGCTAAAGGCAAAGGCGCACAATCTGCCCTCTATATTCAAACATTCAAATAAGCAAAACCCCTGCTTCAAGGTACCAAATGCCCATTTTAATTGTAGAAAACGCTCACCTCGCCTATGGCCACGTTCCGCTTTTAGACGGAGCCAGCTTTATTCTTGATGCTGGTGAACGCGTTGGTCTGATCGGCCGCAATGGTGCAGGTAAATCATCCCTTCTTAAAACCGTCGCAGGCGTCAATAAGCTGGACGACGGCGTTATCCGCCTCGAAACGGGTGCGAAGATGGCTTTTGTTTCGCAAGAGCCTGTATTTGATATGGAACACACCGTTTATGAAGCCGTGGCCGAAGGCCTGGGTGCGGTGCGCCAGACGCTGATTGACTATCACGCAGCGCTGCAAACATTAGATGACAGCGAAGAAAGCTTAACCCATCTGATGGATTTACAGCACGATTTAGAAGCGCAGGATGGTTGGCGGCTCGATTCGCTGATTGCATCGATTATGTCGCACCTTGATCTGCCTGCAGAAACAAAAATTGGCGCTTTATCAGGCGGCTGGAAAAAGCGAGTGGCGCTGGCCCGTGCTTTGGTGTCTGAACCACAGCTCTTATTACTGGACGAGCCAACCAATCACCTGGATGTTAGCGCGATTGAATGGCTGGAAGAACTGCTCAAAAATTTTGCGGGCAGCGTGTTGTTTATTACCCACGATCGCCGCTTCCTCGACAATATTGCCACCCGTATTATCGAACTTGATCGCGGTAATCTGACCAGCTTTCCGGGCAATTTCAAAACTTATGAAGCTAAAAAACAAGAACTGATCGAGCAGGAAGAATTTACCAATAAGAAATTCGATAAAGTGCTCGCCCAGGAAGAAGTATGGATCCGCCAGGGGATTAAAGCGCGCCGTACCCGTAATGAAGGCCGCGTACGCCGCCTGGAAGCCTTACGTATCGAGCGCAGCCAGCGCCGCGAACGCGTGGGCAATGTCAGCTTTAATGTGGATTCGGGCGATAAATCAGGCAAGCTGGTCGCCGAGCTAGAAAACGTCACCAAGGGTTATAACGGCAGAACGCTCGTAGGCAACTACAGCACCCGCCTGATTCGTGGCGATCGCATCGGTTTGGTCGGGCCAAATGGCGCGGGTAAAACCACTCTGCTTAAAATGATTCTGGGTGAATTACAGCCTGACAGCGGCGAAGTTAAACTGGGCACCAACTTACAAGTGGCCTACTTTGATCAGTTCCGCGAACAGCTGGATGAAAACGCCACCGTGATCGATACCATCAGCCAGGGTAATGATTACATCGAAATTGGCAATCAGCGTAAACACGTTATCAGCTATCTGGAAGAGTTTTTGTTTGCGCCAGCACGCGCGCGCAGCCCGGTCAGCTCTTTATCCGGTGGTGAGCGTAACCGCCTGCTGCTGGCCCGTTTGTTTACCCGCCCGGCCAATGTTCTGGTGTTGGACGAGCCCACCAACGATTTGGATATCGACACCTTAGAGCTGTTGGAAGAGCTGCTGTCTAATTATTCCGGCACGGTATTCCTGGTCAGCCACGACCGGGCCTTCCTGGATAATGTGGTCACTCAGGTGATTGCCTTTGAAGGCAATGGCGTACTGATTGAAAACGCCGGCGGATACGCAGACTGGATGGAAGCCAAAGCACGGATGGCCAGCAATGCGCCTGTTGTGGCGGCCCCGCCCAAAGCCAGCTCAGCACCACAAACCAAGACGGCTGAGCCCGCCAAAGCGAAGAAAAAGCTTTCATTTAATGACGCCCGCCTTTTAGAGCAGCTGCCGCTGCAAATTAATGCACTTGAAGCCGAGAAAGTGGATATCCAGCAGCAATTACTCGACGCCAGCATCTATCGCAACGGGCCAAAGCTTGCCCGCGAAATGCAATTACGCATCGAAGAGCTGGATGGGCTGATTCTCGAAAAGATGACTAAATGGGAAGAACTGGAAGCAAAAGCTTAAGTTGTCTTTTATAAATAGCGTATTGCTGCAGCGCAAAATGGCTGATGCAATACACTATAGTATGTCTGATTAAGTGATCAAAAAGGATAAGCCGGCTCAGCAACAGCCGGCTTATCCTTTGCCCGGCAATCCGCGCCTTTTCTTTGCCAGGCCCAATTTCAATGCATCCATCCCAAACCACTAAACTATGAACCGGTTTTTCGCACGATCACTGCGCCCCACGGGCTCGGCTACATCCCTCAAGCTACTGCGTGGTGGCCTGATCCTGCTGTACGCCATTTTAGCCATTGTCACCACCGTTGCGCTGGTCATCGTATCTTTGCATGACTACCAAGCCACCATCAAAGAAGCAGAACGCAGCAGCCTGTCCCTAGCCCGCTCACTGGATGAGCACGCCACACGCTCTTTTGTTTCAGTTGAGCAATCCATGCAAAATATCGTGGAAAACCTCAATCAGTATGGCGGAGTGGACGAAGCCAATGAGCTGCAAACCCATAAGGTATTACAAGATAAAGTAAAGCTTACCCCGCAGGTGCGGGCCATCATCACCATCGACAGCAAGGGGCTGATCCAGAGCCACGGGCTGGAATACCCTACCCGGCGTGTTAGTCTGGCGGACCGGAGTTATTTTCTCTATCACCGCCAGTTTCAGGACAGCCGTCCGCTCATTGGCAACCCAATCCTGAGCCGCACAGATGGAAAATGGCTGATCCCCGTGACACAGCGCATCAAAAAAAACAATAACGAGTTTGGTGGCGTGATTTTAGCGGGCGTAGAGCCCCAGTATTTTATTCAGTTTTATCAATCGCTCAAATTAGCGCCGGGCAGCCATGTTCATTTACTGCGTAGCGATGGCGTGATTTTACTGAGCTACCCATTTGATGAAGCCCAGATTGGCCGCAATTTAAGGGATATCGACCCGCTGCTCTTCGAGCAGCGCCGCCTGCAAGGCTCCAGCGTTTACCCAAGCACCTATAACAACACCCAGCTGCTGACTGCGTTTCACACCAGCCAGAGTATTCTGCCGCTGATTATTCTGATTTCCACCGACCGCAACACCCTGCTCAATCGCTTTATGAGCGATCTTATTACCCGTGCCTTGGCGGGTTTAAGCTTTGTGCTGATTATTTCCTGCCTGCTCTATTTGCTATTAAAACAAATCAGGCGAGTGGAAAGCATCGAAGAAAGATTGCATCTCACCCAATTTACCGTGGATGAAGCCCCGGATATTATTCTCTGGGCCGATTATTCCGGCCAGATTTGCTATGCCAACCGGGCTACTTCAGCCAGCACCGGCTACAGCGCGGACGAGCTGCTCAAATTACGTTTCTTTGATATTTTCCCGCAAATCAATCAAGCCCAGTGGCAAGAATTCTGGAACACCCTTGCGGTTGAAAAGCGTTTGCTTTACACCACGCACCAGATCAATTTGCAACATACTCAGCTGCCGGTTGAAATCACCTTCAGCCAAATCACTTTTGCTGAAGTCGCCTATCTTTGCGCCACGGTGCGTGATATTTCCGAACAGCAAAACAGCGAACGCGAACTGCGTCGGCACCGCGACCACCTGCAAGATTTAGTCTGGGAGCGCACAGCAGAAATCCGCTCCGTGCTGGATGCCAGCCCGCTGGCCATTATGCTCTCAGTAAAAGGCACGATACGCTTGGTCAACCCTGCGTTTGAGGCGCTGTTTGGCTACAGCACGGCAGAAATCACCGACATGCCAACAGATATGCTGCATGCCTCTGCCCAGCACTTTACGGCCTATAACAAACCCATCCGTGAAGCCATTAAGAGTAAAGGCACATTCCGGGGCGAGATGGAGCTCTACCGCAGAGATACCTCCAGCTTCTGGGCCATGGTCTACGCCAAAGAAATGGTCGCTGGTGATATCAGCAAGGGCCTGATTTGCGTGATTGAGGACGTCAGCGCGTCCCGAATTGCAGCGCAGGCGCTCAGACAATCAGAGCGGCTTAAACGCACAATCATCGAGGGCACTGCCGACGGTTTTATTCTGATTGACAGCAAAAGCCGCATTGTTGATATCAACCAGGCCTTTTGCCAGCAGCTGGGGCTCAATCGCAATACGCTGATTGGTAAACAACCCGATCAGCTTTGGCCGGAACACGCCAATTCGATCTTCCCGGCCCATTTATCCAGCCAGCAGATGCAATCCAATCATGTAGAGGAAGTCAGCCTTCCTGCCGCAGATGGCAAACAGCGCCCGTTTTTAGTCAATTCAGCCTGTATTTATGATGAGCACCAGCACTTAGAATATGCTTTTGCTTTTCTCACCAATATTTCCAAGCTCAAAGAAGTGGAAAGTAATCTGTTAGAAGCAAAAGAAGCGGCAGAAGCGGCCAATATGGCTAAATCTATTTTTCTGGCCAATATGTCGCATGAGCTACGTACGCCCATGCATGCCATTCTGTCTTTTTCTGAAATTGGCCTGTCTAAAGTAGGGACGGCCAACAGCGCTAATTTAATCCGCTATTTTGAGCGTATTCATTCCAGCGGCAACCGCTTACTTATTTTACTGAATGATCTTTTAGATATGTCGCGGCTTGAAGCCAATAAAATGCGCTATTCAAAAATGAATTTCGATCTAAAAACAATTACAAAATACGCCTCAACCGAGCTGCTTACTTTACTGGCCAGCAAGCATATTCAGCTTAATTTAGATGCAGGCGCCCCGCCGCTGATGCTTTTCTTTGATAAAGCACGCATTACTCAGGTGATTATTAATTTACTTTCAAATGCCATTAAATTCAGCCCCAACCATACTGAAATAGATATTCATTTTATTGAAGAAGCCCGCCTCAGCGACGGCAGAGCGGCCAGCGGCTTAAGCGTCAGAGATCACGGCCCCGGCATTCCTGAAGCAGAGCTCGATTTAATTTTTGATAAATTTATTCAAAGCAGCCGCCTGAACAGCCACGCCAGCGGCACGGGTCTGGGGCTGGCCATCAGCCGCCAGATCATGACCGATCATGGCGGAGAAATTAATGCCCGCAATGCCGAAGGCGGCGGCGCAGTGATCAGTATTTTGCTGCCACTGGAACCACCTGATAAAGCATAAAGCCGGGGCAAAACCTCCGGCCTGCCGGGGCTCTGCACCGTGATCCGTGCTTATCCCCCGTAATTAACGTAAAATCCCTCTTTTGCTTTTTTGTAGCCCTTTACATGACTGATTTAGCACGCGAAGTAGGCCGTCGCCGCACCTTCGCCATTATCTCCCACCCTGATGCGGGTAAAACGACGCTCACCGAAAAGCTGCTTTATTTCTCGGGTGCGATTCAGAACGCCGGTACGGTTAAAGGTAAAAAAGGCGGCAAGTTCGCCACTTCCGACTGGATGGATATCGAAAAGCAAAGGGGTATTTCGGTGGCCTCCAGCGTGATGCAGTTTGATTACCGCGATCATGTGGTCAATCTGCTCGACACCCCGGGCCACCAGGATTTCTCTGAAGACACTTACCGCGTACTCACCGCCGTAGACAGTGCGCTTATGGTGATTGATGCGGCCAAGGGCGTGGAAGCGCAAACCATCAAACTGCTGAATGTCTGCCGCCTGCGCAATACGCCAATTATTACGCTGATGAATAAGCTCGACCGCGAAGTACGTGATTCGCTTGAGCTCTTAGACGAAGTTGAAAGCGTACTGGAAATCCGCTGCGCGCCGATTACCTGGCCGATCGGCATGGGTAAGACTTTCCGTGGTGTGTACAGCATCCTCACCGATACCGTACTGCTGTTCACCCCAGGCAAAGGCCCGCTGGATGAAGTGGAAATCATTGAAGGCCTGAATAACCCACGCCTTGATGAACTTTTTCCGCTGGAAATCGAAAACACCCGTATGGAGCTGGAACTCGTACGCGGCGCTTCGCATCCCTTTGTGCTGGAAGAGTTTTTATCGGGTGACTTAACCCCGGTTTTCTTTGGCTCGGCGATTAATAACTTCGGGATTCGTGAAATCTTAAACGCGCTGGTTGACTGGGCTCCCTCGCCAGGCGATGCCAATGCCACCGTGCGTACCATCAGCCCGACTGAAGAAAAGTTTTCGGCCTTTGTATTTAAGATTCAGGCCAATATGGATCCAAAACACCGCGACCGGATTGCTTTCCTGCGCGTGTGCTCGGGCGAATTTACCCGCGGCATGAAATTCAAGCATTTGCGGCTTAACCGTGAAATTGCAGCCAACTCGGTCGTGACCTTTATGGCGCAAGGCCGGGAACAAGTTGAAGAAGCCTACGCGGGCGATATTATCGGCCTGCCTAACCACGGCAATATTCAGATTGGCGATTCGTTCTCTGAGGGCGAATTACTGGCCTTTACCGGTATTCCATACTTCGCCCCGGAAATGTTCCGCATTGTGCGCATCAAAAACCCGCTGAAGATTAAGCAGCTGCAAAAAGGCTTGCAACAGCTGGGTGAAGAAGGTGCGGTGCAGGTATTTAAACCGCTGAATGGCTCGGATCTGATTCTGGGTGCGGTGGGTGTGCTGCAATTTGAAGTGGTGGCTTCGCGCCTTGCCAATGAATATGGTGTAGAAGCTGTATTTGAATCCACCACCATTTACACGGCACGCTGGGTAAGCTGTGAAGACGCCAAAATGCTCGACGATTTTGAAGGACAGCTGGTCAATAACCTAGGACGCGATGCTGCCAACAGCCTGGCTTACCTCGCAACCAGCCGGGTGAACTTACAGCTCACTCAGGAGCGGTGGCCTAAAATTGTGTTTCATGCAACCCGTGAGCATGCCGTTACCTTGTAAATAATTAACTCAACAGCGCCGTAATTTGGCGCTGTTTTTTTTTGGTTTTTATGCTCTGTTTTCCCAAAGCAAAAGTAGTCAACTCTATACAAGCTACAAAACCAGGAAGTTGATTTATATTAAGTTTTTGCGTCAAAGATCGGACTAGGATGAACGTATTGAAACGCGGGTTGATCGCTTTTCAGACAGATCAAACTTAAAAGCGTGTCCTGATAAGGCATGCATGGCAACAGGGTCTTGAGGCCTACAGGAGCATCAGCTATGAACGCACCAGAAAACCATCTGCAACTTGACGCTTGGCGCGGGTTTAAAACTGGCGAGTGGCAAGATAAAGTAGACACTCGTGGTTTTATCCAACTTAACTATACGCCTTACTTGGATGATGATAGCTTCCTTGCCGGCCCGACCGAACGCACCACTCAGCTCTGGACAGAATTATCTGTTCAGTTAAAAGAAGAGCGTAAACGTGGCGTATTAGAAGTATCAACTCACGTTGGTGCATCCATTACTGCGCACGGCCCTGGTTACATCAATAAAGATCTAGAAACCATCGTTGGTGTACAAACTGACAAACCACTGCGTCGCGCCATTATGCCGAACGGCGGTTTACGCATGGTTCAAAATGGCCTTGAAGCCTATCACTTTGAAATGAACCCACAAATTGTGGATATCTTTACCAAATACCGTAAAGATCACAATATGGGCGTGTTTGATGCTTACACCCCGGAAATCATGGCTTGCCGCAGCTCAGGCGTGATTACTGGTCTGCCAGATTCATACGGCCGTGGCCGTATTATTGGTGACTATCGTCGCGTCGCTTTATACGGCGTTGATTTCCTGATTAACGATAAAAAACGTGAAAAAACAGAACTGAATGATGTTCCGTTTACCGAATCCGTGATTCGTCTGCGTGAAGAATTGTCAGAGCAAATCAAAGCGCTGGGCGAACTCAAGCAAATGGCGAAGTCTTACGGCTTTGATATCTCCAAGCCTGCTGCCACCGCTCAGGAAGCCATTCAATGGCTGTACTTTGGCTATCTTGCTGCCACTAAAGAGCAAAATGGCGCGGCGATGTCGATTGGCCGTACTTCCACCTTCCTTGACGTGTATATCGAACGCGATCTGCAGGAAGGCCGTATTACCGAATCACAAGCCCAAGAAATGATTGACCATATGGTCATGAAATTGCGCATTATTCGCTTCCTGCGCACACCAGAATACGATGATCTATTCTCTGGCGATCCAACATGGGTTACTGAGTCTATCGGTGGTACAGGCCTTGATGGCCGGACACTGGTTACTAAAACCAGCTTCCGTGTTCTACATACACTGTACAACCTCGGACCGGCTCCAGAGCCTAATCTGACTGTATTGTGGTCGACTTCTTTCCCGCAAGGCTTTAAAGAATTCTGCGCGAAAGTGTCGATTGATACCTCAGCCATCCAGTACGAAAACGATGACCTGATGAAACCTAAATGGGGTGACGATTACGCCATCGCATGTTGTGTTTCAGCCATGGCCGTTGGTAAGCAAATGCAGTTCTTTGGCGCACGGGTCAACCTTGCCAAAGCCATGCTCTATGCAATCAACGGTGGTGTGGACGAAAAAACCGGTAAAGTGGTGGCCAATGGTTTTGAACCACTGAATGGTGATGTACTCGATTACGATGAAGTAATGGCTAAATATGATGTGATGCTGGATTGGCTGGCAAAAACATACGTAACCGCGCTGAACTCCATCCATTACATGCACGATAAATATTCGTACGAACGCATCGAAATGGCACTGCACGATCGCGATATTCTGCGCACCATGGCTTGTGGTATTGCCGGTCTATCAGTGGCTGCGGATTCACTTTCTGCCATCAAACACGCAAAAGTAAGCGTTGTACGTAATGAAAAAGGCATTGCCGTTGATTACAAAATCGAAGGCGATTACCCCGCTTACGGTAACAACGATGATCGCGTAGATGATATTGCAGTGTGGCTAACAGAAACATTCATGAACAAGATCAAGGCTCAGCCTGTGTTCTATCGTGATTCAATGCCTACTCAATCGGTTCTGACCATTACCTCTAATGTGGTTTATGGCAAGAAAACAGGTAACACACCTGACGGCCGTCGTGCAGGCACACCATTCTCACCAGGTGCAAACCCAATGAATGGCCGTGACACCAATGGCTTTATCGCTGCGGGCTTCTCAGTATCGAAGATCCCTTACGAAGCAGCCTTGGATGGTGTGTCATGGACAGCATCAATGACCCCGGATGCCCTGGGCCATAACGATGCAGACCGCGTTAAAACATTAGCGGCTTCGATTGACGGTTTGTTTGGGCCACACGGTGAAGAATGCTCCGCATGCCTCGATAAAGATGCAGTTGATCAAACCATGGATCAGCTCTTCCATCTGAACATGAATGTATTGAATCGTGACACCCTGCTGGATGCCATGGAGCACCCGGAAAACTACCCACAACTGACCGTGCGTGTTTCTGGTTATGCAGTGAACTTTGTGAAACTGACTCGCGAGCAGCAAATGGACGTGATCAGCCGCACATTCCACGGCAAGTGTTAAGAAGTATTGCTTTGTAATCTGTCAGCCCTGAGGGGCTGGCAGATTAATCCGAACCAAAGACTGACGAGCACACTCACCCAAGGAGCAGCCCATGGCACAACTATTTCACCTCAATATGAATGTGTTAAACAGGGATACCCTGGTTGATGCAATGGAAAACCCGGATAAATACCCACAACTCACCGTGCGTGTTTCCGGCTATGCAGTTAATTTCGTCAAGCTCACCCGTGAGCAGCAAATGGACGTCATCAGCCGTACATTCCACGAAAAAACGTAAGTGATACTGCTTGGCAGCTCAAAAGCAAAGTAGCTCTACCCAAAACGGATCATTAAGCGCAGGCTTAATGATCCGTTTTAACGTACAACAATAAAATAAGCACCACTGGAAAAAACATGAAACCAAGCAAGCCACTAGGGGAAATCATCCCTATCTCTTTTGATACCGAGCACCACCAGCAGGGTTTTGTACACTCAATTGAAACCGGTGCGGCCGTCGACGGCCCCGGCATGCGCTTTGCCCTTTTTGTCAGTGGCTGCCAATTCCGCTGCCTGTATTGCCACAACCCGGACACATGGAAGCTGCATAACGGCAAAAGCTATACCGTCGAAGCCGTCATGACCGAGCTTAAAAAATACGCCAGCTTTTTGCGTATTGCTGGCGGCCTGACGATTTCCGGTGGCGAGCCTTTGATGCAGGCTCATTTTGTAGGTGAAATTTTCCGCCGCGCCAAACATGATCTCAAACTGCACACCGCACTCGACACCCAGGGATTTTTAGCCGCCCACCTTGATGATGCATGGTTTGATAATGTGGATTTAGTGCTGCTGGATATCAAACAAAGCGATCCGGTTAAATACGAAGCCCTGACCGGCAAGCCACTGCAGCCCACACTCGATTTTGCTGAACGCTTACAAAAAATGGGCAAACCGGTTTGGGTTCGCTACGTGCTCATCCCCGGCATCAGCGACGATTTTGCAGATGTAGAAAAACTGGCCGATTATCTGCAGCCTATGAAAAACGTAGAACGTGTTGAAGTACTGCCTTTTCATAAAATGGGCGAAAGCAAATGGGCAGAGCTGGGCATGAAGTACGAGCTGACCGACACCCCCACCCCTACCCCAGAATTGGTCGAACGGGTTCGTGATCAATTCCGCCAGCGGGGTTTGTTTACCTGTTAACCAATCAGAATGCCAGGTGGGCAACGCTTTGTGTCCACTCCATTTTTACAAAAAAACACGCACTGGCCACCCTATTTACTCCATCCGCAAGCAAGCTCAGTGATCGAAGCATGCTAAACTAGCCGCCTTTCCCGCCCTGTTAGATTCCCATGTATGAACTTCTGATCGGTCTGCGCTATACGCGTGCCAGCCGTCGTAATGGTTTTATCTCGTTTATTTCTCTGGTTTCCGTGATCGGTATTGCACTGGGCGTGGCCGCGCTCATTATTGTGCTGTCCGTGATGAATGGCTTTCAGGAAGAAGTGCGTAACCGTATTCTTGGCATGGCAGCGCATGTGCAGATCAGCGGCGTAGGCAATCAGCTGAATGACTGGCAATCGGCAGCCAGCACGGCAAAAAAGAACCCTCATGTACTTGCCGCCGCCCCCTATGTTTTAGGCCAGGGCTTGCTGACTAACGGCGGCGACCAGGTCAAAGGCGTACTCATCCGGGGCATTGATCCCAAGCTGGAAAGCGCCGTGAATGAGGTTTCTGGCAAGCTGGTCAGCGGAACATTCCAATCTTTGGAGGCGGATAAATTCGGCGTCATCCTGGGTATTTCTCTTGCCAGCGAGCTGGGCGTTCGCACGGGCGACCGGGTCACCCTGATTACCCCGCAAGGCCAGGTGACCATTGCAGGGTTCACGCCAAGATATAAGCAATTTACCGTGACCGGCATATTTAAAGCCGATTACGCCCCCTACGATATGGGCGTGGCCATGATTCATATTGGCGACGCACAAAAACTATTTCGCACCGCAGACGCTGTTTCGGGCGTCAGACTTAAACTGGACGACCTTAATTTAGCCCGCCGCGTTGCGCGGGAGCTCAATTACGAAATGCCTAATTTAATTGTGGCCGACTGGACTCAGGAAAACCCCACCTATTTCCGCGCGGTTGAAATCGAAAAGCGCATGATGTTTATCATCCTGACGCTGATCGTGGCCGTTGCAGCGTTTAATCTGGTTTCTACCTTGGTGATGGTGGTGACCGACAAGCAAGCCGATATCGCCATTTTGCGCACACTAGGCGCATCTCCTGGCTCCATTATGAAAATCTTTGTAATCCAGGGCGCTTTATCCGGCCTGATTGGCACTGGCTCCGGCGTACTGGCGGGCGTGTTTATCTCCAAGAATCTGGATGTGATTGTGCCGTTTATTGAACGTATGCTGGGCACGACGATTTTATCCCCGGATGTTTATCTGATTTCCGAGCTGCCATCGCGCGTGCTATGGGGCGATGTCAGCAGTATTGGAGGTATTTCACTGGTCTTAGCGCTGGTTGCAACCCTCTACCCAAGCTGGCGCGCATCCCGCGTTAATCCTGCCGAGGCTTTACGTTATGAGTAATACCAGTCAAACGCCCGTACTGGCGGCACAAAATTTAAGCAAAAGCTATAAAACCGGCAAACTGGAAACCCAGGTACTGGCCCATATTGATTTTGAACTGCATCAGGGTGAAACCGTCGCCATTGTGGGGGCATCAGGCTCTGGCAAATCCACCCTGCTGCACTGCCTTGGGGCTTTGGATGCACCAAGCAGCGGGCAAATTCAGCTAATGGGTAAAGACCCGCTGGCACTCAATGAAACCGAACGTGGCCTGATGCGCAATCAGCATCTGGGCTTTGTTTATCAGTTTCATCATTTATTGCCCGAATTTACCGCTGCAGAAAACGTCGCCATGCCGCTGCTTATCCGGCGCATGGATAAGACTTCCGCCCTGAAAGAAGCCGAAGCCATCCTGGCACGGGTAGGCCTTGCAGATCGCAGCCACCACAAACCTGGCGAATTATCAGGCGGCGAGCGTCAGCGTACCGCCATTGCCCGTGCGCTGGTCACCCGCCCTGCATGTGTACTGGCCGACGAGCCCACCGGCAATCTGGATCGCGAAACCGCAGGCGGTGTGTTTGAATTAATGCTGGAATTAGCCAGGGAATCGGGCACAGGCTTTGTGATTGTGACGCATGATCCTGAGCTTGCTGCCAAATGCGGGCGCATGCTCAGACTATCAAAAACCGGGCTGACTGCAGGCTGAATACAGCAGACATCCTCTGAACTTAATTCACCAGCCACCATTAATGGATGGGCTTAAGTGCAGAGGATGGGTGCAATACCACTGCACCCGCTCAAACTAATGCCAGCCCAAAGCGTGCTATACCGTAATGGATGATTTTAACTATCGGCAGAGCCAGGTAGTCCATGAAACGGCCAGCACCTTACCCCTCTACTGCCATTAATCTGCTCAGACCAGCCATTGCCCTGCTTGCTTTTTGCTGCGCCAGCACGCTGAGCCATGCGCTCACGATCTACACCGAGAACTGGCCGCCCGTTAATTATATGGCGGACAATAAAGTAGCAGGCATGGCGGTTGAAATCGTTCAGGCGTTACAACACAGGCTGGGAAATAAAGACCCTATTCAGCTTGTGCCCTGGGTGCGGGGCTATAAAGCACTACTTGAAGGCCCCAATGTGATGCTGTTCAGCCTAGCCCGCTCCAGCGAGCGTGAGCAGCTTATGGTGATGCTTGGCCCCATAGCCATCAGCAGCACCTGTGTGTACACCCGGAAAGGCAATGCAGAACGCCTGCTGGCCCTTGGCGACTCCATCTACAACCAGGCCATTGGCACCTACCGGGGCAGTATCTTTGTAGATACCGCTGCAAAAAAAGGCTTTACCCGCATCGATCTGGCCGCTACGCCGCAAATGACAGCCGCCAAGCTGATAGGAAAACGCTTTGATCTTTGGATTGATGGCAGCGTAGCGGTTCCTTCTATTTTGAAAGAAATTGGCCACTCCGCCGATGAAATCGAAAAAGTCATGACGCTGGATAGCTTAGAGCTCTATTTAGCGTTTTCTGCCCAAACCCCCGCCCGCACGATAAAAGAATGGGAAGAAGCGCTGAGCTGGCTTAAAAAAGAAGGCCACTTTCAGAAAATACACCGGAAATGGCTCCCCAATGAAGTGCCACCACCAGAAGTCAATGTATTAAGGCCTCAGCAGGATCGCCTGCCATCCTCTCCTTAAAGCCAGCGCTCTCCACAGCTCAGAGCGCTTATAACCTTCAGGAGTAACAAAAAATGAATACATCAAGAAGACTCAGCCCAAACGACTGCGGCCTAAAACATGCTATACCGTAATTGAAGATTTCAACTTCGGATACTCATCCATGTTGCGGCCAGCACACCCTCCTTCTCTGTTAGCTTACATGCTCAGGCAAGCCATTACCCTGCTTGCTTTTTGCTTTGTAAGCACCCCAAGCCATGCGCTCACGATATATACCGAGAGCTGGCCCCCCATTAGTTATATGGCAGACAATAAATTAACGGGAATGGGTGTTGAAATCGTACAAGCATTACAAAGCAGAATGGAAAACAAAGACCCGATTCAGCTCGTACCCTGGGTACGCGGCTATAAGGCACTGCTTGACGGGCCGGATGTCATGCTCTTTAGCGTAGGGCGCTCCAGCGAGCGTGAGAAATTAATGATTATGCTTGGCCCCATTGCCATCAGCAGCACCAGCATTTACACCCGCAAAGGCAATGCTGAACGTCTGTTGGCATTAGGTGATGGCATTTACAAGCAGGCCATTGGCGGTTACCGGGGCAGTATCTTTGCTGATACCGCCGCAAAGAAAGGCTTCAGCAACATTGACTTAGCCCCTACGCCACAGATGACAGCCACAAAGCTCATGGCCAAACGATTTGATCTGTGGGTTGATGGCAGCGTAGTGATTGCATCTGTTTTAAAAGACATCGGCCACTCTGCCAATGAGGTCGAAAAAGTCATGACGCTGGATAGCTTAGAGCTTTATTTAGCGTTTTCTGCCCAAACGCCTGCCCGCACCATTAAAGAATGGGAAGAAGCACTGATCTGGCTTAAAAAAGAAGGCCACTTTCAGAAAATACACCGAAAATGGCTGCCCAATGATGTGCCCCCGCCGGAAGTTAATGTATTAAGACCATAGTAAGACCGAACAGCCTCACCCCCTTAGTCCTTGCCCTCAGCAGCTCAGCCCCTGATAAAACCCTTCATAAAAATCGTCCCCCTGAGGGGATCACTTTAAATCGCTCTTTGCTAATGGCTTATTTTCACTCATACCCTTTAAAAACAATCTTAATACCCGCTGCTCAATTCTGGCACGATGCCCAAGCGGCACCGCAATTTGCAGCTGCAGGCCAATTTCCTCGTAGTGATCGAGAAAAATCCTTACCCTTGGCTCCATCATTGGCGATTCCAGTGCATACCGGCGCTCCAGCTCACGGGCATGGCGGGATAAATCTTGCGCATATTCGGCAGCAATCACATCCCCCGCCTCCATCAGCACCCGTTCCGCCCTTTCCCAATCATCGTTGCGTAAAATGGCAACATGAATCGTCTGCAATACATAATCGCCCAGCATGCTTTCATTAAAAACCGGCTGACTCAGCAGCAATGAATTGGGTACGGTTACACCACGACCAACGGTTCCTTGGCGATGAGAGGCATGGCTCGATTCCATCAAAGTGGTAGAAACCAGATTCATATCAATCACCTGGCCGCGTATCCCGCCTATTTCAACCCTGTCCCCCACGGCAAACGCATTGCTGCTGCTGCGAAAAATAGACCCCAGCATACAAAGAATCATTTCTTTGGTCGCCAGCACAATCGCTGCCGCAATCGCCACCAGCGATACGGCGAAAGTCTGAATCTCGTGCCCCCAGATAAAAATCATCCCAAGCGCAAACACCGCCAAAGAGCAATTACGTAAATAAACCACCCAGCGGCGGCGAACCTCCGGCCCTAAATCATGCCTGCGTAAAATAGCGCGACGGATCAGGGAGCGGCAGACCATCAGTGAAAAAATAAAAACAGCAGAAATAATCGCATCACGAATCAATGCCCTGTCTGCCAGCATCGGCAACAAAGCCGCCGCCAGTCTTTCGTAATACCCTTGCATATCCATCCTTCTCGGCTACTTTCCCAACAATACGGCAGCTACATCATCCGGCTCGGTTAATGTACGGACCTGTGCAAATAAGGCCTCGGCTTCCGGATAAGTGCGGCGTAAATAAGTCAGCCACTGCTTCATCCGCCCGGCGCGGTGCTTAGGCATAATGTGCTGAGCCTGAATCAGCTGCCAGAAACAAATAAACAATGGCTGCAAGTCTGCCCACGGCAATTGTGGCTGACCATTTTTAGCCATCAGCGCCAAGCCTGGATTAGAAACAATCCCGCGCCCCAGCATAATCTGATCGCAACCCGAAACCGCCGCACAGCGGTGAAACTCTTCCACCGTCCAGATTTCGCCATTGGCCACCACCGGCACGGCCAAGGCTTCACGCACGGCAGGAATAAGCTCCCAATAGGCAGGCGGTTTATAGCCATCCAGCTTGGTACGCGCATGCACAACCACCCGCGCAGCGCCCGCACTGGCCATCGCCTGAGCGCATTCAATCGTCTGGCTGTTATCGTTATAACCAAGGCGCATTTTGGCTGTCACCGGAATATGTGCTGGCACAGCCCGGCGCACAGCGCCCACAATCTCATGAATTAACTCTGGCTCCTGCAGCAGCACCGCACCACCACGATGGCGATTCACGCTTTTGGCAGGGCAGCCAAAATTCAGATCAATCTCATAAGGCCCAAGCTCGGCCAGTCGCGCAGCGTTTTCAGCCATGCATACGGGATCAGACCCCAATAATTGCACGCTCACCGGCACACCCGCTACGGTTTTACTGCCATTCAGCAGCTCTGGAGCAATCCGCAAGAATGTTTTATTGGGCAATAAAGAGCCGCTCACGCGAATAAACTCAGTGACACACATATCAATGCCACCCACCCGCGTCAGCACATCACGCAGCACAAAATCAAGCAGCCCCTCCATAGGGGCAAGTAAAATCTTCAAGATATACAGCCAAAGCAATGCAGAAAGGCGCTTATTGTAAAACAGCCTGCGCCAGGACGGGCGGTAAAAGTCCGTGCGGACGCAAAAGATCAATTGCATACAGATACAACAGGCACGCGGTTCAGGCTTGACAGCAGAACGAACGTTCACTACGCTAGAGTAGAACGTTTGTTCTGCACAGGTCAAAACCCATGGCACACCCCAATCGCGACACCGAATATCTTGGCAAGCTGCAAGACTATTACGCTGATTACCGCAATCTGCCGTCTTATTCGGTGATCGGAGATTTACTCGGGCTGGCTTCCAAATCCGCCGTATCAGCCCTTGTTAAACGCCTCATGCTTGCGGGCTATGTGGATACCACACCCGACAAACGCCTCGCGCCCACCAAGCGATTTTTTGAGCGCGAGCTGGCAGATTTCCCCGTGCCCGCAGGCCTGCCTGCGGCCGCAAACGACGCCATGAGCGAAGCCATCAGCATCGATGATTACCTGATTGAGCGCCCCTCAGCATCGGTAATGGTGAGAGTCAAAGGTGATTCCATGATTGATGCCGGCATTCACGATGGTGATATCGCTGTAGTAGAGAAGCGTCATGGCGCTCATTTGGGCGATGTAGTGGTAGCCATCGTAGATGGCGAATACACGCTTAAAACCCTGAGCCGCGATAAACAAGGCTATGTGCTGATGCCCCACAACCCAGCCTACGAGCCCATCCGCCCTAAAGAAGGGCTGGAAATATTTGGCGTGATGGTCGGGCTGATTAGAAAGTACAAATAAGGCTTAAGCGCCGCCGCTTTACACATTAAGTAAAACTGAAAAAATAAAGCGGGTTTTCCGGATTATCTCATCCAATACACGCGCGGCAGCAGGGTTGGCCATTAAGATAACGCGGGAATAACGGCATTTTCAGCACAGGGTATTTATAAGCCCCACGCCCTTATTTCCACATTACCCCGCTTTTAAAAGATAAAATACGGCGTAAATGATCAGATGCTGCTGCTTAATTGCAGCCATCTGATTTAATCCACTAAAAGGAGCGCTCGTGAGCGACGTTGAACTCTCCCCACTGGGAAAAACAGTTAGTTATATCACCGAATACGAGCCAAGCCTGCTCTTCCCTATTTCGCGCACGGGCAAGCGCGAGGAAATTGGCGTGGGTGAAACCCTGCCATTTATGGGCATGGATATCTGGAATGGCTACGAGCTGTCCTGGCTCAATAGCCGTGGCAAGCCGCAGGTAGCGATTGCAATATTCAACATCCCAGCCAGCAGCCCGAATATCATCGAATCAAAATCATTTAAACTTTATCTGAACAGCTTTAATCAGACCAAATTAGAAACACGCGAAGCCTTACAAAAGCTGCTGCAAGCCGACTTATCCGCAGCAGCTGGTGCAAACGTTAGCGTACAGCTGATTGGCCCGGAGCAATTTCATCAGCAGCGCCTTGCAGAGCTCGATGGCTATTGCATTGATAACCTGGATATCGAAGTTAATCAGTATGCCCCGCAGGCCGGCTTATTAAAGTGTGACAACGGGGACACCACCATCACCGAGTCTTTAACATCCAATTTGCTTAAATCAAATTGCCTGGTGACCGGCCAGCCCGATTGGGCCAGTATTCAAATCAGCTATACCGGCAAGCCGATTAATCGTGAATCCCTGCTGCGCTATTTAATCTCATTTCGTAATCATAATGAATTTCATGAGCAATGCGTAGAGCGCATTTTTGTCGATATCATGCGTGATTGCGCGCCGATGAAGCTTGCCGTTTATGCCCGCTACACCCGCCGTGGCGGCCTGGATATTAATCCCTACCGCTGTAATTTCAGCGGCCCGCTCCCCGGTAATCTGCGCGGCGCGCGGCAATAAGCCATTAACCCGAACCATTAAACAGGTAAACAAATTATGAGCGAAATCGCAACCTTAGCCGGCGGCTGCTTCTGGTGCACAGATGATACATAAAAAGCTAAATCTCTATAAAAATCAACGGATTACGGTGTTGTGGGTTGGGTTAAATTTCGGGATCGGTGCAATTTTTGGGCAAATTGTTTTAGGTTGGTGGCTCTAAAACGGTCTACAAGCTCGTAACGGTTCTAGCTGGTGTGCTGGTCTTGGCTGGTGTCTAAAAGTGCCTTGTAGCTCGTTTCTGTGGCTCTGGTGTGGGTGTAGCAAGTGTTACAAGAGCAATAGAGAACGGACGGAGCCGTTTCCCTAACGGGACAATACAAAAAATGGAAATAAGAAAGGACTCTTTTTAGAGTCCTTTTTTGTTTTCATCTTTAAAAGACAGATAAAACACTTTCATTTGATGTATCACGGTTAAGAACCTTTTTTAAAGTGTCAATGTTTCTTTGTAGGTTATCAAGTTTTCTAGTTCCACATCTAACATAATGCTTTATAAGTTTCATCATTTCATCTTCATTGCATTCTATAATATTATCAATGAACTTTAAAAACTCTTCCTTGCTGTATTTGTGTTTAATGACTCTAACTAATTTTAAGAAAGTAAAAACATTCTTATTATAGTATTTTTCTAAATCTTTCTTCTCATAAACAAAAATATCGACACAATCACTAATGACACTTCTTTTGTCGTATTCGTTTAAATCTTCAAAATAGTTAATTACCTCACTCTTAATTTTTTTCATAAAGTTATCTCCTTGTTAAATTTTAATTATTTCTACAATTGAACTCCACAAGCCAAAAACATTATTAAATCTTTTGGTAACATCAGCCTTACTGACAGACTCATAAATAAGTTCGTGCTTATCTTTTGAATTGTTATCAGTAAAAATAACTTTGTATTTATTTAATTTCATAAATTGCCTTTCTTTTTAGTTAAGAGCCGTGATATTAACATAGATTTAATTTTAGATCAAGTTCTTTTAATCATTTCTTTTAAAAAGATAAAGAAAATAAAAAAGAACCTTTTTTAAGGTTCTTTTCTTTTTTCTTCATTCATCATCTAACTTTAAGTCTAGGATTGATTTACCTTGCTTTCCCTTTGGGTCTAGTCTTGTGTCTTCCATTTTTTCGGGCATTTCTTCAAGATAGATAGCTCCACCAAATTTTTTATCATTAAGTGAGTGCAAAAGCTTTAATATTTTCCATTTAATAGCTTTACACTTAACTAAATCCTTTTCCTCTTGTTTTGTTATTGGGGTTTTTTCCTCCCATTCTCTCCAAACTCTACAAAAAATTACTTGGTCTTCTAGTTCTTCTAAATAAATTGTGTAGTCTTTTACTCCATTTATATAGAGTCTTGTTTTATTCTCATTAAGAAAATGCAAAACATTTACTTCTTTAAGACTAAAAAAGTCTGCTATCTTTTCTAAACTGTTTTTATCTATAATATTGCTTTCAAAGCTCATTTTTATTTTCTCCTTATTATTATCTTATAATATTAAATTATCTTGTTCTTTCAAGCTCTTTTTGTAATTGTTTTTGTTGTTGTGTTTCTTCAATCATTCTTTTGGCTTCTTCTTTGTTTCTTTCTTCTATCATTTTAGATAGTTGACCTTGTAAATTGTTAAGCTTCTCTTGTAAAACATATCTTTCAGGGTCATTAGGTTTTAATTTAAATAATCTTTCTTCTAAACTTTTGATAGAACCCATGAGCTCATGCATAGATTGAACTGCACTAATTGAGCCTGTATGTTCTTTTGAACCATTAGAGCTAGTGCCGTTGTTAGCTTGTGGCTGTTGCTGTTGCTGTTGCTCTGGCTGTTGGCTTTTGGCTTCTTTATGCTCGTTCTGTGGCTGTTTAGATGGTGTGTTTTCCTTGCTGTCCTTAGATTTTTCTTGTTCTTGTTTCTCTCCTTTCGGTGGTTTAACCTTCGGCATTTTTTTAAGTCCACCTTTTTTCATATCAATAGAATTTTTTATTTGTGCAGATTTAATTCTATTGTTAGCTTCTCCCATTTTCTGCATATCGTTTTGATAGCTTTTAGATGTTATAGCCTTTGAATAATATAAGGCTTGTCCATCTTTTGATTTTTGATTTGTCTTTACTAATGATTTATCTTTAAAAATTTCTTCTTTCATCTTCTTTTGGTCAAAATCAAAAACTTGTCCTTTTTGAGCTATTGCAATATCAATATGTTTTGATGTAAAAGTAGATGATTTAGAAATTTGACAAGCTTTTCTTAAAATATCTTCTTTTGTAATATCTTTTTTGGGTTCCTTTGGAAGTTCTCTAACTGTTTCTAGTGTGTCTCTTGTTAATCCGTGCTTATCAAGTCTAGATTTCCATTGTTCCTTTAAATCTTCTAATTGATAGTCTCCCTTTGCTTGTTTCTTGTTGGCTTCCTTCTGTTTTTCTTCATAAGTGGCATTTTCTCCAATACTCTTTTTGATTTGTTCACCTCTGCCTGAAAAATCTTGTCTAACTTCATCGCTTAAATGTTTAAGCTTCCATCCTGTTTTACCTTCTTCAATTTCAAACCCTAAATCTCTAACACCTTTCGCCATTACTTCTTGTGCTTTTGAGCCTATAAGTAATTTGTCGTTAAAAACTCTCCCAAAATCTACGGCTTTCATAGTGCCATCTTCTGATGGCTGGTAATGTCCATAGACATTATGAGAATGTCTGTGTGGGTCTATTTTTCCGTCTTGTTCTCTGGCTGTCTTGTGTTGCCAGGTTGCACAGATAGCACCGTCTACGGGTGTAAATTTCCCGCTTTCTCTGGTGGTTAGTCTCTTTTCTATCTCGTCTCTCATTGTTTCATTTGCTTTTTCCCATATTCCATCTAATTTTTTTGTCATTTCTGGATCATCTGCATAGACTTCACACAAAATAGTAAAGTCTTTATTAGCATTTAAAACAAAGTCTTGTGCTTTATTAGCTTCTGGCTGTTTGTTTTCATCATCATTTCTTACATGAGGACTTAACTTTTCATTGTGGTTATTAGGATTTCTACCATCTAAATAATTCCAAAATTGCTTTTGGTTTACTTCTCCTTTTAATCCTAATCTATCGCACCCTTTACCGTGCCATTGTCCTATGCCTTCTACTTGATTACCTTGTTTATTATAGTAATCGTCTCTCATGTATTCTTTTGTATAATAGTCCTTGCTTTTTACATTGCTATTGCTAATCATCTTTCATTCTCCTTTTTTCTTATTATTTTTCTTTTCTTCTTGTTGTCGCTAGACTCTTTAATAACTAGCTGGTCTTGTTCTTCTCCTTCTGGTTTCTCTAAAAGTGCGTCCAATGCTGTTAAAGCATTATCAATAGCTCCTAGGGTTCCAGTGTGATCAATACCATGTAAAGCTGTTTCTTTTAAAATTTCGCTTGTAGCTTCTGCAAAACCTTCGGCTTTCTCTTCTTTCTCTTGTTTATCTTCTTGTCTCTTATTTGCTTCATCAGTTGGAATTATTTTTGCTACATCATCACTAGATTTTGTGTTCGCTAGTTTTTCTTCTTCTTGAAGTTTTGCAAGTTCTTCTTTTGCTTTCTTTACTCCTATTAAGTCTTTTCTTTCTGCAAGCTTTCCAATTAAATTAGATTTTGTTTGAATTTCTCTTGCTCTGTAAATGCTTTCTTGTTCTTCATCTGTTAGGGTTATTCTTCTTTCTTTAAAAAATAAAGGTTGTTTTATTGTTCTATTGAACTCATCTTTATATATGTAAGTTTCTAAACCTTCTTTATTTTTTATAATAGTTCCATTTTTAAGCATTTCATTTCTTCTGTTCTCACAAAAATTTTCACAGAATGGGAAAAATAAATTAGCAGTTAATTTTGTTTCAAATAGTCTTATAGCAACATAAACACCTATTTCTTTACTGCTATCTTTTCCAGTAATCTGCCTAACAAGACCTAAATTGTCTTGTATCTTTTGCCATGTGATTTCTTCAATTACTGGTTTTTTAGAATAGCTAATTGTTTTCTTTCTTTTTCCGTCTCCTGAGTCTGTCCAGCTTGAACTAGCTTCGTTATCAATGTAGCTAACTTCTCCACAGATATTTTTTATAAAGTCTCCGTCTTCTGGTGAAGCTTGGGCAATTATTTGAGTATGAAAAGAGCCTAAAAACTTTTGACTGTCTACCTTGTTTCCTTTAAGACAGCTTGTTATCTGGTGGCTGTTTTGTCCTGCTACTGTTGCAATGTTTCCAAACTTTCTACCTTCATTAATAATCTCAATCCATTTATTCATATCAATATTTTTTGCAAAATTTGGGAACTCGTCTAATACTTGATGAACTCTTACACCATTCTTTTTAAAAGTCTTTTCTCTTTCATTACTCAACAAAAAGACACTTGCCATGTTCACAAATAAGGCAATATTTATCTTGCTGACTTCTGCATATTCTTTATCACTACATAAAACAATCACTTGTTTTTCTGGTAATGGATTGCCTTTCTTGTCTACTTCTGGAATGTCTAAACACCATTTTCTTAAATCAAAAGGCTTTCTATTTCTCTTGTAGAAGTTGTTTAAGGTGCCTAAGTTTGTTAAAGATTTTGTGATACTGGCAATGATTGAAGCTGTCATTTTTTCGGCATCTTCACTAATAGTAAAACTAGCTTCTGGGTAATAAATGTCTACCAATTCTTTAAATTGATAGATTTGTGTTTTACTAACAAGCTCATTAATCCATTCGTCTAGGTTGCTTGTGGTCTTGTTTTTTCTAGCTAGTCTCACTACTTTTCTAAGGCTTGCTGTAAGAATGTAGACTGCTCCATTCTCAAAAAAAGCATTATCACTAGACTGGTCTACATAGCCGTGAACTGAGGTTATGACTACATCAATAAGGGCGTTTTGTTGGTTTAGGTCTTCTACATCAAGAGTCTTAAAAATATCAATAAAGACTGAGTCTTCGCACCAGGGTGCTGATATTGCATAGGTATAACCTGATTTAACAATGATGTTTCTAGGTCCATCGTCTGGTGCATGAATGATAAGTTTTGTTCCTCTTTCTAACTCTGCTTGATAGAGATAGAAAAGAAAAGCTGACTTGCCAGAGCCTGCAATACCTAAGATTAATTTAGATAAGTTTGTAGCATTTTTATTTAGATATATTGGATTAAATATGTCTCCTTTCTTTCTTTTTAACTTAAACAAGCCAAGGTTTAAATATTTATAACAGTCTTTTTCTGGAACTAAATTAAGACCTGTTTTGTATAAAGTATTATCTTTTCTCTTCTGTGTCTTGTGAAATTCTATGTTTGCTTCTATTGAGTCTTCAAAGTAAAAGTTTTTAGAACTGCTATCTATTACTCTCTTTGAAACAGGGTAAACATAGTTTGCCATTGCATAAATTCCCGCGACTGCTGACACTAAAATATTGAAAGCAAAATAACCTTTTGCTATCTCGTCTCCGTGTAAAAGTCCCTTTGCCATTTCAATTAAGCTGTAATGCTTAACGACAAAAAATAAAAAGCATAATGAAATAAAAACGAATGAGCTAACTAAAAAAAGTATTGAAAAGTAATCACTCAAATAGGTTCTTTTTTGTTTTGCTTGTAAATCATCATCGTTTATTCTTAATCTAAAACGGAATACTTTTTGTATTTCTTCTTTATTGTTCTTCATCTTGGTAACTCCTGAAATCTTAAACTATCTCTGTATTGTCTAGAACATTTTTTATGTTTTCTAAGTCTGTTGATATGGTTATTTGATTATTTAAAAGCAATTGAACTGCTTCTAAAATTTCATAATGAACCCTGCTGTCTTCTTTTTCTTTAAAAAATTCTGTAATAGCTTTTTCTATAACTTCTATCTGGTCTATGTCGTTTTTTTCTGCATAGTCTTTAATAGCTACATGTAAAATGTAATTAATCTTTATTGTTTTTTGAACTTTTTTCATACCTTTTTTCTCCTTTAAAATTATTGTTTTGGTATTTACTTTTAATGTTATCAAATAAAAATCAAAAGTAAATACCAATGGCAATACTTAAATAATTACCTTTTACTAGATTTTTCCTAGCTCCTTTGGTATTGCCTTTGAATTAATAGCTTTATATACATTACCGAAAGGTAATGCCTAGGCTCGCCAGAGCAATTAACGGTTTCCGTTAATTTGGTGCAATCGGAACGATTGCTATATGTGTAAGAACATTATTTAGGGCTTTACGATTTTGAAAAAGTCGTAAAAAAAACATAAGGAATGTTCTCAAAAGCACTCTAAAAAAAGTTCAAGGATTAGCAAAAAAAAGTTTTCATCAGTTCAAAAGGATTTAATGAAACTTAGTTGAGTAGTCCTGTTCTTTCGTATCTATGGGCAAAAAAAAAGAGCCGTTAAGCTCTCTTTCTTCGTCTAGTCTTCATAAATTTTTTTCGTATTCAGCTAGTTTGTTTTTAATATCTTCTTCGTTTGAGTTTCTATAAATCTTTGGGAAGAAACTAGCAATTGAGCCGAAAAGAATTATTGTTATTGATGTGCTTACAATAAGATTTTTCTCTGTTGTCAATCCGAAAGTTTGAAAAAATAAGAACAAAAGAAATAAACTTAAACAAGCCTGATAGCTAATGAGAAAGCTAAAATAAATTTTTCCGTCTCTGCTTGTCTCTATGTTTTCTCTTCTTATTTCTTCTAATTTTCTTTCAAGTCTTTTCTTGGTGTAGTCATTATTAATCATTTTCTTTTCTCCTTATTATATGATTATGTTTCTTTTTTCTATCTTTGCGAATGGAACAAAAAAAGTTTTTCTTTGCTTTATAAAGATTAATTCTTTTAGTGCTTCTCTCTGTTTTTCTAAATTGTCTTCGTTTCCTATGTGGTCAATGTCTCTAAAAATATCAAAAACTTTTATACAGTTTTGCAAGACTCCAACTTTAATAAACTCCGTTTTTTTAAACATTCTTACTTCATCATAAGTCAAGCCATCTTCAAAAATTTGTCTATATGCTTTCTCTGGTCTTTTGTTTCTGTAAACAAAAAATTTGTCTGTGCTAGTCTTTTCTTTTGGCATCGCTATTAAACAATAAAGAATATTAGAAGCTCCTGAAATTGCTTTCCAATTGCTTATGCTTGGCTTTCTTGGTTCAAGTTCTGCACTGTTTCCCATGTCGTAAGGTGTTAAATGGTAGTAAGTTCCATAGACTTCAAAAACTCCTTTACCGTTTATTTTCTTGTTGTGGTTGATAAATTTTAATAAATCAAACATTTTTTTTCTCCCTACATATAAATTTTCTTAAGCTCTCTTTGATGATTTTTAAGCCGTCTATTAGTAGCTTTTGACTTTGTAAACTTTCCATTTTTTATTTCTCCTTTATCTAAATATTGAATTGCAAGTGTCTGTTTTATGGCATTTTGCTGGCTCTTCTTTGTAAATTGTTAGACCAACATACAAAGGGAATAATATTAAAAACATCATCCCAGCAATAAGAAAAACTCTATTTTGTATCTTTTCTTTTTTCATATTATTTTACTCCTTCAAGTTATTAGTTATGTTTTTTAGCAATAGCTTTTTATCTTCTAAAATTTCTTCAAAACTTTTGAAAGTTTCTAAAAAGTAGTCATAAGTGATTTCTCCTTTTTCTAGTTGCTCTCTAAGTTCTTTAATCTCGTTTTCCAAAAAAATTACTTGGTCTTCTAGCTTTTTTATTTTTATTTCTTTAAACAACATCTTTATTCTCCTTTGTTTCTATTTTTAAAATATTCTTTTGCTTCATTCTCTTTCATTGTTTTTCTATGGCAACTTATAAGATATTCGTTAAAGTGCATATTGAGTCTTTTTGCTTCTTCTAAAATTTCTTCTATCTCTAATGGTGTTCCATAAAAAGAGTATTTTATTTTATTTCTGTGATACTTCATTTTTTATCTCCTTTGTTTAATATGCTTTCTAATTCCTTCTTTAATGTGCTGAACTTTAACAAAAGTCCCATTTTTTCATCTGTTAAACTTTCTCTGTCTTCTTCAAAAGGATTAAATCTTTCTTGCTCGTCATAGTCTGTTAATTCGTCTTCGTCTGGCGAGTAATTGCTAAGGTCTATTCCGTTTTCTTCTCTTTCTTCAAGTTCTCTATTTAGAATTAATATCAATCTTTCTAAATTTTCTATCTGTATAATTAAATCTAACTTCTTTTCTTTAAGTCTTTCTAGCTTGCCTGATTTATGGTTTTTAAAACATTCAAGATCAAAATCTGTCATGGCTCCTAAGATGTTTATTATTTCATCATTCATTCTTATTCTCCTTTTAATAATGATAATTTAATAATACTAAATTAAAATGAACTGTCAATGACTATTCATTAAAAAGAAATAAAAAAAGAGCCAAAAGGCTCTTATTAATTTAAACTTTAATTTTCTTATTTAAGTTCTTTTATTATTCTATTTGTTCCAAGTTGCACCAGGCTAAAACGAGCTCATAGAACGGTCTACAAGCCGTTTTTTTGATGGTGGGTAGGGGTGTGGTGCTTGAAGCTGTAAAAATCGCTTCTAGGTGGGTTTCTGTCGGTTTTGGGTGTGTTCACCATCATGGTGCATGATTACGACCGTAGGTCTACGGTGTCTAGTCTGCAAGCTCGTCTTGCTTTCGGGAAATTGTGCAGAGTGTTAAAGACTCTTTTTGTTCTTGATAAGCTTTTGACTTAAAAAAGAAAAATAATAAAAAATAGTAGTGGATCAAATGGATTGTTTATAACTTATGAACCCGTAGGGCTATCAATAGCTTTATGCTGTTGATAGATAAGTTATGAACATGGAATGCGAAGTGTCTTTATCTGTTGGTAACTAATGAACCCGTAGGGCTATCAATAGCTTTATGCTGTTGATAGATTAGTTATCAATAGATTGTCTCTTGAAAAAAAGTTTGAAAAAAATCGCCGTGCCATTTTTTTATTCTTTGCTTCTTTGGGTTTAATTATTGTTTGATAGTGTTATTTTATTAAAGTGCTTTTGCTCTTTATCTATCTTTTGATATGGATTTAATCTTTTTGCTCTATGAGTTTAATTAAATATTATAATAATATACTTAATTAATCTTATAGGGCTTTGCTTTTTTCTAACGAAAAAAGGCAAAGCCTTACCCTTACGATCTTGAAAAAGTCGTTTGCTTTGCCTTCTTTCTTATTTTCTAAGAAAAGGGTTAAGAATGATATATAGCCATCTTAACTTGGTGGTTTCTTTCAGTTTGCTAATAAACTACTTACAGGGTATCCACTCTCAGCCTAAACCTTTTGCTTTGTAAGCCCTAACTTCTCGCTTTGATGTGCTGGCATAGACTGCACATCATCAGTAATCTGTAAGAGACTCCATAGCTTTTAATCTATGGCTTTTATGTTATTGGACTCGTTCGCTTGGCTGTTGTGGTATTTCTTCGCCTAATACCGTAGGTCTTATATTATGCCTAATCGCTCTAAATTTGCCTTGCTACTTGTATTTAATGAGTCATGCTGTTTTAGTCACATAAAAGACTGATTGAATACTTTTAGGCTTTAAATTGCTTTATTGCCTAACTTCTTCCTAGATTAACCGATAACTGGGATTAGGTCTTTTTTAATCGTTTGATTACTCAAACTGCCTAACGACATATAACACTTTAATCTATCTTACTACCAAGGAACAAAATTAGATTACCTATTGACTTTAAAAAAGAATTAAACTAATATAGTTTTGTTCGGTGGTAATATATTTATAAGAAATAAAATTGAACTGTCAATAGTTTTTATAAAATATATTTTGAAGACTTGGTAACTCTTCACAAAAAACAAAAAAAGACTAGTGCAATGCTAGTCTTTTTTTATTGGTTTCCCCTATTTCTTCAAGAAGTGCTTGCAATCCGTGGGACTCGACGTTAGCATGCGTTAGCATGCGACTACACCAAAGGAGCTCCTATGTCGTGGAACAGACAGCACAGCAATATTGAAGAACTTATGGTTAAGGTTCTCAAAAAGCATAAAGCATTGTCATTGCAAGAGATTGTTGATTTTCTTGGTAAAAGTGAAGATGTTCCTTTTACTGGAAAGACTCCATCTAACTCTTTGTTTTCTATTATTTATAGAAGAGAAAAAAGAAGAGAAGATGGGAATGTGCCAAAATTGTTTTTAAAAGAGATTGTTAAAGGTCGCTCTCTTTACTCATTAAATCCAGAAAATAAGGAATACAAGTGAAAAAAGCACCGCATGCAATCCCTTACCAAGGTAGCAAAAGAAAGCTTGCTGACTCCATACTTTCTTATATGGATTTTGAGATTGATACTCTGTATGAACCTTTTGCTGGTTCGGGAGCAATTACATTAGCTTCTGCAATTAATCAAAAGGCTAAAAGGTTTGTGGTTGCTGATAAGTTAGAACCACTCGCAGAACTTTGGAAAATGATTGTTGATGAGCCTGAAAGATTAATTGAAGAGTATTCTCTTTACTGGAATGGTCAACTTGAAGACCCTGCGAAGTATTTTAGAGATGTAAGAGAAATTTATAATAATACAAAGTCTCCTTCTGCTCTTTTGTATCTCGTTGCAAGATGTGTAAAGAATGCAGTTAGATTTAATGGCAGTGGAGAATTTAACCAAGGTGCTGATAATAGAAGACTTGGAATGAAGCCAGAAAAGCTTGAAAAGGAAGTTAGGGCAATGTCTCGGCTTCTTAAAGGAAAGATTTCTATTAAAGGTTGTGATTTTAGGCAGGCAATCAGTCAAGCAACAGATAAAGACTTGGTATATATGGACCCGCCTTGGCAAGGAACAAGCGGTAAAAGAGACCCAAGGTATGCTTATCTTTTGAACATAGATGAACTTATTGAAGAGCTTGATAGTCTCAATAAGAGAGAAGTCCCATTTATGTTAAGTTTTGATGGAACTTGTGGAGATAAGTCTTATGGTAGTGATTTGCCAGATTTTCTTAATTTGAAGAAAGTTTTGCTTAATGCTGGTCGTTCAAGCCAAGCTACTCTCTTGGGAAGAGATGATGTAACTATTGAGTCTCTATATCTTTCTCCTGCCCTTGTTAAAAAAACAAAAACGGTGTCTCACATAAAAGAAAACCCCCAACTTGATTTGTTGGGGGTTGGCACTACTTAATCATTTTCTTTAATTCTTCTTGTATTGAAGAGTTGTTTTTAATGGCTTTTTTCTTTAATTCCTCGTAGAGTTCTATGTCATTTCCATTAAATGTTAAATCAACTCTTCTTTCTTGTTTTGTTGCGATGTGTTCAAACTGTTCTGGGTAAGCCCAATAACAGGTTTTGCACACATTAATATCTTTCGTTGTTAAATAATTTTTGCAATGTTCACAAGCCCAAGATTTTTGTCTTTGTGCCGAACCAGATAGAAGCATGAAATCGTCAGGGTTTCTTTCACTCCCTGTATCGTCACCTGCAACTCTATAAGGTATTCTGTGGTCAATCTGTAAATGTGTTTCATCATACATTTCTGTTGTGATTGCACATCTAGAACCTCGGTAATTGTCAAGATAGTTGAGATGTTTTTACGATTTAAGCGACCTGTAATTCCTCGCTTGTTTTAGGCTCAATAGCCCGGTCGGGGTTCAATTGCACTTCATCTTGCCAGCTCCAGTTCCGAG
>NZ_PDZG01000169.1 GCF_002735645.1 Iodobacter sp. BJB302
ATATAACGATAGCAAGTCGTGCTAATTGCAAAGCTGGCGCAAGCCGCACGAATGGAGACGGACTTGGTTTCAACGGCCCAGTGAGCCATCTCACGACGTTGAGATGTTTCAGATGATTTCTGACATGGCCTCCTTGATGATATCTGCTTGCATCTGGGCTTCGATATACATCTTTTTAAGACGCTTGTTCTCGTCCTCCAGCTCTTTCATGCGAGTCATCATCGAGACGTCCATGCCGCCAAACTTGGCGCGCCACTTATAAAAAGAGGCAGAGCTCATGCCGTGCTCGCGGCACAAATCAGGAACGGTCGAACCGACTTCGGCTTGCTTTAAAATCGCCATAATCTGGCGTAATCAATTGCCTTCGGCTTTCATGTAGAGCTCCTCAAACACTGCGAGAAAATTCTACTTAAAAATGAGCTGGTTTTGTGGGGAGATTACCATCGAGCCGGTGTTTGTCAACATAGTTACAAAATTACAGAGTCAGAGTAAAGTTTAATCTGCTTGATTCAACCCTGAGGGAATAAAATCTAGCATATTAAAGTTTACTCTGACTCTATGAGGTTTTTCTTGAAAAAATACAAATGAGGCTTTGTTTTTCTGGTTTTTTAACCCAGATGTTTTGTCAAATTTTTACCACTTCAACTTAATGAATTCCTATGTTGCCGAGCCAAAACAGGGAATACACCTTGTAGCGCACGTTTCAAGTTGTGACGTGAATAGATCTTAGTAGTACTTACTGCCAAATCAGTCTGCTCTAAAAAAGTAGCACGTGCCATATCCATTAGATCAGCTTTACCCATCATATTATTTCGCATTGCAGTAACGTTTCCTGAGCCAAACCTCCCTGAATTATTGTCAATATGCCATTCATTATTTTTATAAAACAACTCACCTGCGATAAATCCTTTTTGGTAACTAGTGGTTCCATCATCTTGTAAACCTCCTATAGCCAAAGTAGGGTGCCCATATCTATTACCGCTGCAGTCAGCATGCTCATAGCCGATGACTAATTCAGGCAGTTTGTTGATTGCGTTATAAGAGAGCAGCCATAAATAATTTACATTTTTATCTAAGCTGCTTTTTAGTGGTGTTTTTAGCTGTTCGTTACGAAAAAACTCGGAAATATTCAATTTAAACTTATTATCCTGTGTTTCGTGTGGTTTAACAAAACGAGGAGGGGTGGCAAGGTCTACTAACGCGCGATTAGAAACAGAAGAAAGAGCGGCCGAAAATGGGGATGGTTCTGGTTGTGCAGATGTTTGGCTACGAAAAGTAGATGTTATAGCGGAGCATATAGAATTAATAGATGGCATTTTAATGTAAAATATATGGCATAAAAATTTATTGTACTGGTTGCAGTCGGTAATTGTCAAGATAGTTGAGATGTTTTTACGATTTAAGCGACCTGTAATTCCTCGCTTGTTTTAGGCTCAATAGCCCGGTCGGGGTTCAATTGCACTTCATCTTGCCAGCTCCAGTTCCGA
>NZ_PDZG01000170.1 GCF_002735645.1 Iodobacter sp. BJB302
GGGTGTTGGTGGGGGGGAGGATTGAGTGTGATTGTTGAGGATGGGGGATGCGTCAGTCTTCTCAGCTTAAGCGAAACGGTTTTCGTAGGGGGGCAACCTGAGAAATACCCGGGCTTCACCCCATGCACGCTAAGCAAAGTCAAAAAGATCTTTTTAGTGCCTTCGGCAAGTTGATTTAGGTGCGGGATCCCCGCGGGGACTCACTTTCTTGAACGGCCAAGAAAGTAAGCAAAGAAGGCCGCCCCTAAAACACGAAATCTCCTCGCTGCGGACAGCGGCGTTGTTTCAACTCGCTTCGCTCAAACACGAATTGACGACTACCCCGCCCCGCTTGTTCTTCGCTCGGCGTGTTTTTAGGGGGGGGTAAAAGCCCCGTGCGGAGAGCGTAGCTGTTATGTTTTTTATATGAATGCGACGTAACAAAGGGCTAGCGCTGAAGCTTTTTCTTGGCTGTGCATTGATCTTGAGGATCTTCTATGAACTACGAACTAAACCAATTCGGCCAGCCTGTTGGCTTGCCGCTGCAAGACTGGGTTGCCCCCGTTTTTCCTATTGCTAAGGTGCTTAATGGCTGGGGCTGTAAGGTGGAGCCTTTGCAATTGGATAGGCATAGCGTTGATTTATGGCAGGCATTTTCGGCAGATGATGGCCGGATGTGGACTTATTTAACCTCCGGGCCTTTTGCAGAAGTACAGGCTTTTAATGCCTGGCTGGATAGGGTAAGCAGCGGGGGTGATCCGCAGTTTTACGCCATTGTGGATGAGGCCAGTGGCAAGGCTTTGGGGCTGGCTGCTTATTTGCGGATTGATCCGGCGGCGGCGGCCATTGAAGTGGGCTGGTTGCATTTCTCTCCTGCATTACAAGGCACGCGCCTTGCGACGGCGGCGATGGTGTTGATGATGAAAAATGCGTTCGAGCTGGGCTATCGGCGTTATGAGTGGAAGTGCAATGCGTTGAACTTGCCTTCGCGCAAGGCGGCGCAGCGTTTGGGCTTTAGCTTTGAAGGCGTGTTTCGTCAGGCCACGGTGAATAGAGGTCGTAATCGTGATACGGCGTGGTTTTCGGTGCTGGATAAGGAATGGCCAGCGCTTGAAGGAGCATACGTTCAATGGTTGTCGGTCGACAATTTTGACGAGGCAGGGCGGCAGCGGCTGGCTTTGTCTGATTTAACAAGGCCTTTGCTGGTGATGAAAGATGTGGCCGCGCCACGTTTGTGAATTGGATTTGCAGGTGTGGTTTTGCGGCTGAAGCCACTCCTGCTAAGTGTTTGCTATGCCGCCCGCCATCACCTTTTCATATCGGTAATTGTCAAACCAGTTGTCGCCTTAATCGTTTAATATTTATGCCGTTCTTTGCTCTGCTTTTTTCCTTACAGCACCCGTCTCCGCTTCCGGTGATTTTTCTGGATTGAGGTGGACGATAT
>NZ_PDZG01000171.1 GCF_002735645.1 Iodobacter sp. BJB302
AAGCATTGAGCAAGGTTTATCAGCGCCAAGGCCGTACGATTGCGTCGGTGGCGCAGGGGCTTAATCTGCCTCAATCGACATTAAAGGGCTGGATGGCTGCCGCTAAAAAATCACAAATGGTGCTCCTTATTCCAAGTGCCAAACGGCCGGAAGATTGGTCGATTGAGGAGCGCTTATTGGCCTTGCAACAGAGTCATGGCCTGGCCGAAATTGAGCTCAATGCATGGTGTCGTCAACAGGGTTTATTCGCGCATCATTTGACGCAGTGGCGGGCTGATTTTTGTGTGCCACCGGTCACTAAAACCGACAAAGTGGATGCTCAGGCGCTGCGCGAACTCAAAAAAACCAATCAACAATTACAGCGTGAATTGAATCGCAAAGACAAGGCATTGGCGGAGGCGGCTGCGCTACTGATTTTGCAAAAAAAGTTCAATGCTTACCTGGAGGGCGCGGACGAATGACGACGCTGGCCGAGCGCCAGGTGTGTCTTGGTTTGTTACACGCAGCGATAGGTGGAGGTGCCCGGCAAGCGGCTGCGTGTGAGCTGCTGGGCTTGAGTGTGCGCACCATTCAGCGCTGGGATAGCGGTGAAACACTACGGAGCGATCAGCGCCCTTTGCAGCACCATGTGCCGGCCCACAAGTTCACGCAGGAGGAGCGAGCTACGGTTTTAGCGGTGGCCAATTCAGCCGAATTTGCCCATTTACCACCCAGCCAAATCGTCCCCATTCTGGCCGATCAGCAGCGCTATATTGGTTCGGAATCAACGATCTACCGGATATTACGAGCAGCGGGCTTGCTCCAGCATCGCCGAGCGGAGCGCCCCGCGCAGGCACGCAAAAAGCCGAAGGCCTTATGCGCCACTGCCCCCAATCAGCTGTACAGCTGGGACATCACCTATTTACCCACAACACTGCAAGGCAAGTCCTTCTATCTGTACGTATTTCTGGATGTATTCAGCCGAAAAATTGTGGGCTGGCAAGTGTTCTTTGAGGAGAGCAGCCAAAACGCCAGCGACCTGATGCAAGACATTTGCCAGCGCGAACAAATCAATCGCGATCAGGTGGTCTTGCACTCGGATAATGGCAGCTCAATGAAGGGGGCAACGATGCTGGCGACACTGCAAAACTTAGGCGTTGCCACCTCATTTAGCCGTCCAGCAGTAAGCAATGACAACCCATATTCTGAATCACTATTTAAAACGCTGAAATACCGCCCGATGCAATTACCTAAGCCCTTCGACGACCTGCTGGCGGCGCGCCAATGGGCGACTCAAGTG
>NZ_PDZG01000172.1 GCF_002735645.1 Iodobacter sp. BJB302
CAAGCATTTTGCTTAAAATGGCATCTTTACGAGCCTTGGGAATACGCGACATGATAAGTAACCAGCCCCCTGAGTAAGTTAGAATCCCTGAAAAGGGAGTATCTCAACTATCCTGACACAGGGGGAATACTGCGAGAAAACTCTACTTAGAAAATGAGCTGGTTTTGTCTGGGGATTACCATTATCAAATAAAGAACCGTACCGATCGTGTGAGTTTTGATTTTTTTTAGTACTTGTCTTATGGTTTGATGCGCTACCCCCCCCTTAAACTTTCACTTTTTCTTAGCTTGACGGATAGTATGCAATATTTTTATTGATTGTTCGTGCGTCAGGCTGATTTAGTTTAATTTTATTAAGTAATAGGTTGCAATTATGCCAAAATCAACAACATTTATGCCAAATCCAAGTTCTGTGCGTTATCAGGCTCATTCAGCAACGGGCTCTGCCAACACATCATCGGCGGCTCAACATTGCTCCTCTACTTCAAACGCTCAGGGGCTGCTTGAGCGTGGCAATAATTCAACTGCAAGCACTAGCCGGTCTTTGAAAGGCAAAGTGGTTGCTTTTGCTAGTAACATTATGACTGGTGCAAGTAAACTCGGCGGCCGTTTTTTTGATTTGGATACAAATAAAATTGTTGCTCAGCCTGTCTGTCGTGAATTGCTGGATCTGGCGACGATGCACAAATTGCAACGTACAGGTATTCAGAATGATCTGGCAATGCTGCGCACCAAGGAGGTCGTTCAACGAGCTACTAAATATACAGGGGCAGTAGTCAGAGCTAAGCAACAGCTTGTAATGGCGGATAATAAGCCAAAAGTGATGCCTCAGAAAATTTTGAATCGTTTTGAAATGCTGGGTGTCCATTTTCCTCAAGCGCCAAAAAATTACGCTGAAATGATGTCAGTTATCAAGGCTTCGGTAGCGCCTAATCTGACCGAATCAATCATAAAGAGCCTGAAGGACACCAACATGAAGGATGCCCCCCAATCAGGAATGACAAATAAAATTTTAAAAGTGTTGACCAATAAAATAAATGATCCGTGGGGTCGGTGCATACGTTGGCATAAAGGAATACAAACACATGTCTTTACCTGATTATGTCTCTTGCTCAATCTCCTTGCTCAAACCACTTAAAAGGCCTAAGGTGAACGAACGTTCTTTTGTGGAGTGGTCGTCATGGCAATCAACCCAATCCAGATGCAAAAGGGGCTG
>NZ_PDZG01000173.1 GCF_002735645.1 Iodobacter sp. BJB302
ACGGGATCAAAGCTTATTTGCCAGCTCCCCCGTGCTTTTCGCAGGCTAACGCGTCCTTCTTCGCCTATCATCGCCAAGGCATCCACCAGATGCACTTAGTCGCTTGATCCTATAACCTCAAACACGTGTTGCACTCTATTCGTCAATGAAGACGAGCAAAGCGATTCACATCTTTAAAGTATCTGATTTCGCTTTGTTTGCGACATCGATTATTCAGTTCTGACTTCGAACAATCGATTTTGATACAATCTACCCTTATTTATTTCTAAATTTGAGTATTACTTCTTCTATTTTTTTAAAGATCAAAGATACGTCTTGCTGATTTTAGAAACCAGAAATAAATGATCGTCCCAAGCAATGAATCTCTCTTGAGACAGTGATTTATTTCTATTTTCTGCTTTATTTCTTTCCACCACTCTAAAGGAATGGTGGAGGCTAACGGACTCGAACCGTTCACCCCCTGCTTGCAAAGCAGGTGCTCTACCAGATGAGCTAAGCCCCCAATTACTTCGCTATACTTCGTCATTCAATCTCTCGTTTACTTTAGTAAACATCGAAATTTCATTTCTCGTCTAGCTCGCAATCAATTTGCTGCTATTTAAAATCAAATTGGCTGCTCAATATACTCATTAAGCAATCACCTTTGCTAACCGCAATAGTCAAGTGAGGCTAGGAATAAAATAACGCCGTGTACGTTTTAGTACACAAGTTGTTTTATGACGACGCATCACGCAGGCTAGTGCGGATTAGAATGGTGGGTCAGACAGGAATCGAACCTGTGACCCCCGCCTTATCAAGACGGTGCTCTAACCGACTGAGCTACTGACCCAATCTGATTTTTTGCCATTTCACGTTGGGTTACGCGATAAAACTGCTAACCCAACCTACAAAACGGCCTTGTATCTTCTTTTCTACAGTCGATGAGTGTGAGTACTCAATCCAAAAGACTTTTCTCTTGAAAGGAGGTGATCCAGCCGCAGGTTCCCCTACGGCTACCTTGTTACGACTTCACCCCAGTCATGAATCCCACCGTGGTAAGCGGCCTCCTTACGGTTAGCCTACCTACT
>NZ_PDZG01000174.1 GCF_002735645.1 Iodobacter sp. BJB302
CCTGATTATGTCTCTTGCTCAGTTAATCGCCCAAGCGGGCAAGGCTTAGCAATGAGTAAGGCATGTAGCATGCGTGGGATAAGGGCACACAAATCAAAACGCCGATTAAATCGGTACTGCATTTCCGCCAAATAGCGGCCCGCATATTTACTGTATTTGAATGCATGGTAAGTGCCAGATTGCGCCGTTTTTAAATTCCCCAGCATCACATTAAGCCATTTAAATGCGTCAATTTCCGTTCCGGCCTTACCTTTAGGCGCTTGGACGACTCGGTGCTTAAATCCCAATTGCCGCACTACTTCAAAACCGATCAGACCGTCCGAAGTCACCGTGCTCCCCGGTGCCAAAGCCCTTTCTGCCCAAGGCTTGAGCGCTTCGAACGAAAAGCCTTGCACCGGATCAAAACGCAGCCGATGAGGATGCCCATCACGCATTTCGACCGCAGCCACAAAAGCGACTTTATTTTCAGAACCACGCCCACGCTTGCCTCCGTTACGCTCGCCGCCAAGATATGCGTCATCAATTCGAACGTCTCCACTCAAGGGGCGGCCTGACTCACACTGACGCATGGCCTCCATCAATTTATGTTTCAGCAACCATGCGGCTTTCCAAGTGATCCCAAGTTGTCGGCGTAGCGATAAAGCAGCAATATCGGTTTTCAATTGTGTCACCAGATAAACAGCCAGAAACCACTTGGTCAGGGGGAGTTGCGACTGGTGCATCATGGTTCCTGCCGTCAAACTGGCTTGATGCGAGCAATGACAACAATCCCATATACGCGTTTTGCCGCGTATAAATGTGCTGGCATTTTGTCCATGACATTTTGGACAGCGAAACCCTTGTGGCCAGCGCGCTTTTTGCAATGCTGCTTCGCACTGTTGCTCTGTGCCGTACAACTGGATGAACTCAGGCAAAGACAAACCTTTTTGCATCTGGATGCCATTGATGGGCATGATTCATCTCCGCAAAGTAGAACGTTCGTTCACTTTACGCCGCGCGAATGGCTAAATCAAGGGTTACTGAGCAAGAGACATAATCAGG
>NZ_PDZG01000175.1 GCF_002735645.1 Iodobacter sp. BJB302
CAGTGGATGATGCTTTAGTAGAAATCACCCCAGAAACCGTCCCACTCACCATCGGCGGCGTGAGCGCCACCGGCGGCATCTTGGACAACGACAGCCCGGCCATCACCGGCATCGAAGTCGGTAATCCAGGTGTGGCCGATGACAATGTGGTGGAAGGTAATAACCTTGTCTTCAATGTTTCGCTCAGCACCGCCACCACCAAACCAGAAACCTATGCCTTTAACCTGGGTGGCGGATCAGCGAGCGCAGCCGATTACGGCACAGCCACCTTCAGCAACGGCGTGACCTACAACGCCACGACCGGTTTGATTACGGTTCCGGCAGGTGTCACTAACTTCGCCGTCACCTTGCCAACAGTGGATGATGCTTTAGTAGAAATCACCCCAGAAACCGTCCCACTCACCATCGGCGGCGTGAGCGCCACCGGCGGCATCTTGGACAACGACAGCCCGGCCATCACCGGCATCGAAGTCGGTAATCCGGGTGTGGCCGATGACTATGTGGTGGAAGGTAATAACCTTGTCTTCAATGTTTCGCTCAGCACCGCCACCACCAAACCAGAAACCTATGCCTTTAACCTGGGTGGCGGATCAGCGAGCGCAGCCGATTACGGCACGGCCACCTTCAGCAACGGCGTGACCTACAACGCCACGACCGGTTTGATTACGGTTCCTGCAGGTGTCACCAACTTCGCTGTCACTCTGCCAACGGTTGACGATGCTTTAGTAGAAATCACCCCTGAAACCGTACCGTTAACGATTGGTGGCGTTTCAGCTACCGGCGGCATTCTGGACAACGACAGCCCGGCCATTACCGGCATCGAAGTCGGCAATCCAGGCGTGGCCGACGACAATGTGGTGGAAGGTAATAACCTCGTCTTCAATGTTTCGCTCAGCACCGCCACGACCAAGGCTGAAACCTATGCCTTTAATCTCGGTGGCGGATCAGCGAGCGCAGCAGATTACGGTACGGCCA
>NZ_PDZG01000176.1 GCF_002735645.1 Iodobacter sp. BJB302
TATTACCACATTGGCCCACCAGATTTCGAACTGCTCAGGGGGGAATTGCGCCACTGCTGGGTAGCTTGCGGCGCACAATGTTTAAGCTCTGCTTAAAACTCAAATCGTTGGCTATTTGATCGGTCTTCAAGCCCGCCTCCTGCATCACTTTTCGCGTGATATGGTGCGCCAAGAGTAAGCCCCAAAACTCTTGCTTGACCAAGTCAGGTGTTTTACTCCGCAATATAATGTCAGCGCCTTTGAGCGTCGTTTTAAGCTCTGCGAAAGTCGTCTCAATATCCCAGCGCGCATGATAAAGCGCGGCCAACTCTTCAGCAGGTGCCGTTTTTTCGTCGAGTAGTGTGGTGATTAAGCGATACAAAGGCTCCGCATCTGGAAGACCTGGCATTTGATATTCAATCACGCGCACGATGATAGGCGTGCCATCGCGGGGCTCAGCCATACCCTTCAGTGTCGCAGATGAAGGCTTTATGATGGATAAAAATGAGCCATCTGCTAAGCGCTGATGCACTGGAAAAATACGATTTTTTGGGGTTCGCCAAAGCAGTTGAGCACCTGTTTTTTGTGCGGCTTGCCATGTTGGAAACCCAGCAAAACCACGGTCTGCTAGGCACAGCATATCGGGCTTAAGGTGTAAAATGCTTTGCTGTGCAAGTGAGATTTCACTCTCTATATACCCGCCCAAAGCAAGCCCAAAGAGTGCATTTGTGCCGTGCTCTTGTAGGCTGACAAAACGCAACTGAGGGTAGCCGGTGTACCCTTGCTGCGTTCCTGGTGCGCCGAATTCATCACGACACGCTTTTTCATTGGCCACTTCAAGAGTTGAGCCATCCATGGCGACAATGCGCCATTTTTGATAAAAAGAACGCGGGGATTGTTGAGGGTTGATCGCGAGGGGTTGTAAGCATTGCTCCGCAATGCTCGCCATGACACTATGGCCCAGTCGGGTTCTTGCTGCGCTGATACCC
>NZ_PDZG01000177.1 GCF_002735645.1 Iodobacter sp. BJB302
ATCTCGCATGAGAGATCTAAAGCCGCGTCGGTATTTACGCGCCAGCCAATAGCCAAACTTCCAGAAGATGGCGCGATCTAACTTGCTGAATAAAGTGGCAGTAAAGTCGGTGTATTGGTAGAAGTTTGCCCACCCCGTGAGTTGCCGATTCAGGCTTGCCAGCATATCCATTCGATTCTTGCTGTAATTACTCGACAGTTGCTTGACCAATTTCTCGGCAAAGCGCCGATATTTATCCCACGGAATTGTACTCACGACCCGCATTTGACCACGCGAGCCACGCTTACGAATAATTCGATGCCCCAGAAATACAAAGCCATCGTTAACATGCGTAATGTGGGTTTTCTCAAGGTTCAGCGTCAATTTAAGCTGTTCTTCAAGAAATGCTCGGCAGTCTACACGCACAGTCTCAGCTTGTGCTTTGCTGCCTTTAACAATCACAACAAAATCATCAGCATATCGGCAGTAAGATATGGCTGGTTTCCACTGCCGCTGCTCCCGAATTGCAATGGGGCGCTGATTTTGTATGCCAAAGTTCCAAGCCCAACGATCTTTACGTACCTTCTTATTGAGGTATTTAGCCTCCATCCAAGCATCAAATTCATGCAGCATGATGTTTGATAACAAAGGTGAAATAACCCCGCCTTGCGGTACGCCTTCGCTAGCCGCACGAAATAGACCGCGATCAACACATCCCGCTTTGATGAATTTCCATAACAAAGCCAGTAAACGCTGGTCTGCGATACGTTTTCGTATTGCTTTGAGCAGTAATCGATGGTGAACGGTATCGAAGTAACTGGCTAGATCACCTTCAATAATCCAGCGTCCAGCCGTGCTTTGTTCTCCTCCATCCTGCAGCTGTAATTTCACCGAGCGAATGGCGTGATGTACGCTGCGCGCTTTTCTGAACCCGTATGAAACGGTATGGAAATCACTTTCCCATAT
>NZ_PDZG01000017.1 GCF_002735645.1 Iodobacter sp. BJB302
CCCAACAGGACGCAGTAATCCGCGGGTTGTGAAACGACGAACTAAGCATTTTGCAAGTAGAAAAGGCACGGAAATTCTTAATCAACGGCATAACTGGGGAATAAAAATCATAAAGTGAACAGCATTGCCCTCAATCCCCCTTTTACCAAGGGGGAAGCAAAGCCAACACCTTAAGTGAACGGTATTAATCCTTAGAGAGGGTTTTCTCCGTGTAACTCCGTGTTCTCCTTAACTCCGTGGCTTAAGACCTAGGTTTAAACATTGCTCTATTCACTCCCATCGGATTCACCATGCGCTTCAAACAGCCAAGCGTGCTGCCCGGTTTTAATTTAAGCCTTGGCTACACACTATTTTATTTATCGATCATCGTTCTGCTGCCGCTCTCGGCGCTGCTCATCAAAACCAGTGCGCTCAGTTGGGAGCACTTTTGGCAGATTATCAGTGAGCCACGCGTAGTGGCTTCTTATAAGCTGACTTTTGGCGCATCCCTGCTGGCAGCGCTGATTAACCTGTTTACCGGCCTGCTCGTTGCATGGGTGCTGGTGCGCTATCATTTTTATGGCAAACGCTTTATTGATGCCATGGTCGACCTACCCTTTGCCCTGCCCACCGCTGTGGCGGGGATTGCACTAGCGACCATTTACGCGCCTAACGGCTGGATAGGCCAATATCTGGAGCCACTGGGTTTCAAGATTGCCTTCACCCCTATCGGCATCGTGATTGCGCTGACCTTTGTCACCCTGCCATTTGTAGTGCGTACCGTGCAGCCCGTTCTGCAAGATTTAGAGCACGAGCTGGAAGAAGCCGCCTGCAGCCTGGGTGCCACACGCTGGCAGATTTTTTACAAAGTGATCTTCCCTACCATCCTGCCAGCCTTGTTAACCGGCTTTGCACTGGCCTTTGCCAGGGCAATTGGCGAGTATGGCTCGGTGATTTTTATCGCGGGCAATATGCCCTTTATTTCAGAAATCACCCCGCTGATGATTATTTCCAAGCTGGAGCAATACGATTACCTGGGCGCAACCGCCATTGCCGTGGTGATGCTGGTGGTCTCCTTTGCGCTGCTGCTGCTGATTAACGGCTTGCAGTGGTGGGCAGCCAAAAGACTGGGGAGACGTAAATAATGGCTTCTCCACAACATATCACCAGTACACAAAATATTGTAAAGCGGCTTAGGCCAGGCACAGGGGGGCACAAATAATGGCTTCAACAATTCAACGCTCCATCGTCACCACTGAAAGCCGCGCCGTGCGCTATCTGCTCACCGGCCTTGCCCTGCTGTTTATTGGCATTTTTCTGGTGATTCCGCTGGCCTCCGTTTTTATCGAAGCGTTTCGCCAGGGCTGGCAGCTTTATCTGGCGGCCCTTGTAGAGCCGGATGCGGTACAGGCCATTAAGCTGACGCTGATCGTTGCGGCGATTTCACTGCCTGCCAATCTGATTTTTGGTATTGCCGCCGCATGGGCCATTGCCCGCTTTGATTTTCGTGGCAAAAGCTTTCTAACCACGCTGATTGATCTGCCGTTTTCGGTTTCCCCCGTGGTTGCAGGCCTGATCTATGTGCTGATGTTTGGTGCACAAGGCTGGTGGGGGCCGTGGCTGATTGAAAACGATTACAAAATTATCTTTGCCGTACCGGGCATTGTGCTGGCCACCATTTTTGTCACCTTTCCCTTTGTCGCCCGAGAGCTGATTCCGCTGATGGAAGCGCAGGGCTCGGACGAAGAGCAAGCCGCCATCGTGCTGGGCGCATCCAGCTGGCAAATGTTCTGGCGGGTGACACTGCCCAATATCAAATGGGGCCTGCTCTACGGCGTGATTCTGGCCAATGCCCGCGCCATGGGTGAGTTTGGCGCAGTCTCGGTGGTATCGGGCCATATTCGCGGCATGACCAATACTGTGCCGCTGCATGTAGAGATTCTTTACAACGAATACAACTTTGTCGGCGCATTCGCCTGCGCCTCGATCCTGGCTCTGCTTGCGCTGTTAACCCTTGCGGCAAAAAGCTATGTGGAATGGAAAAGCGAGCAGCAAGCCGCAGCAGACCGGCGGAATGCGGTTGAGGAATAAATCGGGGAGTCGGGAGTCGGGAGTCGGCAAAGCTTAGCTTCCTGTACCGTCATGTTAGTCCTTAGGATTTCTCATTGAAACTCCGTGCCCTCAGTGTTTCAAGAGTGGGTTTTGCTACGCAATATCAAAAGGCATTCAATATGAGTATCGAAGTCAAAAACATCGCCAAGCGTTTCGGGGCATTTACCGCGCTGGATAATCTGAATTTAGAAGTGAACTCGGGCGAGCTCTTGGCGCTGCTTGGGCCTTCGGGCTGTGGCAAGACCACCCTGCTGCGGGTAATTGCCGGTCTGGAAACACCAGATCAGGGACAGATTTTATTCCACGGTGAATATGCTACGGATACCCACGTCAGGGAGCGTCAGGTGGGCTTTGTTTTCCAGCACTACGCCCTGTTCCGACATATGACGGTGTTTGAGAATGTCGCCTTTGGCCTGCGTGTACGCCCCAAGAAAACCCGCCCTTCAGAAGTCGTGATCAAAGAAAAAGTCCATGCCCTCTTAAATATGGTGCAGCTGGACTGGCTGGCCGATCGCTTCCCGGCTCAGCTATCCGGCGGGCAAAGACAGCGGATCGCCCTTGCCCGCGCACTGGCTGTAGAACCTAAAGTCTTGCTGCTGGATGAGCCATTTGGTGCGCTGGATACCAAGGTGCGCAAAGAGCTGCGCCGCTGGTTACGCCGCCTGCACGATGAAATGCATATCACCAGCGTATTTGTGACCCACGATCAGGAAGAAGCGCTGGAAGTAGCCGATCGCGTGGTGGTGATGAATAAAGGCCAGATCGAGCAGATTGGCACGCCCGAGCAGGTTTATGACACCCCGGCCACGCCCTTTGTGTATCAGTTCTTAGGCGATGTAAATCTGTTCCACAGCCGAGTGCATGAAGGCTGGGCAGAGGTCGGCGGCACGCGCTTTGCTGCGCCTGATGCTGGCGATTCGGCGGCCACCGTTTATGTGCGCCCGCATGAAATTGATCTTTCCCGGCTGGCAAATTCATCTGCCATCGAAGGCAAAATAATCCATGTGCGCCTGCTGGGGGCAACAGTCAGACTGGAAGTGGAAGTAGCCAATGCAGATATTGTAGAGGTAGAGCTTACCCGTGAGCGCCAGCAAGAAGGCCAGTGGAAGACAGGTGAGACAGTATTCCTTACACCAAGAGAAGCAAGGGTCTATACACAAGCGGCATAGACTGATGAAATAAAGCCATTAATATTGCTGACAGCGTAATGACTCCTTGCCCATGGCTTCTGACGGAGCTAGGGTTAAGAGTCATCATGCTGCGTTCAGATCATGCTACTCGAACCTGTTTGGAATACTGAAAATCAATGGGTTGCCCTGCGTGCCCATGCGGATGGCGCTCAGCTTGCCATGCTGGCCCCTATGCTGGCTGAATCTGCGCTGGCAAAACTACCCTGCTTGTGGGAAAGCACCGATGGCTTACTCCCCCCGGACTTACCCGAGCACCACCCCTTTGTGGTACTCCTCAATAATAATGAGCTGGCACTGCCTTTCCCTCAAACCTCACGCAGATTACTCACCACCCCCAGCGAAGACCCCGGCCTGATTTGCGGCATCACCACGCTGCCCAGCCAACTCCCCCCAAAGGTATGGCTGACAGGCACTTGGCTGCTTGCGCCGCAAAAAACCGATGGCCGCCCCAACCCCAGCAAGCCGGTATTACTTGAATTACTGGGGCTGATCACCAGCGATGCCGATACCCCGGCCATTGAAAAGGTGATTGCCAAAGCACCTCAACTGGTTTTTAGCTTATTAAGGCTGGTAAATTCTGTGGCAGTGGGAGGGGGTGCTCATGCCGAAAGCTTACGGCAAGCGATTGCTATTTTAGGCAGACGCCAGCTGCAACGCTGGTTGCAGCTTTTGCTCTATGCAGAGCAATTTGGCAGCGACAGCGGCACACCGCCGCTGCTGCTATTAGCCGCCTTACGCGCCAAGCGGCTGGAAAGCTGGGCGGGCAGCGATGCACTGCCCAATATCAAGCCCGATGCCGCTTTTATGGCAGGAATGCTGTCTTTACTGGATCGCCTGTTTGGCCAGCCGCTTGCAGAAATTCTGAATCCGCTGCCGCTAAGTCCTGAGCTAAGCGCGGGCTTACTCGCCGCAGAAGGCCCCATCGGCAATGCCATTAAAGCCCTTGGCGCTATTGAGGCAGCAGACAACACACTGCTTGCCAGCCTGCTGCCAGATACCCACTCAGCCAACTGGCTGCAATCTGAAACCAACGCCTGCCACTGGGTCAGAAAATTACTGGCGTCAGGTGATGCATGAATAATGAGCTGGACAGCGACTCTGGCATTTATGCGGCGCTTGAAGCGTCGCTGATCACCATGGATCTGGAAGGCTATATCACTGGCTGGAACCGTGGGGCCGCCTTGCTGTTTGGCTATAGCGCAGACGAAGCACTAGGTAAGCATATTCTGCTTTTATACGCCGATGCAGAAAGCGAAGGTGAAGAAGACTTCTTTAATGAAGTCATCGCCAATGGCCATGCCGAAATGGATGTGAAGCGGCGGCGCAAAGACGGCAGCGATTTTTGGGCCCATCTGCACCTCACTTTGGTGCGAAATAAAGCTGGCTTGCCTACAAGGCTGATCGGCTATGTGCGGGATATCAGCAGCCAGCTTGCCAATGAAGAACGCAGCCGGCTTTATACCCGCATCATCGAATACGCCCGCGAAGCCATTGTGATTACCGATAGTAATAAGCTAATTGTGAGCGTAAATAACGCATATTTAAAGATTACCGGCCGCAGCAATGCCGAGGTGATTGGTACCGTTCCCAGCTTTTTAAAAAAGAAATACAGTACTAAAAGCATTGAAGCCACCCTTAAAGCAATGGGGCACTGGGAAGGTGAGTTATGGGACAGCCGTGCAGATGGCGAAGTTTTCCCGGCATGGCTCACCATCAGTGCAGTGCAAACCAATTACGGTACGGTAAGCCATTATTTTGTGGTTTTTTCTGATCTCACCGAAAAGCGCCTTGCCGAAGAAAAAATCCATAAGCTGGCCTATTACGACACGCTCACAAATCTGCCCAACCGCGCTATGCTGTTTTCCCTGCTCGCGCAATCTTTAGCAGAAGCCAAGCGCAAAAAAAAACACGGCTCTCTGCTCTGCTTTAACATCAATAGCTTTAAACATATTAATGATTCATTCGGCCATTCTGAAGCCGATACACTACTGGCCGAGCTGGCCAGAAGAATCAGAACCGCATTACGCGAAGAAGACGTTGTTTCCCGGTTCAGCGGCGATGAATTTTATATTGCGCTCTTTGAAATAGAGCAAAGAGAAGACGCTATCCTGGTTGCTAGGCGTATTTTGCAAGCGACGGCAGCGCCTTTTTATTTAAAAAACCAGGAAATTGTTTTATTAAGCCATATTGGTATCAGTATCTATCCGGACGATGGCTATCATGCCGAAACACTGATTAATAATGCCACTGTAGCCATGCAGCGCGCCAAGAAAAGCAATCAGAATTATCTGTTTTATTCCAGTGAAATGAACCGCCGCTCACTGGACAGAATCAAGCTGGAAGCCGAGCTGCACCACGCCTTGGATCTCAATCAATTTGAATTGTTTTTTCAGCCGCAAATTGATTTACCCAGCAAAAAAATAATGGGGGCGGAAGCACTGATACGCTGGCGTCATCCGCAAAAAGGCATGATTCCGCCTTCAAACTTTATTCCTTTTGCCGAAGAAACAGGGCTGATTGTGGGCATTGGCAGCTGGGTGCTGAATGAAGCGATCAGCCAGATCGCTGAATGGAAAAAAATAGGTATTAAATTAAATAGGCTGGCCATTAATTTATCTGCCTTGCAATTTAAACCTCAGCTGCCTGACGAGCTAAGCGCTATTTTAAGCTATCACAAAATACCTGCGGAATTGGTCGAGCTGGAGCTGACAGAAAGCCTGCTGATGGGAAGTGGCCAATCCAGCCTACTCAATCAATTACACAGCACAGGTTTTAGCCTGGCACTGGATGACTTTGGCACGGGCTATTCTAATTTGGCTTATTTGCAACATTACCCGATTGATTACTTAAAAATAGACCAATCCTTTGTCCAGGCCCTGCCAGATAATCATCATTCGGCCGCAATCGTACGCTCCATTATTGATATCGCCACCAATCTGGGTTTAAAACTCATTGCCGAAGGCGTGGAAACCCAGGCCCAGGCCGATTACCTGGCCAAACTGGGCTGCCACTTAATCCAGGGCTATTTTTGCTACAAACCCATGAGCGCTTCAGACTTTACCCAACTGCTGATTGAACAGCAGGGTAAAGAAAACCAAGCTTAGGAAAAAAACAAATTCTTTAACCACAGAGGTCACAGAGATCACGGAGTTTCACGGAGAAAACCCTGTATATGTTTTTCTCCGTGGCTCTCAGGGTTCTACCGGACCGAAGTGGTTAAAAATTTGGGTTTTGCTTCTTACGTTTAGGGCTTAACTCTGCACCACCGCACGCAGCAAGGCGTATTTCACTTGCCCGGCCCGGCCTTCTTTGACAATTTCCCAACCATCCCGATCCGGCCAGTTGGCTGTTTCGGCATAGATCACGGCACCTTCATTTAAGATGCGTGGTAGTTTTGGTAATACTTGTGCTAAAAAATCCGATGCAAAAGGCGGGTCTAAAAACACCACATCAAACCGCTCTGCAGTGCTATCCAAAAAGCGCAGTGCATCGCCCCAAATCACTTCAATATTGGCAGCGCCCAGCAAAGCCTGGTTGTCTTTTAAGCTGGCCGCCACGTTTTTAGCGCGCTCTACCATCACTACACGCTTGGCATTCCTTGATGCCGCCTCAAAACCCAGCGCACCGCTGCCGGAAAAAAGATCGAGGCACGTTAAATTAGTGCACTCCTGGCCCAGCCAGTTAAACAGCGTTTCACGCACCCGGTCAGGCGTTGGACGCAGGCCTTCTGCGTCAGGAAACTTCAATAAACGGCGTTTATAGTCACCGCCAATAATACGAACCTGGTTTTTGAACTGTGCGGCCATGTTAAAATCCTAGCAATCTGTAATTAAATAGCCCGGCAGCCTTGTTAAAAAAGCCCAATCAGGCTTTTTTAACGCAGACTTATCGACAAGCTGCCCGCATTTTCCGCCATCTTTCGGAATACCCGCAAACTCATGTTCAGTTTTTTTCGCAAAAAAAAGCCGGTTGCACCGGTCACCCCAGAAACACCTCTGGTGGCAGAGCCTGTCCAAACTGACACGGCCCCCATTCATCACGCCGCTGCGCCTGTTGTTAACGCAGCTGAAATCACCACTGAAGCGGTACACCCTGAGCCGCTAAAAACCGAAGAGGCAGCTGCTCCTGCTCCTGCTCCTGCTCCTGCTCCTGCTCCTGCTCCTGCTCCTGCTCCTGCTCCTGCTCCTGCAGCCATTATTGAAGCCGCACAGCCACAAGCCAAGCTTTCATGGGCAGAGCGCCTTAAAGCAGGCCTCGCTAAAACACGTGATCGCCTGGGTAAAAGCCTCGCGGGGCTGTTTGGCGGCGGGCAGATTGATGAAGATCTGTACGAAGAGCTGGAATCTGTCCTGCTCACCGCCGATATGGGCATCGATGCAACACAACATTTGCTCAGCGATGTACGAAATCGTGTAAGCCTTGCCGGGCTTAAAAATGGCTCTGAGCTGAAAGGCGCATTACAAAGCTCCCTCACCGATCTCATCAGCCCCTTGCAAAAACCGCTGGATGTTAGCACGCATAAGCCCTTTATCCTGATGGTAGCGGGTGTAAATGGTGCGGGTAAAACCACCAGCATCGGCAAGCTGGCTAAATATTTCCAAGGCCAGGGGCTGAGTGTGCTTCTCGCCGCCGGTGACACTTTCCGCGCTGCCGCGCGTGAGCAGCTGGTGGTATGGGGCGAGCGCAATGGCGTGCAAGTGATTGCCCAGGATGGCGGCGATTCTGCTGCCGTGGCTTTTGATGCAGTAAACGCAGCTAAAGCACGCGGCATTGATGTGGTGATTGTGGATACCGCCGGCCGCCTGCCTACGCAGCTGCATTTGATGGAAGAAATCAAAAAAGTAAAACGCGTGGTGCAAAAAGCTGACCCAACTGGTCCGCACGAAATCATGCTGGTGCTGGATGCGAATAACGGCCAGAACGCGCTCAGCCAGGTGAAATCATTTGACGACGCACTGGGCCTGACCGGCTTGATTCTCACCAAGCTCGACGGCACGGCCAAGGGCGGCATTATCGCCGCGATTGCCAAACAACGCCCCATCCCGCTGCGCTTTGTGGGCGTTGGGGAGAGCATCGACGATTTACGCCCCTTTATCGCCAAAGATTATGTGGATGCGCTGTTTGATTAATAAACCTTAAATCTTGGGACACAGAGGGCACGGAGAATAAAAAGCGGGAACACTGAGAAAATCATAAGAACCCAAATTTTAAACTACGAAAAAAGAGCAGATAAGGTTTTCTCCGTGAAACTCTGTGCCCTCTGTGTTTTGAGACTTGGATTTTATGACGGAATGAAACTTCCGTTTTTCAGCAAAATCGGTGAGCAAGAAAAGCGGCTTGCACATCCTATAAAAAAACTAGCGCACCAAGCCCAGCCAAGGTAAGCAAATGGATCACTCCCTTGTTTTACGCCCTGCCACCGCTGCGGATGCGCCAAACCTGGCGGCGCTGGCGATTCAGGTTTGGCTGCATACCTATGCCACAACAGGCATTCGGCAGGATATTTCTGCCTATGTGCTCAGCGAATTTACACCAGATAAATTCACCGCTTTAATTAATGATCCCCGATACCAATTACTGATCGCCGAAATCGATCATCATCTGGTGGCTTTTGCACAAATTGATTTTGCCTCTGAGGAACAAACCGCGCCTGGCTCTGTTGAGCTGCAAATGCTGTATGTTCAGGAAGTGTTTACCGGTCAGGGGCTGGGCAGCAAGTTACTGGCTTACTACGAAGAGATAATTGGCTCGCATCATTACTGGCTGAGCACCAATATTAACAATCACCGTGCAATTGCGTTTTATGCCCGCCAGGGTTTTGTTCAGCATGGTGTAACATACTTCGAATTTGGCGGTAATCAGTACGAAAACAAAGTACTGGTGAAGATGTAAATTTCAAAGCATTTTAAGATACAGAAAACACAGCATTTTATAAAAAGAATACGGATAAACGAAAAGCCGGGGTTCAATTTAATCGATTGCTTTACGATGCTTATTGCTTGCCTTGGTTTTCTCCATCTTACTCCGTAGTTCAAGATTTAAGGTTAAGCGTATTCGTGGAAAACAAAGACAGGGCTTCTATGATCCAATTTCAGCAAGTCAGTAAGCGTTATCCTGGCGGCTTTGATGCCGTTAAGAATTTAAGCTTTGAGATTCCAAGTGGCGAGCTGGTTTTTTTGGCCGGCCATTCTGGCGCGGGCAAATCGACACTGCTCAAGCTGATTGCGGGCATAGAAAAGCCCAGCGGCGGCGCGGTGATCGTTAACGGGCAGAATATGGCGAAAATGAATCGCAGCTCGCTGCCTTATATCCGCCGCCATCTGGGGCTGATTTTTCAAGATCATAAAATTCTGTTTGATCGCAGCGTGATCGATAATGTCAGCCTGCCGCTGGATATTATTGGCTTTGATCACAGAGAAGGCCGCCGCCGTGTTTTGGCCGCACTCGATAAAGTGGGTCTTGCCGGTAAAGAAAAGCTTAATCCCGTCTCGCTGTCAGGGGGTGAGCAGCAGCGGCTGTGTATCGCCCGCGCGGTAGTGCATCGCCCTGCTATCTTGCTGGCAGACGAGCCAACCGCCAATCTGGATCGCGATTACGCCCACGATATTCTGGAGCTGTTTAAGTCTTTTCATCAGGTTGGCGTCACGATCGTGATTTCTGCCCATGATGAAACCCTGATGGCAGATTACGGACGTCGTATTCTGCGCCTGAAAAATGGTCAATTTACTGCTTGAGGCGCTATGAAACACTGGTTCAGACTCCATCTGCAATCCCTGGCGCGCACCATAGGTGCTTTGTTTCGCCACCCCTTCTCCAGCGCACTGAATTTACTGGTGATTGGCATCACGGCCGCTCTGCCTTTAGCCCTGTGGCTGATCATCAGCAGCTTAAGCAGTGTAGCCAGCCAGATTCATGCAGAACCGCAAATCTCTGTTTTTATGCGCGATACCGCCACGGCAGAAGACCTTGCCATGCTTAAAACGCAATTAAAGAAAGACCCGCGCATCGCCAGCAGCCGCTTTATCAGCAAAGACGATGCACTTAAAGAAATGCAAATCTCCTCTGGTGCGGCCAATCTTTTAGCCGGGCTGAGCGAAAATCCGCTTCCCGATGCCTTTGTATTAAGCAGTAAAGACGGCCAGGCCAGCACTTTAGAAGCATTGCAAAAAGACCTGATCAGCAGGCCAGGCGTAGAAGAAGTCCAGCTTGATTCTGCATGGGCACACCGCTTAGAAAGACTACTTGCCCTGGGCCAGACATTATTCGAAGTCATTGCCATACTGCTGGCTACAGCACTCACGCTGATTACCGGCAATGCCATTCGCATGCAAATTTTAACGCGCAAAGAAGAAATCGAAGTAGCAAGGCTGATCGGTGCAACTGATGCCTTTATCCGCAGGCCATTCGTCTATTTTGCAATGGTGCAGGGCCTGCTGGGCGGGCTGCTTGCATGCGGTATTGTGGGCAGCATGCTGTCTCACATCAACCCTGCGGTAAGCGATCTGGCAACGGCTTACGGGCAAAAATTCAGCCTGCAATCACCTGATCTGAGCACGATTGCCATTGTCTGCGGCCTGTGTACCCTGCTGACGTTCGTCGGCGCGTGGCTTGCCGTTTGGCGGCATTTACGGCAATTTACCTGAGGCAGCACCAGGAAAAAGGCGGGAAGCAATTTTCGCCTTCCTCAGCGCTAAAGCCAGTCTGGCCGCCATTTTCCCCGCTTAGTGATTCATGATTAATTCACTCTATTAAGCAGATAGGAAAAATTGCCGTGCTTCACCGCACCATAGTGTGATTGAATCGAAAGTCTGAATATTTGCTTTTTTTTAGCACTCGGCCAAGTCAAGTGCTAGAATCAGCAAGAGTTTTTGCAAGGAGAGATTTAAACATGGCGTCTGCACTTACACTTCCCGTACTGTCCGGTGGCGACAGCATCGAGAGCTATATCCAGCGTGTAAATACTGTCCCCATGCTCTCGCAGGAAGAAGAATACAGCCTTGCCGAGCGCTACCACCAGGACAACGACTTGGAGGCAGCCAAGCAACTGGTTATGTCCCACCTGCGAGTTGTGGTGTCAATTGCACGCGGCTACTCTGGCTACGGCCTGCCTCAGGCAGACTTAATCCAAGAGGGCAATATCGGCCTGATGAAAGCGGTAAAACGCTTTGAACCCGGCCGGGGCGTACGCTTATTTTCCTTTGCTGTGCATTGGATTAAAGCCGAAATCCACGAATACGTACTGCGCAACTGGCGCCTGGTTCGTGTCGCTACAACCAAAGCCCAGCGTAAATTATTTTTTAATCTGCGCTCCATGAAGCCCGGCTTTGCCGCTCTCACCACCTCAGAAGCACAAAAAATCGCTGATGATCTGGGTGTAAAACGCGAAGAAGTGCTGGAAATGGAAACGCGGATGAGCGGCCAGGATATTTCGCTGATTGCCGACGACAACGATGACGAAGGCTACGCACCGATCGACTGGCTGGCTGATCACGATAGCGCACCGGATGCCACCCTGGCCCGCCGCGCGACGGATAAGCTGCATACCGAAGGCCTGCAAATGGCACTAGCCAGCCTGGATGAACGCAGCCGCCGGATTGTGGAAACACGCTGGCTCGCCGACGAAGGCTCTGCCTTAACGCTGCACGATTTGGCAGCAGAATTTAATGTTTCTGCCGAGCGTATCCGCCAGATCGAGGCCAAAGCCCTCAGTAAAATGAAGCAGGCTTTACTGCCAGCATAAAAAAACGGAGCCAGCGGCTCCGTTTTTTTATGCCTTCATATATTGGAATAAAACATAAAACCCAGATCTTAAACCACAGAGATCGCAGAGGAAAACCAGAAAAGGAGGTTGTACTGCATTTCAGTTCTTCTCCGTGGCTCTCCGTGTTCTCCTTTTCCTCCGTGGTTCAAGATTTGGGTTTAAATTTTTAACCTTTCAAAACAACTTCTTCAAATCCATTCCCTTATACATTCCCGCCACCTGATCACCGTAGCCATTAAACATTAAGGTTTTGCGTTTAAAGAATTCGCCAATCCGCCGCTCGGTGGCCTGACTCCAGCGGGGGTGATCCACTTCCGGGTTTACATTGGAATAAAAACCGTATTCGTTGGGTGCCGCTTTATTCCATGCCGTTTGCGGCTGTTTTTCGGTCAGGCGAATTTTTACGATGGATTTAGCGCTTTTAAAACCGTATTTCCATGGCACAACCAGGCGAACCGGCGCGCCATTTTGATTGGGTAATACCTTGCCATAAAGGCCCACCGCCATAATCGCCAAAGGATGCATGGCTTCATCCATACGCAGTCCTTCGGTATATGGCCAATCGAGTACCGAGCGATTTACGCCCGGCATCTGCTCTTTATCGGCCAGCGAAATAAACTCGACGTATTTAGCTTTAGACGTGGGATTAACCCGTTTAATCAGTTCAGAAAGTGGGAAACCCACCCACGGAATCACCATCGACCAGCCCTCCACACAACGCAGGCGATATATCCGCTCTTCCAATGGCGCAATTTTTAATAATTCGTCGATTGAAAAAGTACGCGGTTTTTCACACTCGCCCTCAATCACAATATTCCATGGCCGTGTTTTTAAGGTATGTGCCGTTTTGGCCGGATCATCTTTACCCGTGCCAAATTCATAGAAATTATTGTATTGAGTGATTTGCTCAAAACTATTTTTATCGTCTTTAGCAGAAAGAGGGCTGGCCCGATAAGCTAATTCACCAGCCGCTTGTGCAGGCAAAGCAGCCGCCAGCCCAAGTGCAGCGGCTCCCGTCATGATTTGACGACGGCTTAACCAAAGGCCTTCAGGTGTAATTTCAGAAGGTAATATTTCTGTCGATGAGCGGATCAGCATAATGTTCTCCAGAGGCAATAGAGCTTAGTCGGACAGAACAACAAGCGCTGACAACGACTCTTAAAGTTTATCTGCAATCAGGCACATAGCAAAAAAGTTTCTTTGAACATAGCGTGGCAGTTTGCCTGGTAAAAAACGCAAGCTCAATAGATGTGCAAAAACAATGCAATAGCCGCAGCAAAGAGCAAAACAACTGAGGCAATCCTCATTGAGCGGTCAATTTCGGAGCGAAGTGAGGGGCTGATTCGCCGCCAAAGCGCCCAAACAAGCAAGGCAAACAAACAGATATTCAGTAATTTTTCTGTCACAAGGCGTAATCAATATAAAAAATGGGAAAAGACGTATTATTTAACAATTAAGTTAAAGTTTTACTTTAACTTAATTGTTTTAGCGCTTGCTTATGCAAGATAAAACAAGAGAAAAATGTACATTACATAAATTGCAGCTAAGTGATTGTATCAAAAGAATAATTAAAAAACGGGCGCTTGTGCGCTCTTTTTTTTTACTCTATAGTGGGAAGTAGTGGGTGAAAGTGGGTAAAAGTGCAGCATTAACCCTTACAAAAGAGTAAATCATCATGTTTGGCGGTGTGGCTTCTTTAAATCTCGACAGCAAAGGACGATTGGCAATTCCTGCCAGGCATCGTGACGTGCTGGGGACGCACTGCGCCAACCGCTTAGTGATTACTGCCGAGCCTTCGGGCTGCCTGCTGGTTTACCCGGAACCCGACTGGTTGCCCGTTCGCGATCAGCTCAATCGTTTATCTGGCGCTCAGATGCCTATTCGCCGTTTTATCGTCGGCCATGCCGAAGAGATCGAACCCGATAGCGCTGGGCGTATTTTGATTCCGCCCCGTTTACGCCAGCTGGCGGGGCTCGATAAAGAAGTCGCCCTTGTTGGCATGGGCAATAAATTCGAACTTTGGGATGAAGCCCGCTGGGCCGCTCAGGTTCAAGCCGTTATGGATATCAGTCCAGACGATTTGGCAAAACAAATGCAGGACATCGTGCTTTGACGCTTATACACACCACCGTTTTACTTGAAGAAGCCGTGCACGCACTGGCGATCAAGCCAAATGGCATTTATGTCGATTGCACTTTTGGCCGGGGCGGTCACTCGCGCCTCATCCTTTCCAAACTGGGCCCTGAAGGCCGTTTGATTGCTTTTGATAAAGACCCGATGGCGATTGCTGAGGCAGCCACCATCACCGATCCGCGCTTCACCATCGTTCACGAAGGCTTCGTTAATCTGCAAAAAGAATTAAATCTGCGTGGCATTGCAAGCGTGGACGGTGTGCTGATGGATTTAGGCGTGTCATCTCCTCAGCTTGATGACGCCAGCCGGGGATTTAGTTTTCGCTTTGATGCCCCGCTCGATATGCGCATGGATACCACGCGCGGTATGACGGCGGCCGAATGGCTGAATTTAGCCGATGAGAAAGAAATTGCAGAGGTGGTAAAAGACTATGGCGAAGAGCGGTTTGCTAAACAGGTTGCAGCAGCGATTGTTACGAGTCGAACGGGAGAACCGATTCTCACCACCGGCCAGCTTTCCCAGATCGTGGCAACGGCAGTCCGTAGCCGCGAGCCGGGGCAGAATCCGGCGACACGTACCTTCCAAGCTATACGGATTTACATCAATCGCGAACTTGAGGAGCTTGCGCTGACGCTGCCGCAAGCTTTAGAGATGCTGAATCAGGGCGGCCGCTTCTCAGTGATTGCTTTTCATTCGCTGGAAGACCGCATCGTGAAACGCTTTCTGCAAGATGCAGCCCAGGGCGACAAGCTGCCTTCGCGCCTGCCTGTGCGCGCTGCTGATATTGCCGAGCCACCTGTCAAAATCATTGGCAAGCCGATTCGCGCCAGTGAAAAAGAAGTGGATGAAAACCCGCGTGCCCGCAGTGCAATCTTGCGCACAGCAGAAAGAACAGGAATTGCCCTGTGACACGTTTAAACCTTTTTTTGCTTGTCATATTAATTGCGTGCGCGCTGGCTTTAATTACCAGCCAGCATAAGGCGCGCAAATTTTATGGCGAACTGCAAAAGGAAGAAGTCTTAAGCCGTAAGCTCGATGTTGAGTGGGGACAGCTGCAGCTGGAGCAAAGCACCTGGGCCATGCATTCACGCATTGAAGCTGAAGCAACACAAAAATTAGGCATGCAAGTGCCAGGACCAAACCGTACGCAAGTGATCCTGCCGCACGGTGAACGCGTAGCAAAACCGGTGACCGAATGAAATTAGCAAGGCCCCCCCGCCAAGTTGGCGGGCAATCACGTCATCAGCGTTTTGCCGCACCACAGCCAAAGCTGGAGCGCTGGCGGGTATGGGTTGTAGTTGGCTTTTTACTCTCGCTTTTTGCCGTATTACTGGGCCGTGGCCTGTATTTACAAGCGTGGAACGAAGGCTTTTTGCAGGAGCAGGGTGATGCGCGCTATATGCGCAACCTTAAGCAAGCTTCGAATCGCGGCATGATTACCGACAGAAATGGCGAACCATTAGCGATTTCTACCCCGGTGCAATCCATCTGGGCCAGCCCGCGTGGAATGACATTACTGCCGGCAGGGCAGGAGCGCCCAGCAGATTGGGAGCCAAAATCAGAGAAAGACCCGGTACCTGTGTCGCGTAGTGAGTTAAAAAAACTGGCGGCAGCATTGCAGCTGCCGGAAGAAGAGTTAAACAAGAAATTAAGTAACTCCAGAAAAAACTCGAAAGGCGAAGAAATCCACCCCGATTTTCTGTGGTTACGCCGGCATATGTCGCCAAACGATGCCAAGGCCGTGATGGCACTCAATGTACCGGGTGTGTACACGCAAACCGAATACCGCCGTTATTACCCGGCGGGCGATGTGATGGCGCATATCGTGGGCTTTACCGACATTGATGGCAAAGGGCAGGAAGGTTTTGAATTAACCCGTGAAGCAATGCTGGCAGGTAAGCCTGGCAGCCGTACTGTGATTCGTGACCGGCGCGGCTATATCGTTGAAGACGTTTCAACCATTGTTCCCGCCAAAGATGGCGAAACCCTGCAGCTGTCCATCGACCGCAAGATCCAGTATCTGGCGTACCGGGAGCTAAAAAAAGGGATTGAAGCGGCAGGTGCAGTAGCAGGTGCTGCCGTTGTACTGGATGCAAAAACGGGCGAAGTACTGGCACTGGCCAATTTGCCCTCATACAACCCCAATAGCCGTGAGCGCGTTGATTTAGCCAGAAAGCGTAACCGGGTACTGACTGATACTTACGAGCCTGGCTCAACGATGAAACCATTTGTTGTTGCTGCCGGTTTAGAACAAGGCCTCATTAAGCCATCAACCATTATCCAAACCTCGCCAGGGCGGATGACGATAGGCCCGGCCACTTTTAAAGATACAAGAGATTATGGCGCGCTGAACCCGGAAGGCGTGCTCAAACACTCCAGCAATGTGGGCGCGGCCAAGATTGGCCTGATGCTGAGCCGCGAAGAATTATGGGGATATTTTAATAATTATGGTTTTGGTGCATCAACGCACAGTGGTTTCCCGGGAGAGGCATTTGGCCGGGTTCGCCCATGGAAAACCTGGCGGCCGATTGAACAAGCCACGATGTCATTCGGGCACGGTTTATCGGTCAGCCTGATGCAAATGGCCCGTGGCTATTCGGTATTTACCAACCACGGCGAAATGAAACCGATCACCTTTACCAAGATGGTGGCGCCAAGCCCGGGTAAACAAGTGATCTCAGCCCAGACGGCTGATTTAGTAAAAAACATGCTGGAAGCCGTAACCCAGGCAGGCGGGACAGCAGTCAGAGCCCAGATTGTGGGCTTTAGAGTTGGCGGTAAAACGGGTACGGCACGCAAGATTGTAAATGGCCAGTATTCCCGGGAAAAGTACGAAGTGTCGTTTATTGGCTTTGCACCGGTTTCCAACCCGCGTTTGATTGTGGCGGTCCTGATTGATGAGCCTTCCACGGTAGGGAATCGTTATTACGGCGGTACCGTTTCTGCTCCGGTGTTTCAGGAAATTATGTCGGGCAGCTTGCGGATGTTAGGTGTTCCGCCCGATGCCCCGATTACTAATATCTTGTTGCCAGGGCTGGATGCACCAGAGTTGAAAGAAGAAACATAAGCGATACTCCGGGCGGCATAGCGCCAGAGAGTCCCTACCCAAAACCACCCTTGTTCCGTGCCTTAAACCAGCCGGACTAAAGGAAGAAATATGAAAGCTGTGAGCTGGAACCTCCCTACTCCCGACCTTCCTGCGATCGATGCCATCGCTGCGGGCGCGCGTCTTGTAGCCGATAGCCGCAGCGTTCAGGCGGGTGACGTCTTCCTTGCCTTTCAGGGTGAATACGCCGATGGCCGCAGCTATATCGCGGATGCGATCGCAGCTGGCGCAGCAGCCGTGCTGTGGGAAGCAGAAGACTTTGTATGGAATCCAGCGTGGAAAACGCCCAATCTGGCGATCCCGCAACTGCGCGCCCAAGCCGGGATTGTAGCAGCTCATTTATTGGGCAACCCGTCGCAATCGATGTTTGTAACCGGGATTACCGGCACCAATGGCAAAACATCGATCGCCAACTGGCTGGCGCAAGCCTTTAATTTGCTCGGCAACAAAACCGGTGTGCTCGGCACGCTGGGCAATGGCTTTATTGATAAATTAGAAAGCTCGACCCATACCACGCTTGACCCGGTAACCCTGCAAGGCTGGCTGGCCCGCCTGCAAACAGAGGGCGCCAGCCATATTGCGATGGAAGTCTCCTCGCATGGACTGGATCAGGGCCGCGTGCACGGCACTCATTTTGATGTGGCGGTATTTACCAACCTTACCCGCGATCACCTGGATTACCACGGTGATATGGGCAGCTATGGCGCAGCAAAAGCCCTGCTGTTTAACTGGGAAGGCTTAAAAACCGCCGTCATCAATACCGACGATGCTTTTGGCCGCGAGCTGGCTTCTCAATGCAAAGCCCCCCGCGTACTGACCTATGGTCTGGAAAACGGCGGCATTCGCGCCACAAAAATCAACTTAACACTGGCCGGCCTAGAGCTGGAAGTCGCCACGCCTTACGGCCTGTGCAATATTAATTCCCCGATGCTGGGCCGTTTTAATGCCAGCAATTTGCTTGCATGCCTGTCTGTTTTACTCGCTGCCGATGTACCACTGGCGCAAGCTGCCGATGTGCTCAGCCGGATTCAGCCCGCCGCGGGCCGGATGCAAAAGCTGGGCGGCGATGAGCGCCCCCTGATTGTGGTTGATTACGCACACACCCCGGATGCGCTGGAAAAAGCGCTGACCACGCTGCGCGAATCCATGCCGGAAAAAAGCCGCCTTTATTGCATCTTTGGCTGCGGCGGCGACCGGGACAAAGGCAAGCGTCCGCTGATGGGCGAAATTGCCTGCCGCCTTGCCGACGCAGTGATTATCACCTCAGACAATCCGCGCAGCGAAACCCCGCAAGCCATTATTCAGGACATCGTACGAGGCGTTTCCGGCGTGCCTGGCAGCGGCCATGCCAACTACAGCATCGATTCAGACCGCTCTTCTGCCATCAGCGACGCCATTGATGTGGCAACAGCCAAAGACGTTGTGCTGATCGCAGGCAAGGGCCACGAAACTTACCAGGAAATCGCAGGAATTCGTCATCCGTTTGATGATGTCGCCATTGCAAACCGTGCTTTAGCAAGGAAGAAAAAATAATGTTGTCCCTGCAAGAAACCGCACAGGCTCTGAAAGCCTCCTTCACTGGCGCTGGCGAGGCTCGCTTTGCGCGTGTCACCACAGACAGCCGTGATATTCGTGCGGGCGATTTATTTATTGCTTTGCGTGGTGAAAAATTTAACGCAAATGAGTTTGCCGATGCCGCCATTGCCGCTGGAGCCGTTGCCGCCATCGTTGATACACCGATTGCCGGGCCGCATATTTTAGTCAGCGATACCCTGGCCGCCCTTGGGCAGCTTGCAGCCTATTGGCGCGAGCTGCTTAAAAATACGGCAGGCCAGGTCGTAATTGGTGTTACCGGCAGCAACGGCAAAACCACGGTGAAAGAAATGATTTCTGCCGTGCTGACTCAACACCAGGGCCAGGATTCGGTGCATGCCACCCGGGGCAATTTAAACAACCATATTGGCCTGCCGCTTACCCTGCTGGCTGCCCGTGCACAGCACCGCTATGTTGTGGCTGAAATGGGCATGAATCATTTTGATGAGATCAGCTACCTCACCCATATCGCCAAACCCGATATCGCCATCATCACCAATGCAGGCCGCTGCCACCTGGAAGCACTGGGCAGCGTAGCAGGCGTGGCGCAGGCCAAGGGTGAAATTTTTGCAGGCCTGGTTGCTGGTGGCTACGCCATTATCAATAACGATGACGACTATGCCCCACTCTGGCGCGAGCTGGCCAAAGAGCATCCGCAAGTCAGCTTCAGCCTCAGTAATGCCGATGTATATGCACGTAATTTGTGTGCACATATTCATGGCGCGCAATTTACGCTCTGCACCCCGGATGATTCAGCTCAGGTCGATTTACAAATCCCTGGCTTACACAATGTACTTAATGCGCTGGGCGCAGCTGCCGTAGGGCATGCGCTTAAGATTGGCGCTGAAGACATTGCCAGCGGGCTGGCCGGTTATGAAGGCACTAAGGGCCGTTTGCAAAGCAAAAATGCATTTAATGGCGCAAAAGTATTTGATGACACTTACAACGCCAACCCCGATTCAATGAAAGCCGCCATCGATGTTCTGGCGGGCTTTGGCCCGGAAACCCTGCTGGTTTTAGGCGATATGGGTGAAATTGGCAGCGATACAGCAGAGCGGCATCAGGAAATTGGTGCTTACGCCCGCAGCAAAGGCATACGCGCGCTTTACACCCTGGGCGAGCAAATGCAGCTGGCCAGTACGGCCTTTGGCGGAACGGCACAACATTTTGCCGACGTTGCAGCATTAATCGCAGCGGTTCGCACTGATTTAACGCCAACGGCCACGCTTTTGGTCAAAGGCTCGCGTTTTATGCGCATGGAACGCGTCGTTGATGGCGTAGTGATGAACACTCTGGAGAAGATGTAAATGTTGTTGCTGTTAACCCAATGGCTGGGCGAATCGATTCGCGCCTTTAATGTTTTTAACTACATCACCCTCAGGGCGGTGCTGGCGACCATGACGGCGCTGGGCATCTCCTGGACGATGGGCCCATGGGTCATTAAAAAATTAACCGATTTAAAAGTAGGTCAGGTTGTCCGTACTGACGGTGTACAGGCTCATTTAATTAAAGCAGGCACCCCAACCATGGGGGGCACGCTGATTTTGCTGGCGATTGGCTTAACCACCCTGCTCTGGGGCGACTTACGCAACAAGTATGTATGGCTGGCGCTGATTGTCACCATGGCAACGGGTGTGATTGGTTTTGTGGATGACTACCGCAAAATTGCGCTGAAAGATCCTAAGGGTTTATCGGCCAAAGCCAAGCTTTTCTGGCAATCGCTGATTGCGATTGGTGCTGGGGTATTTCTGGTCCACGCCGGAGGCAGCCTGCCCGCCAATACCGGCTTTGTGATTCCATTTTTTAAGCAGATTCTCTACCCCTTTGGCGCGATTGGCTTTTGCGTGCTGACTTACTTTGTGATTGTGGGCACCAGTAATGCGGTCAACCTAACGGATGGTCTGGACGGGCTGGCGATTATGCCAACGGTGCTGATTTCTTTTGCTTTTTGCATTTTTGCCTATGTTGCGGGCAATGTGGTGTTTTCCAAATATCTGGGCGTGCCCCATGTACCCGGCGCAGGCGAGCTGGTGATTTTCTGTGCGGCCATGGCCGGTGCAGGGCTGGGATTTTTATGGTTTAACGCCTATCCAGCCGAAGTCTTTATGGGTGACGTGGGCGCACTGGCGCTTGGTGCTGGCCTCGGTATTGTGGCGGTGATTGTTCGCCAGGAAATCGTCTTGCTGATTATGGGCGGCGTGTTTGTGATGGAAGCGTTGTCGGTAATGATTCAGGTGGCCAGCTTTAAATTACGCGGCAAACGAGTCTTCCGAATGGCCCCGATTCACCATCATTACGAATTAAAAGGCTGGAAAGAAACGCAGGTTGTCGTGCGTTTCTGGATTATCACCATGCTGTTGGTACTGGCTGGTTTAGCAACGCTGAAGCTGCGTTAAACAGATTAAACCCGAATCTTGAACCACAGAGGACACAGAGTTACACGGAGAAAACCTTCAGAACGAAGAAATGGGCCTGTAATTCTCTTGCCTTTCTCCGTGCCCCTCCGTGTTCTCCTTTTCTCCGTGCTTTAAGATTTGGGTTCTTTAGGTAGTTTGGGTTTTAGCTTGTAGACATTAAAGAGAAGAAAATGAATTACCAAGGCAAACATTGCGTCGTTGTGGGTTTAGGCGAATCGGGCTTTTCTGCTGCTAAATGGCTGGCCGCTCAGGGCGCGCGCGTCACGGTGGCAGACAGCCGCAGCACGCCTCCAAACCTGGAACTGCTGCATACTGCCCATCCTGATATTGAACTGCGCTTGGGTGCATTCAGCGATGCCACGTTTGCAGATGCCGGTGCGCTGATTGTTAGCCCGGGTGTGTCACTTGCCACCCCGGCCATTGCTGCAGCAGTGGCCCGTGGCGTGCCTGCTCTGGGCGATGTGGAATTATTTGCTCAGGCCATTGCCGGCACTGGCGTAAAAGTCATTGCCATCACCGGCTCCAACGGTAAATCCACCGTCACCAGCATGGTCGGCCAGATGTGCGAAGCCGCCGGTTTAAAAGCCGTGATGGCTGGCAATATCGGCCTGCCGGTGCTGGATGCGCTCACCGCCAGACCGGATGCCGATGTGTTTGTGCTGGAGCTTTCCAGCTTTCAGCTCGAAACCACCACCTCACTGAATGCCGATGCAGCCACCGTACTGAATATCAGCGAAGACCATTTAGACCGTTATAAAAATCTGGCGCATTACGCCGCCACTAAGGCTGCTATTTTTGCCGGTACTGGCGTTGTGGTACTCAACCGCGAAGACGCACATTGTGTGGCCATGGCAGCAGCACTGCCATCCCGCCAGATTGTCTGGTTTGGTGCCGATGCGCCGCGTACCGCTGATGAGTACGGCCTGAAAGGGGCCGAATTCACCTTAAGCCTTGGGGATGAAGCGCTGTTCAATGCGGCAGAGCTGCCCGTTGCAGGCTTACATAATGCAGTGAATGCACTTTCTGCTATCGCACTTTGCCGCGCCATTGGCTTAGAAACAGCCCCACTGCTGGCCGCTTTGAAATCATTCACAGGCCTTGCCCACCGGGTGGAGTATGTGGCCACGGTTCAGGGCGTTGATTACTTTGATGATTCCAAAGGCACCAATGTAGGCGCAACCGAAGCGGCACTCAAAGGCATGACCCGCCCTGTTGTGCTGATCGCTGGCGGCGATGGCAAGGGGCAGGATTTCCGCCCACTTAAAGCCGCATGCGAGCGCATTTGCCGCGCGGTGATTCTGATTGGCCGCGACGCCCCCATTCTGGCCGAAGCGCTCAATGAAGCCCAATCACAGTTTGTAGATTTTGATAACGAACATCTGCTGCCCATCCTGCAACTGCCCAATATGGAAATGGCCGTGCAGTTTGCCAGCAACTTTGCTGAAAGCGGCGATGTTGTGCTGCTTTCCCCAGCTTGCGCCAGCCTCGATATGTACCGCAACTATCACCACCGCGCCGAAGTATTTATCGCTGCGGTTAAAGGTTTAGGAAGCTGATATGCGCCAGCTATTTTCTCAAACCGCCATTCGGGTATGCCTAGCGATGAATGGGCATAAAGATACGCTCCCAAAAGGTTTGGAGGCCTGATGCGCCAGCTATTTTCACAAGCTATCAAACGGCTGCGCCCCAATATGGCAGCCTATGATCAGGCGCTGTTCTGGTGCATTACCCTGCTGCTGACGATTGGTTTAGTGATGGTGTATTCCTCATCAATTGCGATGGCCGAAGTGGATAAAGACACTGGCTTTCGCTCTAACTATTTTTTGATTCGCCATGTGATTTTCCTGGTCGTCGGCATTGCGGGTGCATTTATTGCCTTCTCTGTTTCTACCAAAACCTGGCAGCAATATTCATCCACCCTGTTTTTAATTGGCATGATTTTGCTGCTCCTGGTGCTGATTCCGGGCGTAGGGCGTGAAGTAAACGGCAGCCGCCGCTGGCTGTCTTTGGTGGTGATTAACTTGCAGCCATCCGAGCTGATGAAGCTGTTTGTTGTGCTTTATGCCGCGGATTACACCGTACGCAAAGCCATCAGCATGACAGGCTCATTTATGCAAAGCGTAAGCAAAGTGCTGTTCCCCATGTTTATGGTGATGGCGCTGGTGGGCGCACTTTTACTGCTGGAGCCTGACTTTGGTGCTTTTGCCGTAATTACAGCAATCGCCATGGGCGCACTCTTTTTAGGCGGCTTTAACTGGAAGCTCTTTGCCGGGCTGTTTATGTTCCTGGGCGTGGCCTTTGTGGGGCTGGTGGTCAGCTCGCCATACCGTATGCAACGCGTACTGGGGTTTTTAGATCCGTGGAAAGATCCGTACGGCAAGGGCTATCAGCTTAGCCATTCACTGATTGCTTTTGGCCGGGGCGAATGGAGCGGTGTGGGTCTTGGGGCCAGCGTAGAAAAACTCTCCTACCTGCCGGAAGCGCATACCGACTTTTTAATGGCGATTATTGCCGAAGAGTTTGGCTTTATCGGTGTAGCCCTTGTGATTTTGCTGTTTGCTTTTCTGATTTTTCGCTCGTTCATGATCGGCGTGCAAGCCGCCAAGCTGGAGCGCCACTGGCAAGCTTTAGCCGCGCAAGGCGTAGGAATCTGGATGGGCGTGCAGTCATTTATCAATATTGGCGTAAATATGGGCCTGATGCCCACCAAGGGTTTAACCCTGCCGCTGCTGTCTTTTGGTGGCTCTGGCGTGGTTGCAAATTTAATTGCTTTAGGCGTTCTGATGCGGATTGATTACGAAAACCGCCAGCTGATCAGGGGGTACCGTGCATGAGTAAACGTACCCTTCTCGTGATGGCAGGCGGCACAGGCGGGCATATTTTCCCCGCCCTTGCAGTGGCTGAAGAGCTAAAAACACGCGGCTGGAAGATTATCTGGCTGGGCGCTGCCGGCCGTATGGAAACACGCATCGTGCCGGAACATGGCATTGATCTGATCACCCTCAAAATTGATGGTGTGCGCGGCAAAGGGCTGCTGAAAAAACTCAGCCAGCCCTGGGTACAGCTCAAGGCCCTTTGCGGCGCATTTAAAGCCATTTTTGAGCACAGGCCTGATGTGGCCATTGGCTTTGGCGGCTTTACCGGCTTCCCTGGCGGCGTAGCGATGCGCATGCTGTGGCTGCCACTGGTGATCCACGAACAAAACTCGGTAGCAGGGCTCACTAATAAGGTGCTGTCTAAGATTGCCAGCCGTGTGCTGTTTGCTTTTCCAAGTGCGTTTCCAGGGGTTGAAGGCTGCATTGGTAATCCGGTAAGAGCAGAAATCCAAAATCTGGCGCTGCCTGAAGCCCGCTTTGCAGGGCGCACTGGCCCGCTCAGGCTGCTGGTTGTGGGTGGCAGCTTAGGCGCACAGGTTTTTAACGAAGAAGTCCCCAAGGCACTGGCCTTGATGCCTGCTGATCAGCGCCCGGTGGTGATTCATCAGGCGGGCGAAAAACATATCGAAGCCTTGCGGGCCAATTATGCCGCCGCCGGTGTGAGCGCAGATTGCGTGGCGTTTATCAGCGATATGGCAGAGGCCTACGCCAATGCCGATTTGATTTTATGCCGTGCCGGCGCACTGACCGTGGCCGAGCTGGCCTGTGTAGGCGCCGCATCGGTGCTGGTGCCTTTTCCGCACGCCGTTGATGATCACCAAACCGGCAATGCACGCTATTTAAGTGAGAACGGTGCAGGCCTTTTAATCTCACAAAAAGAATTTAACGCCGCCGCGTTTGCCCAATTACTGACCCAAACCAGCCGCGGGCAATGCTTAAGCATCGCCAAGCTAGCACGCGGTCTGGCAAAACCGGATGCCACGATGCAAGTGGTATCGGTGATTGAAGAATTAGCCAAGTAGAAACGATGATGAAACACAAAGTTAAACGTATCCATTTTGTAGGCATAGGCGGCGTCGGCATGAGCGGTATCGCTGAAGTCTTGCTCAACCTTGGGTTTGAGATCAGTGGCTCAGACCTTGGCAGCAATGCCACCAGCCAGCGCCTTGCTGCAAACGGCGCGCACGTCCATTTGGGCCATGCGGCCGAATATGTGGCCAATGCGGATGTAGTGGTGATTTCCAGCGCGGTAAAAGACGACAACCCGGAAGTTATCGAAGCACGTAATCGTAAAATACCGGTAGTGCCACGGGCACAAATGCTGGCCGAGCTGATGCGCTTAAAGCAAGGCATCGCCATTGCCGGCACGCACGGTAAAACCACTACCACCAGCCTGACTGCCTCAATTTTAGAAGCAGCGGGGCTTGATCCTACCTTTGTAATTGGCGGCAAATTACACGCGGCAGGCAGTAATGCACGCCTTGGCCATGGCGACTTTTTAGTGGCCGAAGCCGATGAAAGCGATGCGTCTTTCCTGCTGCTCACCCCGGTTATTTCGGTAGTGACCAATATCGACCAGGACCATATGGATACCTATGGTCACGACTTTAACAACCTGAAGAAGGCGTTTATTACCTTCTTGCAGCACCTGCCCTTCTATGGCCGCGCCGTACTGTGCATTGATGATCCTTATGTGCGCGAGATCCTGCCGCAGGTCACCAGCCCGATTACCAGCTACGGCATCAGCCCGGATGCCATGCTGCGCGCAGAAAACATCGTGGCGCTTGATGGCCGTATGCAATTTGATGCTGTTTGGGAAAACGGCGAATCCCGCCGCCTGCCCATCACACTGAATATGCCAGGCATGCACAATGTGCTGAACGCACTGGCCGCGATTGCGGTAGGGATTGAAATTGGCGCAGATGAAGCCGCCATTCAGTCGGCATTAGCAAGCTTCCAGGGAGTAGGACGCCGCTTCCAGCGCTATGGCGAAATAGCGCTTGAAACAGGCGGCAGCTTTACGCTGGTGGATGACTACGGCCACCACCCGGTTGAAATGGCCGCCACCATTGCCGCTGCACGGGGTGCGTTTCCGGGCCGCCGCTTAGTGCTGGCATTTCAGCCACACCGCTACACCCGCACCCGCGATTGCTTTGAAGATTTTGTACAAGTGTTATCCACGGTTGATGGCTTATTGCTTGGCGAAGTGTATGCCGCCGGCGAAACCCCGATTGTGGCTGCAGACAGCCGCAGTCTGGCCCGCGCCGTGCGCGTAGTTGGCAAAGTAGAGCCGCAATTTGTGGCCGATATCCAGGAAATGCCCGCCGCCATTATGGCCGCAGCCAAAGACGGCGATGTGATCATCACCATGGGCGCAGGCACGATAGGCGGCATTCCGGGCAAGGTGGCGGCGATTTAATGAACAAAACCCAGATCTTTAACCACGGAGGGCACAGAGAACACGGAGTTTCACGAAGAAAACCTAAAACCTGAGAAAAACGAAAGACTAAATATTTTTTGCTTTTCTCCGTGGCCCTCCGTGTTCTCCTTTTCCTCCGTGGTTCAAGGTTTGGGTTTGAAATTTGTAGGGTGGGCACGGCTTTGTGCCCACGCAGAAATAACAGCTAGATTGAGCATGCAAAAATGAATAAATACGGAAAAGTAGCGGTCGTGATGGGTGGCACTTCGGCAGAGCGTGAAGTGTCATTAATGAGCGGCAAAGGTGTTTTGGAAGCCCTGCAGGCACGCGGCGTGGATGCGTACGCTTTTGATCCGGCAACAAAGCCTCTTGAAGCGTTAAAAACAGAAGGTTTTGACCGCGCATTTCTGATTTTGCACGGCCCGTTTGGTGAAGACGGCACTTTGCAGGGCGCGCTTGAAGTGATGGGCATCCCTTACACGGGTTGTGGTGTATTGGCCTCGGCGCTGGGTATGGATAAGCTGCGGAGCAAGTTAATCTGGCAAGCGCTTGGCCTGCCGATTCCAGCTTTTGAAATTTTGAATGAAAACAGCGATTTTGCTGCGATTGAGCAAAAACTTGGCCTGCCATTATTTGTAAAACCAGCCTGCGAAGGCTCCAGTATTGGCGTGAGCAAAGTAAAAAATACCGGGGAACTTGCCGCCGCGTTCGAAGAAGCTTACAAGTATGACAAGATTGTGATTGCAGAACAGTTCATTGGTGGGGGAGAATACACCGCCGCTGTACTGGGTGAACAAGTGCTGTCGTTTGTAAAGATCGAGCCTGCTACAGAATTCTACGATTACGAAGCCAAATATATCCGCGATGACACGGTTTACCGTTGTCCTGCGGGTTTGTCTACACAGCTCAACGAGCAAATTACCGCTTACGTGAAACAAGCCTTTTGGGCGCTTGGCGGCCGGGGTTGGGCACGTATTGATTTCTTAATGGATGAAGCGGGCAAACCTTATTTATTAGAAGCCAATACCGCGCCAGGCATGACTTCACATAGTTTATTTCCTATGGCAGCAAGAGAAGCCGGCTTAAGTTATGAGGATTTAGTTTTGCAAGTATTAAACAGCACGCTGGAATAATAAGCGGTGATTTTATTAAGCCATTTCAGCCCACAGACCATTGCAGCGAGGTTCGCCCATGTGGGATAAACCTCAGCTTTTAATGTGGTTTGCCAATTTGCTGACTGCATTAGCTTTATTGCTTTTGTTTTACGCCTTGCTGTTTTTAACCGTGCATTCGCCTTTGTTTCCAATTAAAAGAATCAAAGTGGATGGTGATTTAGTTCACGTTACACGCGAGCAATTGCAATACGTTATTAAGCACGAACTGACAGGGACGTTTTTTACCCTGGATTTGGATAAGACACGGCAGGCCTTTGAAAAGCTACCGTGGGTAAGGCAAGTGACGGTACGCAGGCACTGGCCAGACCGGGTAGAAGTCAGGGTAGAAGAGCACAAAGCAGTTGCACGCTGGGGCTCGGTGGCCCTGCTCAATAGCTATGGTGAGCGTTTTGATGCGGCATCCAACGATCAGCTGCCCATTCTGGAAGGCCCGGAAGGCACAGAAAAGGTCATGATTGATGGCTTTGCAGAGCTGCATAAAACCTTGCAGCCATTGGGAAAAAAAGCCACCCATGTCTGGCTTTCCGAACGAAGAGCATGGCGCTTTGAGCTGGATCACCAGCTGATTATTGAAGTAGGCAGAGATGAGCCGGTAGCCAGAACGGCGCGGTTTGTAACAGCCTACCCCAATTCGCTGGCTTTGCTGAAGCAGCCTTTTGAATATGTAGATTTACGTTATCCCAATGGCTTTGCAGTCAGATTGCCAGAGTACAAGCCAGTAGAAAGTAAGCCTGTGGTAAAGCCAGCCGTACCGGCTAAACCCGCAGTAGCAAAACCGGCATAACCATGTCGTTTTTGAAAAATGGAAAGGCGGGTAAAAACTGCCGCAAACAGAAAATTCAGCGATACGATTTTTATATCAAATCGTTTTTAAAAAGTAAGACATTGAGTAAAGAGGTTGTCAGGTGACCAGAGATAGCAAAAATATCATTGCCGGGCTCTGCCATCGCACAAGCTTTAAGCCACTAAATTCAGCGACATGACCGTTATTTCATGTTGTTTTTTAAAGTAATACGCATTGTAAAGAGGTTGTCAGGTGACCAGAGATAGCAAAAACATCATTGTCGGGCTGGACATTGGCACATCCAAGGTGGTGGCTGTTGTCGCCGAAATCAAAGAAGACGGCGCACTCAATGTGATTGGTCTGGGCTCGGCTGCATCACGCGGTTTGAAACGCGGTGTGGTCGTTGATATTGAAAAAACCGTCGCGGCCATCCAGTCCGCACTGGGCGAAGCCGAGCTGATGGCCGATTGCAAAATCAGCCAGGTCTTTACCGGTATTGCAGGCAGCCACATCAAGAGCATTAACTCCGATGGCATGGTGGCGATCAAGGATAAGGAAGTCACCTCGGCCGATGTAGACCGTGTGATTGAAACTGCCAGCGCGGTCAATATCCCTACCGACCACCAGGTTCTGCACATCCTAGCGCAGGAATACATGATAGACGGCCAGGAAGGCGTGAAAGAGCCGATGGGCATGTCGGGCGTGCGTTTGCATGTAAACGTGCATATCGTCAGCGGTGCAGTCAGCGCAGTGCAAAACATCACGAAATGCGTGCGTCGCTGCGGGCTGGAGATCGAAGAAGTGGTATTGCAGCCACTGGCTTCCTCGTACTCGGTGCTGACCGAAGATGAAAAAGACCTTGGTGTTTGCCTTGTTGATATTGGCGGCGGCACCACCGATCTGGCCATCTTTATTGGCGGCGCAATCCGCCATACCGCCGTGATTCCGATTGCAGGCGATCAGGTGACCAACGATATCGCCATGGCGCTGCGTACACCCACCTCAGAAGCCGAAACCATTAAGTTGCAGCATGGTGTGGCGCTGCGCCATATGAGCGATCCGGCGCAGATGATTGAAGTGCCGGGCGTAGGCGAGCGCGGTGCACGGCAAATGAGCCGCCATACTCTGGCGGAAGTGATTGAGCCGCGCGTTGAAGAGCTGTATGGACTGGTTCAGCAGGAATTACGCCGCTCCGGCTTTGAAGGGCGCCTGTCCAGCGGGATTGTGATTACCGGCGGCGCGGCAATGATGCCTGGCATGGTTGAGCTTGGCGAAGAGATTTTCCATATGCCGCTGCGTATGGGCACCCCGAAATACGTGGGTGGCCTTGCCGAAGTGGTAAAAAACCCGCGCTATTCCACAGCGGTGGGTTTGCTGTTAATTGCACGTGAACAATTACTAAAGAACCCTGTAAACCGGGGCAAAGACGGCGGTGTAGGGGATATTTTTGGCCGTATGAAATCTTGGTTTCAAAACACATTTTAATCAGGGAAAAATAACGGCTCAGGGGATATTTGGCTGTTATGACGTTTTGTTTTCAAAACACCTTTTAAATTCGGGTAAGGATCAGCGATAAGGGGAAACATCCCCGCGCTGTTTAAATCGGGCAACGCAAGGAGAGCAACATGGCATTAACTTTTGAAGTGCAAGAAGTTGCACATCACGTCAATATTAAAGTGATCGGTGTGGGCGGCGCAGGCTGCAACGCGATCAACAATATGATCGAGCACGCATTGAGCGGGGTGCAGTTTATTGCTGCCAACACCGATGCACAGGTGCTTAAACTCTCTAAAGCTACGGATGTTGTGCAATTGGGCACAACGGGCTTTGGTGCTGGCTGCGATCCTGAAGTCGCCCGCGAAGCGGCCGAAGCCGATCGTGAGCGCATTGGTGAGCTGATCAATGGCGCCAATCTCTTGTTTATTACCGCAGGTATGGGCGGCGGAACAGGTACGGGCGCATCCCCTGTGATTGCACAAATTGCCCGTGAAAAAGGCATTTTCACCGTTGGGGTTGTGACCAAGCCTGGTCTTGACGAAGGCTCGCGCCAGAAAGTGGCTCAGGCTGGTATTGACGAGCTTTCACGCTCGGTCGATTCACTGATTATTGTTTCCAACCAAAAACTGGAAGAAGTACTCGGTGAAGACGTTACCGTAGACGAAGCCTTCCGCGCTGCTGACGATGTACTGCGTAATGCCGTGGCTTCTATCGTAGAAATCATCCAGTATCCTGGTCTGATCAACGTTGACTTTGCCGACGTTAAGACCGTGATGCAGGAAAAAGGCATGGCCATGATGGGCTCGGCTTTCGCTGCTGGCGAAAACCGCTCTATCCGCGCTACCGAAGAAGCCATCAGCTGCCCGCTTCTGGACAACATTAACTTCAAGGGTGCGCGTGGTGTACTGCTGAATATCAGCGCCAGCCGTGCCAGCCTGAAGAAAAGCGAAATCACCCGCGCCCGTGAAATCATTCAGTCGCATGTTGCTGAAGATGCCATGGTTAAACACGGTGTGGTTTACGACGAAAGCCTGGGTGAGCAAATCCGCATTACGATTATCGCTACCGGTATGGGCAATAACGCCAACAAGCCACAGCTGTCTGTCGTACAAACACCGCAGCTTAAAACTGGCACAGACAATCACTCCGGCGAGCCAGACTGGGGCGCTTACGATTTACCTCCGGGCTTCCGCCCAAATAACCGCAGCGCTCGTGGCTCTGCAGGCGATGTAGCTACCGTCAGCCGCAGCACCACATCTAATGTGGATATGGACATCCCTGCTTTCTTACGCCGTCAGGCAGATTAATCATGAAAGCAGAGCAGGTCAGGCAAAGCAGCCTGATCTGCCCGCATGGAGTGTTTCAGACGGAGATAAAGGCATTGCCTATTGGCAAGATTGCAAAGATCAATCCAGCACACTACCCGGTGCTGGTAAGATTGAGGTCTGTTGATTAAAGAGACCAATATGTTTCAGCAACGCACTCTGAAGACGACTATCCGCGCCGTTGGCGTGGGCCTGCATTCTGGCGAGCGGGTTACCCTCGTCCTAAAACCGGCCCCGGTTAACAGCGGGATCGTTTTCCAACGCGTCGATTTGCCCGAGTCGACGCCATTCAGAGTTACGCCCGCTCTGGTCAACGACACACGGCTCTCCTCCACGCTCGTCAAAGACGGCGTACGTGTCGGTACGATCGAGCACATCATGTCTGCATTTGCGGGGCTGGGCATCGACAATGTGATTGTCGAAGTCGACGCCCCGGAAATGCCGATTATGGATGGATCGGCAGCGCCTTTTATCTATCTGTTGCAATCAGCAGGGATTGTGGATCAGCATGCGGCCAAGCAATTTGTCCGTGTGCTCAAACCCATCGAAGTCTCCGAAGGCGATAAATGGGTGCGGCTATTGCCGCACGATGGTTATAAAGTGGCGCTGACCATCGACTTTGCCCACCCTGCATTTAAAAAATCAGCCCAAACCATCACACTTGATTTTGCTGATACCAATTATGTCAGCGAGATCGCACGCGCCCGCACCTTTGGCTTTATCCATGAAGTGGAATACCTGCGCATGAACGGCTTGGCCCGTGGCGGCAGTATGGATAACGCAATTGTGATTGACGAATACCGTGTACTCAACGACGGTGGCCTGCGTTTTGAAGACGAATTTGTCCGCCACAAAGTGCTCGATCTGGTTGGCGATTTATACATCCTTGGCCGCCCTTTGATTGCCGCCTTTGAAGGCTATAAATCCGGCCATGCCATGAATAACAAGCTGCTGCGCGCCCTGCTGGAAGATGAATCCTCCTACGAGATTGTCAGCTTCGAAAACCGCGACAATGTACCCAGCTCATTCCACGATCTGCCTGCCTTAGGAATCTGATGTTTATTGTCCTGCGCCTGTTATTTGTACTTGCCGTACTTGGCATCGCTTACTGCGCGTTCAAATACCAGCGCAGCCAGGACCCGGGCTGGCTGCGCATCATCAAATGGATTCTCTATTCCACGCTGGGCTTGCTGGTGATTTTTTTTGTAGGGCTAGTGATAGAGCGCTTAGGGGTGGGTTAGCAGGAAAGGCTGGGCTAAAAGTCTGTCAGCCCAATATTTTTCCTCACGAACATTTTTGGGCGCACCCCCAATCCACCTCGCTGAGCTTTTCACCGCCCGGCATCAGGCCTCCAAAGCCCTCAGCAGCTCTGCCATTCTGGCGTCTAATTCTTTTAGCTGATCCGCATCTATCGCCGCCAGAATTCTGTGCTCGTTAGCGACGTGCGCCGTCACGGCCTGATCGATCAAAGCCAAACCCGCATCACTGAGCTTCACCAGCATGCTGCGCGCATCGCTAGTGCTGGGCAGCCGCTCTATCCAGCCATTTGCCTCTAAACCCTTCAGCCTGTGCGTCATCGTGCCGGACGTAATCATCAGCGATGAAAACAGCGCCGTAGGTGCCAGGCAATAGGGCGCACCGGATCGCCTTAGCGTAGCCAGCACATCAAACTCCCAGCTTGTCATGCCAAATTCTGCAAATGTGGTGTCCATCTTGCGCTGCAGCAGGGTGGCACAGCGCCGGATACGCCCAATCGGCCCCATCGGGCTTACATCCAGATCAGGGCGCTCTTTGTGCCATTGCCCAAGAATAATATCGACCGCATCGGCCTGTTGCGTACTCATATACAACTCCATCTGTCTTCAACTCAAGATTAATTGTCTTGAGTTGAAGATATATGTTATCTTTAATTCAAGACATATTGCTAAGCCTGCAGTTTGCCAGATTTCAGCACAGGCAGCTTGGGCAAAAGCTGTACCTGCCCACAATCACCAGCAGCAATATTTTGGCCACAGCAGCCCTAACCCTCATTCAATTGAAGGTATCTCAATGCACAGCACCGCTAAAACCTGGATTGACAGCCTGATCACCGCCCTTGCTCCGGCAATTTGGGGCTCGACTTATATCGTCACCACCCAGCTTCTTCCGCCTGACCGCCCTTTTACCGCCGCATTAATGCGCACTCTGCCTGCGGGTTTACTTTTGATTCTGTTCAGCCGTGTGTTGCCCCCCAAGGCCATGTGGGGCCGCCTGCTCATTTTGTCTGCGCTTAATATTGGAGCATTTCAGGCCCTGCTTTTTATTGCTGCATACCGGCTGCCGGGAGGACTGGCCGCAGTTGTCGGGGCAACGCAACCCCTCATGATTATGGGACTGGTATGGATGCTGGAGCGCCGCCCGCCAGCACACCTGGCACTTTGGGCCAGCCTTGCTGGCATTCTGGGCATGGCCGCCCTGCTCTTAGCGCCGGGAGCAAAATGGGATTCAACCGGTATGGCTGCAGCCCTGGCAGGCGCTGTTTGCATGGCACTGGGCACTTATCTGGCCAGGCAGTGGAAATCACAAATCCCTTTACTGGCTTTTACCGGCTGGCAGCTATTGCTGGGCGGTCTGCTCTTGCTGCCTGTGGCGTTTATGTTTGATGCACCTTTGCCAAGCCTCAATACCACGCAAATACTTGGCTACGCCTATTTATCTGTCTTTGGGGCGCTTATCGCATATGTGCTGTGGTTTCGTGGCATTGCCCGCCTATCCCCTGTGGCCGCCTCGTCTTTAGGCTTACTCAGCCCCATCACTGCTGTGGCACTGGGCTGGATTTTACTCGGCCAAAACATGACGCCATTATCCATGGCGGGTTTTGTCACCGTACTGGCCAGCGTTCTGGCCGTGCAATGGAGCGTACTGAGTAAACCCGACACTTTACGTTTTCAGCCATTTCCCACCAAGAAGAGCCCAGCATGAATACCTCACTCCATACCCTGATCGAAAAACGCAGCACCACCAGCCACTTCGATGCCAGCAAGCAATTGAGCAACAGCCAAATTACCGAGCTGATGCGCTTAGCCACCCTTGCCCCATCGGCATATCATTTTCAAAACTGGAAGCTGATCGCCGTATGCTCAGGGACCGCCAAGGCTCGCTTAAAAGACATCGCCATGGGCCAGGCGCAGGTAGAAGAAGCTGCGGTTACTTTTATTATTTGCGGCACCTTAATGCCGCATCAGCAGCTAGCCGCAGCACTGCGCCCATCGCTGGATGCGGGAACTTTACCCCAGGAGATTGCAGACAGCTGGGTGGCCTCTGCCCATGCATCCTATGCAGACAACCCACAATTACAGCGTGACGAAGCCATACGCTCAGCCTCCCTTGCTGCCATGACACTCATTCTTGCTGCCGAAGGCATGGGCTTATCCACAGGAACAATAGGTGGCTTCGATACACCAGCCCTGATTGAAGCGTTTTCACTTAAAGCCAATGAAATACCGGTTATTTTGGTGACTGCTGGCTATGCCGCAGCAGAAAAAAGACCTCAGAAACCACGCCGGCCACTGAGCGAGGTGGCTGAGCTTATATAAGTTGTCAAGGGGCCGGTAGTAGCTCGGCTGGCCAGTGCAATTAGCTCAAATAAGCCCTTGGGGTCTTGCCGGTGCGGCTTTTAAAAAAGGCAATAAACGCACTATCACTCGCAAAACCCAAGGCGCTGGCGGTCTCTGATAGTTTTCCATTTTCCGCCAGCATTTCTACGGCACGTAAGAAGCGCCATTGCTGCCGCCATTCTTGATAACTCATCCCTGTTTCGCGTTGAAATATGCGGCTTATGGTTTTTTCACTGGCCGCAATTTGCTGTGCGAATAAATGAAGTGCTAAAGGTAATTGCTCTAAGTTTTCCTGCAAACAAGATACGCGCCGATCTAGCGGAAAAACCAGTAATAAAGGCTCTTGCTTAGCCTGATTGATCTCTTCAATACATACCGAAAGCAAATTGGCATGCCGTGCCTGCTGCCAGTCTGTATCAAAATCTGCCATAGCCAGCCGCTCCAGTACGGCTCTTAGTAAGGGGTTAACCTCAATCACCTGCACCTTGCCCGGCAAGACAGGGAACTGGCCAAGATCAAAATAGAGCGAGCGGTAATCCACAACCTGCCGCATTTCTGCCCGGTGCTTTACTCCTGGCGGTATCCACGCCGCCCTCGATGAGGGCAATAAGCAAAGTAAGCCATCTAAAGAGATACGAATACAGCCCTTCTTCGCAAAGAGTAATTGCCCCATTTGATGCTGGTGTAGGCCCGAATCATGATTACCCAGCAGAGAAGCAATCCCCACCACGTCAGCGCCAAATTGATCGGGATTAAATTTATCATTCGCGTCCAAGTACGCCATATTTGTCCGATTTTAGATATTTATTGTTCTTATCATTGTAATACGCCGTTTATGTTTTTTATAAAATCGCAGCAAGTTATAAGAACAAGGAATAAAAGAATGGCTCGTACATTTAGTTTAATACTCGCCACCCTGCTGATGATGTTTCCGCAAATTGCAGAAACCATCTATAGCCCAGCCTTATCGGATATCAGCCACCATTTTGCCGTGAGCCCTGAGCTGGCGGCACAAACACTCTCACTCTATTTTTTAGCATTTGCTGTAGGTGTGGTTGTTTGGGGAAGGATGTGTGACGTCTATGGCAGACGCCCTACCATGACGGCTGGCCTGCTGATTTATGCCATCGCCTCTTTGATCGCGCTTTGCGTAAACAACTTTAACGCTATTTTATTAGCAAGGATGCTGGCCGCCTTTGGCGCGGCAGTGGGATCTGTTGTGACACAAACCATGCTTAGGGATCTTTTTAAAGATCAGCAACTTGCCCTGGTGTTTTCATTAATGGGCATTGCATTGGCCATTAGCCCTGCTATTGGGATGTATAGCGGCTCACTACTCAGTAGCCATTTTGGATACCAAGGCGTATTTACCGGCTTATTCGTTTTAGCGCTGGTTTTGCTTATCTGGGCTTTTCTAGCTTTACCAGAGACAAAACAGGCGAAAGAGGCTGCTGCTGCTCCACTGCTAGCCACAGCAAAGATCATGCTTAAAGATCTGCAAATTTGGCAAGTTGCATTCTTAGTAGCTTCATTCAATATCTGCCTGTTTGCTTATTACAGCTTAGCGCCATTCATGTTTGAGCAACTTGGCCTCAGTACGCGCTTATTTGGCTATACGGGGCTAATCTTGGCCATGGGCGCGGGTGTTGGGTCAATCTTGAATAAGCATTTACTCAAGCGTGGCGCTCGTTCGCATCAGTTGGTGCTATTGGCATCTGTGCTAACAATTTTAGGCGGCATCGGGGTCTCGCTATTACAACACAGCGCCCTATTTGTCTTGCCGATGCTCTTAGTGGTTACAGGATTTGGAATCGCCATTCCAAACATTCTTAGCTCAGCACTACATGCTTATCAAGACCGAACCGGCACAGCAGGGGCACTCTTAGGGCTGCTGTATTACCTACTCATTGGCAGTGGTTTAACGCTAGCAGGATGGAGCCAGAACCTAGGTGGCGTTATTTTGATCTGCGGATCACTTGCTACGCTGATATCCATGCAAAGAAGTTCAACGTAGATTTTAATTGACGGGCAGCAGGAGCAACCTTGCTGCCCTCTTACTGCATCACCACCCGCCGCATTTTCTGCGCGGTGTAGCTCAGGCTTGCCAGCAGAATCACCACGCAAACCAGTACGGGAGTGAGCACTTCTGCAAGGCTCAAGGTTTCGCCATTCAGGATTTTGATAATCAGCTGGTTTTGCGCCAGAAGTGGCACCCAGGAAAACCAGACGGGATCGGCCCCCTGTTTTAACATACCAATCACCAGGGCCAGCGGTGCAAGCAACATCAGCATGGAGTTTCTGGCCTGCGCTTCCTTATGGCTTTTACCATTAATCGCCACGGCAATTTGCAAGGCGGCAATGGCTAATGCCAGCGGGCATAGCACGGCCAAAAATACAAAAGCGTCTTTGATTGAGAATTGAAAAGCAATTTTTAATACTTCGTTTTTAATTAAAAATAGCGAGGGAAAAATACTCATCACATTAAAAAACAATACGCAAACCGTGAGCGTTCCAACTGCCGCCCATTTGCCCAAAGCAAAATGCCAGCTCGATACCGGATTCATCATTAAGGGTTCTAAAGAGCCACGTTCACGCTCCCCTGCCGAGGTATCAATCGCCGCATACATGCCCACACCTAATAGCGTCATGATAAACATAAAGGGCAGCATTTCTTTAAGCCCTGCACTCTGCTGATTTTTTGCGCGGCTTAAATGGCGCTCTTCTACTTTTAACACCGTTAATATTTCGGCAGAAATGCCACGCATGCTTAGATTTAAACCGGCCTGCTCCTGCATAAAGCCTTGTAAAAGCACCTTAATTGGCCGCACGCCCATTTGGGTGTCTTTATTGGCTAAATCACTGACAATCTCTACCCTGGGTGCAATCCCTGCGGCATATTGGCTGGCAAAGTTTTGCGGCAACAGCAGTACCGGCTCGGTATATTCTTTGCTGTGTAATTTATTTGCAAAATCTGGCCCTGCGGTTTTAATTTCAAAACCTTGCCGGGCAATATAATTGATTAACTCCGGCGCATATTGCGCCCCGACTACCCGAATAAAGCGTTTCTCATTTTGCTCATCCATTCTGGAATACGCTTCAGAGCTGATAAATAAAAAGAAGGGCATGCCCATTAAAGAAGACAAAATCACCACCAGCATGGTGCGCTTGTCTCTTAATGAATCAACCCATTCTTTTTTAAATATTTCCCAAATCATCATGCGCTCATTTCCAGTTTATTTTGTATTTAAAACCCAAGCCTTAAACCACGGCGTTTGGAAGAAAACAGAGAATCACTGAGCAAAACAAAACATAAAATGATTTTCTCCGTGTAACTCTGAGTCCTCTGTGGTTCAAGATTTGTGTTTTGTTTGTACACCTGAGTAGTCACCATTTTTGAATGTTTCAAGCAAAAGCCAGTTTCACAAAAGCGTCTTCAAAATTGCTTTCTGCTGCCTGATCTAATAGCCCGGCTACCGTGCCCTGTGCAACGGTTGTGCCGCCAGCCACGATCACAACATGATCGCAAAGCCGCTCTACTTCTTGCATGATGTGCGTCGAAAACAGAATGCATTTGCTGCCGCCAGCGGGTGATTTAAGCCATGCCAGAAACTCGCGCAGCGCCCTTGTGGCCAGCACATCAAGCCCATTGGTAGGCTCGTCCAGAATAATATTTTGCGGATCATGCACCAGCGCCCTTGCCAAGGCCGTTTTCATTTTTTCACCCTGGCTAAAGCCTTCGCAGCGCCGCTCCATCAAGGCGCGCATATCCAGCGCATCGGCCAGTGCCGTGGCCCGCTCGTTGGCTTCGTCATGGCTCATGCCGTGCAGCACGCCATAGTAAGCAATGTTTTCACGGGCGCTCAGCCTTGGATACAAGCCCCGTGCATCAGACAACACGCCCATCCGCGCTTGCGTAGCCTGCTTGCCTGCCTCCACCTGCACACCATCAACCAGCACCCGCCCGGAATCCGCAGGCAGCAGCGCGGCAATCATGCGCAAAGTGGTGGTCTTGCCCGCGCCATTCGCGCCCAACAAGCCCGTTACCACGCCATCTGCCGCGCTAAAGTGAATATCCTTCACCGCCTGCACCACGCTCTTAGAACGCCGCCAGCCCAGGCCCGCTTCACGGACAAATTGCTTAGATAATTGCTCGACAATAATCATGCTGTTTTAACAAACATTGAACCATTCCTTTGAAAACCCAAACCTTTAACCACGGAGTAAAGGAGAACACGGAGGATCACGGAGAAAACCTTTAGTAAAACTAAACAGCAGTCCCTTGAATACAACAGGTAGCCATCCAGTATCGCAACTGGATCTCCGATAAGAACCCTCGGGGATGACGCCTTTTTATGCATAAAACATTCAGTTTACAAAAACTAACAAACATAAAATTGATCTGGTTTTCTCCGTGTACCTCCGTGTTCTCCGTGTTCTCCGTGCCCTCCGTGGTTCAAGATTTGGGGTTTGGCTTAACCTTTAGGCAAGACCCACGCCATGGGCCTTGGGATGGGTTTTACGCAGCTTAGGTCTACTTTCTGCGCGTCTTCTGCATTCACAAAACGGTACACCAGATCATCCACACAGCTTTGCATCAGCATGCCGTGGCCAGATTTGCCCAGCACCACATGCCTCGCCTTAGCGCCCAGCGCTTTGGCAACGTGGGTCGCGTGCTGAGGTGGTGTAACTGGATCCAGCCCGCCGCTCAGCAGCAATACCGGGGATGCGCTTTTAGCCAGGGTATAAAAAGCTGCAGGCACAGCGCCGCGTGGCCACTCTCCGCAGACTTTTCGATAGGTTTCACTGCGGAAACGGTCAAAATCATCATCCAGCACCGGCAGGCGGCCCGCTTCCTCAGCGCACCATACCGAGTAATGCATGCCCGCAAAAATCTTGCCCGCATTGGGCAAAGCCGTCTGCCCGCTCAGCGCCAATAGCGGGTTAAACCGCCCAGCCTTGGCTTCGGTAATGGCAAACGGCAGGCCTGCGCTATTCACTGGCGAATACAAAACGGCCGACACCATGCCCAGCACGCTCTCACGGCTGATGGTCACATTGGCTTCGGTATTTAAGCGGGGATGTTTTAACACGGTGGCTTTAGGCGTACTGGCCAGTAAATCGCGCCAGCTCTGTGCCAGATTTGGGTATGCGCTTTGGCAACGCGCATCGCTTTTACAATCAGCAACTAGGCTGTCCAGGGCCTTTTGTATATCGCTGCCCGATATGGCGTAATCAGGTGGCAACACGCCATCGAGTACCACACGCCGCACCGCTTGCGGATATTGGCGTAAATACTCCAGCCCCACCCGGGTACCGTAGGAAACGCCAACCAGATTAATAGCCGGATAGCCCTCGGCCTTACGCACAGCATCTAAATCCTGCACGGCAATCGAAGTGGTAAAAAAGCGCAGATCGCCATAAGGCAATTTTTGAAGAGTGGCCTGGCAGCGCTTGATGTCGCGCAGCGCACCCTCGCTATCAGTCAGCTTGCTTAAATCTTGCGACTCCGGGCATTCCAAAGGTGCAGAGCGGCCCGTGCCGCGCTGATCTACAAAAACCATATCACGGCGTAATTGCAATTTATTGAAGAGATGCTCGGCCCAGCCCGCCACATTAATCGCGCTCTGCCCCGGCCCGCCAGCCAGAAAGAAAATCGGATCGGCCAGCTGATTTCTATCCTGCGCACGCAGCACCAGATAATGAATCTGGATTTGCTTACCCTGAGGATCCGCAGGATCAAGCGGCCTGGTAATCTGCCCGCATTGCACTTCCTGAGGAAAGCCATCGACACGGCAAGGCTTGGTGGCAGCTTGTGCTGAAGAAAGTAAACCAAGAAACAGCAGAAAGACAAAAGCTTGCATTGGCATCTTTAGATTAATAAGACTGATGCAAGCATGTCAAAGAAACGTGTGGAAGTCCAGGGCGTGGGCCCCAATCACATCAACTTAAGCGATATGACATTGCAAAACCCACATCTGAACCACGGAAGCCACAGAGAGCACGGAGGAAAACAAGGTTTAGGATGGGCAATTTTTGTAGCCACATGCTCATCACAAATATTGGCGGCTATCTGTTGCCCCTGTTGGCACGTTAAAACTGTGCCCCCCCCAATCAGCTCACCATTTCCCGCGGATAAATCCTTACCAGCACAATCCTTGGGCCATTCATTTTTTTAACTACGGCGTCAAAGTGCTCAAACTGGATACGCTGGCCTTCTGTGGGCAGATCGCCCAGCTGCTGCATAATCAGACCGCCTACTGAATCCACGTCGGTGTCTTCGATATCAATGCCTAAGGCACGCTCCAGGGTAAAAATGGTTAAGCTGCCCTTACCGATCATCGAGCCATCATCCATCTTGGACCATTCATTCTGTGCCTGGCGGAATTCGTCACGAATCTCGCCCACCAAAGCACCGAGCAAATTATCTAAGGTGATAAAGCCGAGCGGCTGGCCATCCTGATAGGCCACCACGGCAAAATGCGGCGCGCCGTGCTGGAAGCGCTTAAATAATTCAGACGCAGATAAACGCGGTGAGACGGTTTGCACCGGGCGCGCCAGTTTATCCAGTCGCTCCGGCAGCTCTCCTCTGCGCATAGCAAAGAAAATATCTTTTAAATGGACCACCGACTGCACATGGCCGTTTTCATCCAGTAAGGGGTAGCGGCTGTAACGGTGCTGAACAATTTTATCCAGGCTGGTTTCAATATCGGCACTGGCCGACAGCGCCACAGCTTCGCTGAACGGATGCATTAAATCGGCCACATCCAGATCACGGAAATCAAGTGCCTGCGCCAATACGCGCCAATCATCTTCAGTATATTGATCATCCGACTGGGAAGTGCGCAGGATCAGCTTAAGCTCTTCAGAAGAATAATGGCTGTCGTGGCCTTTGGCCGCATCCAGCCCCACTTTACGCAGCACCCAGTTGGCGCTGTGATTCAGCGTCCAGATTGCGGGATACATCAGCCAGTAAAAAGCATAAAGGGGTACGGCTGTCCACATACTGATTTTGCCAGGCATACGAATCGCCATGGATTTAGGGGCCAGCTCGCCCACCACAATATGCAGATAAGAAATAATAAAGAAAGCAACAGCAAAGGAAATGGAATGCACCAGCGCCTCGTTCATAATGCCCAGCGCACCGAACAGCGGTTGCAGAAGCTGAACAAAAGCAGGCTCACCAATCCAGCCAAGACCAAGGGATGAGAGGGTAATACCGAGCTGGCAAGCTGAAAGATAGGCATCTAAATCGCCATGAACCTTCAGTAAAATACGCCCTCGCCAGCCCATTGTTTTGGCAATGGCTTTAACACGCGTAGAGCGTAATTTAACTAATCCAAACTCTGCGGCCACAAAAAAGCCGTTAAGAAGTACAAGCAGAAAAGCAAGAACGATCAGTAAGATACTACTACCCATATCCGGAGTTTCAAGAAACTCCTATCCTTTTTTGTTGTTGAGTTAATGCACATTATGCAGCAACAAGGCTACTTTCGCCGCATTGCCTTGGCAAATGGCAAAATTAGGCACAAATTTCCCACCAATTCAGTTCAATCCGGCAATCAGGCAAATACCTCAGCCAAATCCACGCTGGACGACTTACCCAGCTTGAGATGATGGGCTGCCAGCCATTTCTGCCCTGCCTCACGCCCCAGATCTTTGAGCGTGGAAAAGAATTTCAGATTCACAGCTAATTTAGACTCGGCATCAAAATGGGCTAAATCCGCCTCAATCAGATGAAAATGGGTACGGGCAATATGCCGGTCTAATTTTGACCATACAAATAAGGGCCTGCGCGCTTTGAGGCGCGTAAACATTTGCATTTCACGCAAAAAGCCCGATTGAAAAGTGATATCCAGAATTCTGCTTTGAATCTCTCTGGCAGAATCAGGCGTAGCCTCCAGACTTAAAGGCTGCAATAAAATCAGCAAAATATCGCAGGCACTGCAGTAATCAAATAATGGGAACACTGCCGGGTTGGCCGAATAAGCACCATCCCAATAGGGCTCTCCATCGATTAATACACTGCGGTAGATCGTAGGCAGGCAGGCGGAGGCCAGAATCACATCTGCACTCATTTCATGATTCTGAAAAACTCTTAACTTGCCTGAATTAGCATGGGTGGTGGCAATAAATAATTTAACCGGGCTATGCGTTTGCAAAGCGGCAAAATCAATCTGATTTACAACCAGATCACGCAAAGGATTTAAATCAAAAGGATTCATTTGGCTGGGGGATAAAAAACGCGTCCACTGCTGCATTGCCTTGGTAACCTGGCTGATGCCTGCACCGCCGCCTTGGACCAAATCCCCAGGCATACTACCCGCCAGCGCTTGCCAGAACTGATCCAGCGCCAACCTTGCCCCGCTTGCACCACCATCCATCAAGCCTTGTGCCAGCACCACGGCATTCATCGCCCCCGCACTGGTGCCGCTGACGCCCTCAAATTGAATCCGCCCGTCTTCAAGCAAGGCATCCAGCACGCCCCAAGTAAACGCGCCATGCGCACCGCCGCCTTGCAATGCAAGATTGATCACATTCTTAGTCATAGCCAGCCCTCTGCGGCTTAACCCCTGTACTACAGGATTCAAACCGTGGTTTTTAGCGTTTGATGCCGCAACGCCATTTAGCTTAAAGCATGGAGATTAAATTTATGCTGCAATGCAGCATAGCAGGAAATACGCTGACAACCGCGGCACAAAGTCACTTACAATCAAGGCCATTCAATAAGAGCGATCTCACTTATGTCATCCATCATCCTGATCGAAGACGAAGCGGCTATCACCGATACGCTGCGCTTTGCGCTGGAGCGGGAAGGCTTTAGCGTGAGCTGCTACAGCCTGGCCAGGGAAGGCGAGGCGGCGATTCAGGCGCAAAAACCTGATCTGCTGATTTTAGATATCGGCCTGCCGGACGATAGCGGGCTGGAAGTGCTCAAACGCCTGCGCCGCCACAGCGAGCTGCCGGTGCTGCTGCTCACAGCCAGAAGCGAGGAGTTCGACCGGATTTTAGGTTTGGAATTAGGCGCAGATGATTATGTGCTCAAGCCCTTTAGCCCGCGCGAAGTGGCTGCCCGGGTAAAAGCCATTTTAAAGCGCAGCAGCCCTGCTGCCACCATCAGCCATTCTGCTATGCACAACGGGCTGTTTGTGCACGATGCCGCGGCCAAACGGGTGCAATATGCGGGCAATAACCTGACACTTACGCCATCAGAATACCGCCTGCTGATCACCCTGCTTGCCCATCCCGGCCAGGTATTCAGCCGCGCACAATTGCTGGATGCACTTGGAGAGGCCGCTGAAGACAGCTTCGAGCGCACCATTGATAGCCATATCAAAAGCCTGCGCGCCAAATTGCGCATAGTGAAACCCGATCTCGATCCCATCGCCACCCACCGTGGCTTTGGCTATGCGCTGGAGCAGGTTTAATGCGCTTTTCCCTGCGGATTTTCTTTGGTTACTTTTTGCTGGTCAGCCTGCTGGCCGCCTATGTGCTTAGTTTGGTCAGAGATGAAATCAAACCGGCAGTGCGCCAATCCAGTGAGGAAGTGCTGGTTGATACCGCCAATCTGCTGGCCGAGCTGATCCAGCCTGATTTTGTGGCCGGGCGACTCGATGCGGGCCGCTTTGCCAAGGCAATTAAGCTGTTTGCCGAAAGAAATCCGCAAGCCAAAGTGTGGGGCGTGCCACGCGATAAAACCTTTCTGCGCGTGTATGTGACCGATGCCCAGGGCAAGGTGATAATGGATTCCACCGGCCAGGCGCTGGGGCAGGATTACAGCCAGTGGCGTGATGTTTACCTGACGCTGCGCGGCCAATATGGTGCCCGCAGCTCGCTGGCCGATCCAAAAAATGAGCTATCCACCGTAATGCACGTTGCCGCACCAATTACCAAGGGCACAGAGATTGTGGGCGTGCTCACCGTCGCCCGCCCCAATTGGGCGATGCAGCCCTTTATTGATCGCAGTGAAAACAAACTCTGGCGGGCGGGACTCTTGCTGCTGGCCATTGGTCTTGTTATTGGGGCGCTGTTTTCATGGTGGTTAAGCCGGGGTATTAATAAGCTCACCGGCTTTGCACTGGCCGTGAGCGAGGGCCAGGCCGTGCCCGTACCTGCCTTCACCGCCAATCGCGAACTAACCACCCTGGCCACGGCACTCGGCACGATGCGGGAGCGCCTGGAAGGCAAAGCCTATATCGAAAACTATGTGCATGATCTGACTCACGAGCTGAAATCCCCCCTGGCAGGCATACGAGGTGCGGCAGAAATTTTATTTGAAGAAGGCCTGGCGCTTAAAGAGAGCGATCACAGCCGTTTTACCAGCCATATCCGCCAGGAAACCGCGCGTATGCAACAAATTGTCGACCGCCTGCTGCAACTCGCCACTTTGGAAGCAAGGCACGGCCTGAAAGACGCTGAACCTGTGGATATCGCCAAACTACTCGATGAAGTCATCAACGCACTCAGCCCGCAAGCCGGTACACAGCAAATACTGCACGCCCCATGGCACGCCGCCATCATCCATGGCGAGGCCTTTTTACTCGCCCAAGCCATCAGAAATCTGCTGCAAAACGCACTGGACTTCACCCCTGAGCACGGCCAGATCCATATCGAGCTGACGGTTGAGGCGCAAAGCCTGCACATTGCCATCCACAATCAGGGCGAGCCCATCCCCGATTACGCCCTCACCCGACTGTTCGAGCGCTTCTACTCCCTGCCCCGCCCCGCCACCGGCCAAAAAAGCACCGGCCTGGGCCTGGCCCTTACCCGCACCATACTGGAATTGCATGGCGGAAGTGTGAGCCTGGCGAATCATGCGGAGGGAGGCGTAGTGGCGAGGGTTTGTTTGCCCTTGGGTTAATTAAATAACAAAAACCCAAATCTTGAACCACAGAGGACACGGAGAACTCGGAGTTTCACGGAGAAAAGTATTTTTTTGAATTTAACTATTTTTCTTTACGATTTGAGCATTTCCAAATTCAATGATCTGGGTTTATATCGTGACTCGTAGCACGGGGCTTTAAATCCCCCTGAAGCACGCCGAAGCGAAGAACAAGCGGGGCGGGGTTTCGGCGAGGATGTTTGAGCGAGCGAAGCGAGTGAGTCCCGCAGCCGCCGACTCGATTGTCCGCAGTGAGGGGCCTTCGTGCTGTTCGGGGCGGCCTTCTTTAGCTTCGTTTCTTGGCCGTTCAAGAAAGGAAGGCCCCCGCGGTGGCTACCGCTCCTAAATCAACGTGCCGAAGGCACTATTTAAAAAATCACGACTAGATTTAAAGCGTTTCTCCCTAAGAACAAAATATCCTATCTCCACACAATCTCCACATTCCCCGCATTTTCCCTCCACATCAGCCATCCACAATGCCCCCATCACACAAGCGCACAGGGGAATATCATGAAGTTAAAGTGGAAAATCATCACCATCGGCCTGCTGATGCTGGGGATGATTGTGGTTTTAAATATGGTTCGGCATCTGGTTTTTGAGCGGCAGCAACGTGCTCAGGAAGTGCGGCAGGAGATTTCGCAATTCAGCGCTGGCGAGCAAACGGTAAAAGGGCCCTTCTTGGTGCTGCCGCTCTCCGAAACCACCAGCAAACTCGTTGAGCAAACCACGCCTCAGGGAAAAATAAGCGCATGGGAAGACAGTACCAGCAGCCGCAATATCATCATCAGCCCCGAGCAGTTTTCGGCTAAAGGGCAATTGGCGGTAGAAAGCCTGAAACGCGGCATTTTTGAAGCGCCAATTTACCGCAGTGATTTAATCCTTTCCGGCCGCTTTGCCGTTGCACCGCTCAATAGCTATGAGCAGCACCCTGGCTCCAGCCGTGAAAAAATCAGCAGCCGCTGGGGCAAGCCTTATTTGGTACTGAGCCTGTCAGATGTCCGCGGGATTCAAAATATGGGCGGCACGCTAGCCGCCGATACGCTGAACTTTGAGCCGGGCACGGCCCAATCAGCAATTCATACCACGGCAAACACAGCAGAAGACAGCGCTGCAGCCGTTGCCGTGGCAGCACCCGCCACAAATCTGGGCAATGGGGTACATGCCATGGTTAAGCTGGCTGATTCCGGGCAATCACTGGATTTCAAACTCAATTTAAAACTCAGCGGCACCACGCAATTACTGATCGAACCTGTGGGGAAAGAAAGCCATGTGGCACTCGCTGGCAACTGGCCACACCCTAGCTTTAGCGGCAATTTTGCACCGATCGAACGTAGCGTGACAGCCCAAGGGTTTAGCGCCCGCTGGCAAACCAGCCAGCTGGCTACAGGCGGTGCTCAAACCAGCAAATGCAGCGGCTCAGAATGCTCTTCCGCCTCGCTGGGATTACGCCTTGTTGATCCTGTAGACAGATATGTCTTAAACGAGCGCACGATTAAATATGCCGAATTATTTGTACTGGTGATTTTTGGCGCGGTGTTTTTAATGGCGCTGATGAGACGAATCGAGATTCACCCCGTGCAATACGCCTTAGTCGGTGCAGCCTTAGCTCTGTTTTTCCTGCTGACCCTATCATTGTCTGAGCACCTGGGCTTTGCCAAAGCCTATTGGAGCGCCGCAGCGGCATCGGTGTTATTGCTTGGCTATTACGTGAGTTTTGTACTGGCCGCATGGCAACGGGGGGCAGGATTTGCCGTGGTATTAACAGCGCTCTATGGCCTGCTGTATGGCATCTTGCAATCAGAAGATATGGCGCTGCTGATGGGAAGTATCACGCTGTTTGCCTTACTCAGCTGCGTGATGGTGCTTACCCGTAAAATGGACTGGCAGGCATTACGGCCAGCGAGTGCAGAGACTTCTGCTTAAATAATCTAAGCAATGTGTAGGGTGGGCAAGGCGCTTTACCTTGCCCACCCAGGGATGACAACGAGAGATTTTCACCTGTAGACTCATGTGCCCGCACACAAGACAACAAGTCTTACTGGCATTAATTTTGAGTCGGTAGCAAGGCTTGCTTATTTAAAAATGTACTAATAGCACCAGCGACTTCTTCATGCAGCTCACTACGTGAACGGCCCTGATAATCCAGACAAATAACTTCTTCACCAGGCCCTTCTTCTCTTAGTAAATCCAGCGCTCCTTTCTTACACTCAGCAATAAAGCTAAAATGACTGGCATCTGAATACTCAAAATATTCCACTTTCCTTAATGATTTCACTAGCAAGCGTGATTGATATTGTGAAGGTAAAGAGGTCTCTTGATCCCCTGCAGCTAAGACCAAAATCGGAATCTTAACCTTCTTCAGGCTTGACCTATCCATCCCCCCAACAAAGCCTAAATCCAAAGAAACTACTGCGCTAATCCGAGCATCGTGTAAATCAGATTCCATATCTTGCTGACTGCCTGCGAGATGCTGTGCCATATACCAGCGACAATCTGCAAATAAGGGATATTGCTGGCAGCTCTGTAGAAACTGCTCGGTATTGAAGCGTGCTCCGGCCAACGCCAAAGCGGTATAGCCCCCCATAGAATGCCCAATCACTGTGATTTTGTGCTGATCAATCCGTGTTTTCCAAATAGGGTCATCTAGCAATAGGCTGATTGCGCGGCTGATATCCTTAGGTCGCTCCCAAAGGCGAGGCGTTTCTACATTATTTCGGCTCTTGAACGATGTTCCAGGATGATCTAACGTAAGCACCAGAGCGCCTTTCCCTGCCAAGTTTTCAGCCAACCAAGCAAGATTAACCCAGCTTCCATTCAAACCATGCGACAACAAAATAAGAGGGCGAGTCGCCAAACCATATGGGGCATCTGGCACCGCGTTCGGCGATTTAAAAACTGTATCGGTTTTTAATAATGGTTCCATCTGTACCAAGCTATCTGTCGGGTACCAAAGCCGCAACAACAAACTGCGCTCACTATCTTCGAGGTTTTTTTCTTGTACCCCAACGTTAGCAGCCAAGGCATTGGCTGATAAAAAAACAAATAGCATTAAATACTTAACCATCAAAAACACCTCAAGCAAACGCCAATAGACTCGGATTAGCAGATACCTTAGGAATAAGATAACTCATCCCCCCACCGCAGTCGCCACCATCCCCGGCTTGATGCCATCCATTTTTCTGGCCAGCACTTTGGCACCGGCATTCAGGCCGGAGGTGATTTCTACTAAGCCGCTGCGCTCGTCATTGCTTCCCAGGCTAACCTTTTTTTGAGCGATTTTGCCGTTTTCCAGGCTGTAAACATAGGGATCAGTTGATCCACCCTGTACGGCGCTATTGGGGATGGTGAGTTTAGCCTGCGATTGCCCAAGCGCGAGCAGGCCTTTGGCAAACATGCCGCTGCGTAAAGCACCAGCCGGGTTTTTCACCGCGATAAACACAGTAATAGCGCGGGAGTTTTTTTCGACTTCCGGATTGATGCGCTGCACCGTGCCATTAAATACCTTGCCGTTAAAGCCATCGACCTGAAACTCGGCCAGCTGCCCTGCCGATACATGGGCAATCTGGCTGGCTGGCACGGCCACTTGCAGCTCCATGGCAGATAAATCGACGATATTAAACAGCTCAGAATTCTGATCGACCTTTTCACCTGGCTGAATAGAGCGCTTACTGATCTGCCCACCAATAGGCGCACGCAGCACCATATCGTCCATGGCATTTTTGGCCACAGCCACTTGCGCCTGAATCGCTTTTAATTTGGCAAGGCTGACTGCCAGCGTGCTGGAGCTGCTGTCAAAGGCATTACCAGAAATAAAGCCCTGCTTTTGCAAAGTCTGGTTTTTGCCATGCGTTTTTTCGGCCAGGCTCAGCTCGGCTTTGGCCATTTCCAGATTACTTTGCCGCTCGTTTAACTGTGCCGCAATATTGCTGGCATCAAAGCGCGCCAGGATCTGCCCCGCTTTGACTTCCTCGCCTTCACGCACCAGCACCTGATCAACTTGAGCCGATACTTTAGAGCGCAGCGATGCATGGTTTACCGCCTGCAAAGCCCCGTTAACAGGAATGGACTGATCCAGTGGGCGCAATGTCACCACAGCCAGATCTGCCGCCGCAAATTCCAGTTTACGCGGGGCGTTTTTATCTTCTGCTTTATTCTCTTTTGCCTTGCTCTGAGTAAAAGCCACGCCGCCCGCAGCCAGCACCACAAGCAATAAACCCAGGCCAATAGTTCTTTTTTTAAATACAGTCATCGCATTTATTCCTGATTAATGATGAGAGCAATTTCAGGTTAATCATCTAAAACGCTACAGAGAAACGGCAGCCAGTTTCACGGCTTTGCGCGCCTTGCGTTTTACGGCCCAGCCATCCAGCCAGGCGTATAAAATCGGCACAACAATCAGCGTCAGCACGGTGGAGGAAATCACCCCCCCGATAATCGCCCGGCCCATGGCCGCTTGTGTTTCCCCGCCTTCGCCAAGGCCCAGCGACATCGGCAACATGCCAAAAATCATCGCAGCGGTGGTCATCAAAATTGGCCGCAAACGCACCTGACCAGCAGAAAGTAAAGCGTCTTTTACAGCCAGCCCTTCCCGCTTGGCGGTGTTGGCAAAATCCACCAGCAGAATCGCGTTTTTAACTGCTAAACCGAGCAGCATCATAAAGCCGATCATGGAGAATAAATTAATGGTGGTGCCGGTAAAAAATAAGGCCAGTAAAGCGCCAGTCAGTGAGAATGGCAGGGAAGCCATAATCGCCAGCGGCTGTAAAAAGCTGCCAAATTGCGAAGCTAAAACAAAGTAAATAAAGATCAGCGCCAGGCCAATGGCACCCACGAAGGCTGCAAAGGCTTCTTGCATCTCGGCCTGCTGGCCGCCAGCGCCAAAGTGGTAGCCAGCGGGCAATTCGGTTTTATCCAGCAGTGCCTGCACTTCACCACTTACCGTGCCGCTTGGGCGGCCCTGCACATTGGCGTAAAGCGAAACACGGCGCTGTAAATCAAGCCGCTTTAATTGCTGGGCACTGGTGCTTTTTTCCAAGCTGGCCACCTGGCGCAAAGACACCAGCTTGGGCGAGCCATCGCTATTGGTTTTGCTGCTGCTTAAATACAAATCGCCCAAGTCTGAAGCCGTACGGCGGTCTTGTTCGGCCAGCTGCACCACCACATCATAATTTTGCCCGTCGCTGGCCAGATAATGGCTGATCGTTTCACCCGAAATCAATGAGCGCAGTGCGCTGCCAATCTGGGCATTATTCAGACCCAGATCATTGGCCGCTTCGTTATCAATTTTGATCGCCAGCGTTGGGGTAAAGGCTTTTTCGCTGCTTTCCAGATCGACCACACCCGGAATTTTGGCAATCTTCTTCATTAAATCGCCGGTGATCTGGGTCAGCTTGCTTGGATCCGGGCCAAATACCGTAATAAAAATCGGCTTCCAGCCGCCCACCGATAGCTCTACGCCTGCGATGTGGCCAATCACCTTGCGTATTTCTTTTTCGATATCGTCTTGCGAGCGGCGTTTTTTACGCTCAACCAACTTAAGCGTTATTTCAGCCATATTCTTGCTGCTTTGCACGCCCACCGTTGTTTGCACAGAAGCAATTTCTTTAAATGATTTTAAAGAGGCTTCAATCTGCTTCACCTTATCGTCGGTATACGCAAGGCTGGAGCCAATCGGCGTATTAAGCTGCATACGCACTAAGCCCAAATCCTGTTTTGGCTCGAACTCTGTACCAATAAACGGAAGTAAAAACAGGCTGCTCAGAAAAAACACGCAGGCCGCAGCTAATACTGTTTTTCTTTTGCCCAATGACCAAGCCAGAAAACGCCCGTAGATTTCATGCAGATACTCGATCTTTTGCTCAAAAGCCGCCATAAACCGGCCCATGCGGGGCCAGCTTTTAAAGCGGTTTCCTTCAGGATCGTGCCAGACAGAAGATAACATCGGGTCGAGCGTAAAGCTGACAAACAGCGACACCAGCACCGCCACCGTGACGGTAATCCCAAACTGAAAGAAAAACTGCCCGATAATGCCGTGCATAAACGCCACCGGCACAAACACAGCCACAATCGCAAAGGTTGTGGCCATAACCGCCAGGCCAATTTCTTCGGTGCCGTCATGAGCGGCCTGGAAATGATTTTTGCCCATACCTAAATGGCGGACGATGTTTTCCCGCACCACAATCGCATCATCAATCAACAGGCCAATCGATAAGCTGAGCGCCATCAGCGTCAGCATATTTAAAGAAAAGCCGCAGGCATGCACCACAATAAAAGTGGCAATCACCGAGATTGGTAAGGTTAAAGCGGTAATGACCGTACTGCGCCATGAGTGCAAAAACATAAACACAATCAACGTGGTGAGAATGCCGCCTTCTAAAATGGTGGTTTTTGTGTGATTCAGCGCCCTTTTAATTTCATCAGAATTTGCCTGCACTATGGTCAGCTCGGCGCCTGCGGGTAAGGAAGATTGCATCTTCTCTACCACTGTCTTTACGCCATCACCCAGCTCAACAATATTGCTGCCCTGAATCGGGAAAATATCGAGGCTGATCACCGGCTGGCCATCAAGGCGAGAGATCGAGGTGCGCTCTTGCTCACCATCAATCACATCGGCAACCTGCTCCAGATAAACCGGGGTATTCGCCTGGCGGGCCACAATAATTTTGCCAAATTGCTTAGGGTCTTTAATCTTGCCTTCAAGGCGCACCAACTGCTCGTGATCGCCATTCACAATACGGCCCGCAGGCACGTCCTGATTGGCCTCACGTACCGCATCCATCACCTGATCCACACCCAGGCCATAGCTATTAAGTGCATCGCGGCGCAAACGCAGCTGAATCTGCCGATTCACCAAACCATTGCTGTTGATGCTGCCCACGCCTGGGGCTGTGCGTAAACGCTTTACCACCACCTGCTCGGATAACATGCTCAGCTCGCGCAGGCTGAGCGTGCCGGATCGCAATGCCAGTTGCACAACAGGCTCGGCTTCGCCGCTGATGTCCGCTTTCAGTACCAGCGGATCTTTAGCTTCCTTAGGAAAATTAGGCTTAATCAAAGCCACTTTATCGCGGATTTCCTGCAAGCCATTGGCCGAGTTTGCATCCATGCGAAACTCGACCGACATAAAGGCCGAGCCTTCACGCGCCGTGGCCCAGATATGCTTCACCCCGTTTACGGTATTGATCTGCTCTTCCAGAGGCTTGATCAGATCGTTTTCAATGGCCTCTGGTGATGCACCCGGATAATTCAGCTGCACAAACACCTGCGGGCTGGCCACAGGCGGCATACGCTCTACCGGCAGCAAACCATACGAGGCCATGCCAAGCACCAGCAACGCCAGCATGACCATGGTTGCAAATACCGGATGTTTGATACTTACCTTGGTTATCCACATACAGAGAGGCTTCTTTCAAAAGGGTTAAACATTGAGCAACAGAATAATGCCACAGCCACAAACGCCACCGGCATATTCTGCTTCAATTTGATGTCACGAGGCTTGTAAACATTGTATTAAATTTGTACTTAATCAAAGCGTCATATCCAAACCCAGGGCATGCTCGGGGCGCAGCTTGATTTCCAGCCTCTGGCGGATCAGGCAAAATCCCTGCCAGTACTTGAATCCCCTGCCGCCTTGCGGTATACCAACTCCTCCAATGCACGAGGTGGATATGCCCAGATTTTTCCTTGATATGCCACTGGCCGCTGGCCTTGGCTTTAACCTGCCAGAAAGTGTTGCCCGCCATGTGCAAGTGCTGCGCTTGCAGCCCGATGACGATATCATTTTATTTAATGGCCAGGGCGGTGAATACGCTGCGCGTGTTACCGAAATGGGCAAGCGCCATGTCAGCATAGAAGTACTCACATGGGATGAGCAGGATCGGGAATCCCCGCTGGATCTCACGCTGGTTCAGGCTATCTCGGCCAGTGATCGTATGGATTACACCATCCAGAAAGCCAGTGAGCTTGGGGTTAGCCGTATTCAGCCGGTGATCTCCGAATATTGCCAGCAGCGCCTTAGTGGCGAGCGGGCCGAAAAACGCCTTGCCCACTGGCAGGCCATTGCCGTATCCGCCTGCGAGCAATGCGGGCGCACCCGGGTGCCGCTTATTTTGCCTGCCATTAAATTTGAGCAAGCACTGGCACAAGACGCCGAACTTAAACTGCTGCTATCGCCCATTGGTGCAATCCGGCAAAACCAGCTGCCCGCTACCGCCCGCAGCGCCGCCGTTTTAGTCGGCCCGGAAGGGGGATTTTCTGCTACCGAAGAAACACTTGCAGTGGCCGCTGGCTACACCCCGCTAATCCTCGGCCCCCGAATCTTTCGCACTGAAACAGTAGCGCCAGTGATTGCCGCCCTGCTGCAAAGCAGATACGGGGATTTGTAAGTTATAAAAAGGCAGGCAGCGCCTGATCTTGGGCACTTAAACGAAGGGTTCTTCGCCGGGCGGGTAAAACCCAATAAGCTTGTTAAGAAATACGCGGGTTTCACCCGCCATGAGATCATTCAATGCAAGCCACAGAGCGGCAGTGCCATAAGCCCTGACTTAAGGGATTGGGATCAGCTTGGGACCGCCATAAAGGGCATTAATTATCCCCCAAACGGCGCACTCCTTCCGCCCATGAACAGCAAGCGACAGCGTATAATCCGCCCCTTTCTTGTAAAACCCACACCAAGGCATGCCGATGTCAGCGATGAATAATCGAGCTTTATATATGCGCATCCTGGGCGAAATCCGCCCTTACTGGAAAATAGTGGCCATCTCCGTGGTTTGCCTGTCTGTTGCCGCCGCAGTAGATGCAGGCTTAACGTTATTGCTCAAACCCTTGGTTGACCAAAACCTGCAGACATCAGCACTCGCCCGCAGCATGGCGTGGATTTTACCCGCACAAATTTTAGGCCTGGCACTGCTTCGGCTGATCTCCAATTTTGGCAATGAATACACCACGGCTTGGGTTTCATCCAAAGTAATGCATGATCTGCGAGGGAAAATGTTCTCCCGGATGCTTAGCCTGCCCGTTCAATTTTTCGATAAAACATCAGTGGGTGTTTTGCTATCCCGTGTGACATTTGACGTGAATCAGATCATGGATGCAGGCACAAAAGTGCTAACCGTCCTGATCAAAGACTCTTTGTTACTACTGTTTCTGCTCGGCTCTATGCTGTATCTGGATTGGCAGCTCACCCTGCTCTGCCTGATTTTATTACCCGGCGTAGCCATCAGTATCAGCGTGGTAGGCAAACGCCAGCGCAGGCTTTCGCGTGAGACACAAGCGGCCATGGGGCAGATGACGCAAATTCTGGATGAGAGTTTGTCGGGCCAGCGCATTATTAAAATATTCGGTGGCTTTTCGTACGAAACCAATCGCTTTGGTAATACCAATAACAATGTGCGTCGCTTATCCATCAAACAAGCCATTACCTCCAGCATTAACTCAGGCCTGATCATGTTTCTGATTGGGATCACACTGGCGGTCATTATTTATTACGCAAGTTTACGTGCTCAGGATGGCGTACTGACCGCAGGTGCATTTGTAGCTTTTATGGTGCAAATGATGGCCTTGCAACAACCCATCAAAAATCTGACCAAAATTAATGAAAGCCTGCATAAAGGCCTTGCTGCAGCAGAATCTGTCTTTGCCATTCTGGATGAAATTCCGGAGGCCAATCAGGGCCAGCATCAATTACCCCGTGTACAAGGGGCGATTTCTTTGCAAGACATTCAGTTTGCCTATGGCGAAGATGGCAAAAGGGCGCTCGACGGTGTCTCTCTCGATATTTTGCCGGGAGAAACCATTGCACTCGTGGGCAGCTCCGGCAGTGGAAAAACCACGCTGGCCAATTTATTGCCACGTTTTTATGAGCTGAATGCAGGGCAAATTTTAATCGATCAAGTCCCTCTGGCCGATTACCAGCTTGGCAATCTGCGTCAGCAAATTGCCCTCGTTTCGCAAGATGTGATTCTGTTTAACGACACCGTGATCGCCAATATCGCTTACGGCAGTGAAATCGATATGGCGCGTGTACGTCAGGCGGCCATTGCGGCGCATGCTCTGGAATTTATCGATGCCATGCCGGATGGAATGGATACCCTGCTGGGTGAAAACGGCATGCGCTTGTCTGGCGGCCAGCGCCAGCGCTTAGCCATTGCCCGGGCAATCTACAAAGACGCACCGATTCTGATTCTGGATGAGGCCACCAGCGCGCTGGATACCGAATCCGAGCGCAAGGTTCAGGACGCACTGGAAAACCTGATGCAAGGCCGCACCACGCTGGTGATTGCCCACCGGCTTTCTACCATCGAAAACGCCAGCCGTATTGTTGTCATGCAACAGGGCAAGATAGTTGAAAGTGGCACTCATCAGGCGCTCATGGCCAACAATGGCATGTATTGCAGAATGCATGCCGCACAATTTGCAAATGCTTAGATAAAAAAAGACGCTGGAAAGCAAGCCTTCCAGCGTTTTAAGTTCATTGCGAATTACACGGTACATGCACCGCGGAGCGCAGGATGCCTTAGCAGGCATAAGTGGTCAATCTATTTATTAGCATTTTCTAATGTTTAGATAAAAAGAACGGATTTTCATCCGCAAACAGCCGTTCACACCATGAAGTACAGTACTCTTTGGGCGCAAGGGCTATTGAAACTGTCCCTTATTCTCATTTTTTCGGTAACATTCATTCTTTACTCGGGGGAAACCCATGATTCAAGTCGGCGTTGTAATGGGTAGCAATAGTGACTGGGAAGTCATGCAGCATGCCGCTAAGCAACTAAAAGCCTTTGGCGTGGCATTTGAATGCCGCGTTGTCTCTGCGCACCGCACCCCTGATTTGCTATTTGAATACGCCGAAACTGCCGCCAGCCGCGGCTTGCAATGCATTATTGCAGGCGCAGGCGGCGCAGCACATCTGCCAGGGATGATTGCAGCAAAAACAACGATTCCAGTGCTGGGTGTGCCTGTTCCATCTAAATATCTGCGTGGCGAAGATTCACTGCTTTCCATCGTGCAAATGCCTAAGGGTATTCCGGTGGCTACTTTTGCCATTGGTGAAGCAGGCGCTGCGAATGCAGCACTGTTTGCGATTTCTTTACTTGCCAATGCTGTTCCGGAGCTGGCCGCTAAGCTGGCGGCTTTCAGAACAGAGCAAAAAGAAACCGTTCTGGCGATGGAATTACCTGAAGTAGTATGAAGCCCGCCAAAGAATTGCTGGCAGAGCTGGAAGAAAAAGGCTTTTTATTCAGCGTTTTTTACCGGGGCGCCTTCTGTTGGGGGCTGCCCTTTGGCCTGCTGTTTTCTTTGGCTGTTAGCTTTTTTGAAAAAAAATCATTTATCACCGCCATGATTCAAATCCTCCCTTTAGCCTTAGTTTTAGGCGCCATTTTTGGCTGGGGGCTCTGGGGTGTTGCTCTGCTGCAGGGCGTAAAACAAAGACAAGACAAGGATTGATAAGATGGCCACTAAGCCAATTCTGCCACCTGCGATGCTGGGTATTCTGGGCGGCGGCCAACTTGGCCGTATGTTTGCGATGGCAGCTAAAACCATGGGCTATGGGGTGACCGTGCTCGACCCTGATCCGGCCGCACCAGCCGCCGAGATCGCCGATATCCATCTTTGCAAACCCTATACCGATCCGGAAGCCCTGGCTGCGCTGGCCAGACAATGCGCGGCAGTCACTACCGAATTTGAAAACGTTAACGCCGACAGCATGCGCTGGCTGGCCAGCCAGGGCGTAAAAGTCAGCCCGTCCGGTGATTCGGTCGCAATTGCCCAAGACCGGATGAAAGAGAAAAACTTTATCCGTAATGCAGGCCTCGCCACCGCGCCTTTCCTTGTGATCGAGAATTCCGGCGATCTGGAGCAAGACCTCAGCCCCTATTTGCCAGGCATTTTAAAAACCGCCCGCAATGGCTACGATGGAAAGGGCCAGGTACGGATCAAAAATCTGGAAGAAGCCCGCTACGCCTTATCCGAGCTGAAGCATCAGCCCTGTGTGCTGGAAAAAATGCTGCCGCTGAAAGCTGAAGTCTCCGTAATTGTGGCCCGCAGCGCTGCCAATGAAATTGCCTGTTTCCCTCCGGCAGAAAACATCCACACCGATGGCATTTTAGATATTTCCATCGTGCCTGCCCGCATCAGCGCAGAAATCACTGAACGCGCCCGCAATATGGCGATCCAGCTGGTTGAAAAGCTCGACTACATCGGCGTGATTGCTGTTGAATTCTTTGTGCTGGAAGACGATACGCTGGTCATCAATGAAATGGCACCGCGCCCGCACAATAGCGGCCATTACACGCTGGATGCCACCTTTAGCAGCCAGTTTGAGCAGCAGGTACGCACCATGTGCGGGCTCTACCCCGGCAAGCCGGATTTACACACACCGGTCGTGATGGTCAATCTGCTGGGCGATGTCTGGCACGACGATGGCAGCGAGCCGCACTGGGAAATCATGCTGACAGCGCCGAACACCAAGCTGCATCTCTACGGCAAAAAAGAAGCCCGCGCAGGCCGCAAAATGGGCCATTACAATGTGCTGGCCAGCAATGTGGACGCCGCTTTAGAGCAGGCTTTAGCACTAAAAGAAACGCTGTAATTATACAACCCGGGTCTTGAACCACGGAGAGCACAGAGTTCCACGGAGAAAACCATTGGAATGACAATCACCAAGGCAATAGCAATGTGTAGCTGAGTTTGCTTATTCCTTATCAATTGATTGTTTGCCTTAAGGTTTTCTCCGTGATCCTGTTCTCCTTTACTGCGTGGTTCAAGATTTGGGTTTAAAAATCGATATCAGATTCAAATAAAACAAACCGGAGCAAGAGTGAAATGAATTTAATCAGCGATTTACAAGCGCGTGGCCTGATTGCCCAGCTTACCGATGGCGATGCACTGGAAAAACGGCTGGCTGAGAAATCCATTACCCTCTATTGCGGCTTTGATCCGACTGCAGACAGCCTGCATATCGGCAGCTTGGTACCGATTCTGGTGCTCAAACGCTTCCAGCAAGCTGGCCACAAGCCGATTGCTCTGGTAGGTGGTGCTACCGGCATGATTGGCGACCCTAGCTTTAAAGCCACCGAACGCAAACTGAACACCCTCGATATTATCGATAGCTGGGTGGGCAAAATCCGCAAGCAAGTTGAGCCTTTCTTAAGCTTTGAGGGCAGCAATGCCGCCATTATGGCCAATAACCACGATTGGTTTGGCAAGATGGACGTGCTTACTTTCCTGCGCGATATCGGCAAGCACTTCTCCGTAAACGCCATGATCAAAAAAGAAGCCGTGCAACAGCGGATCAACCGCGACGATTCCGGCATCTCTTTCACCGAATTCACCTACAGCCTGCTGCAAGGTTACGATTTTGTAGAGCTCAACAAGCAACACGGCTGCGAGCTGCAAATTGGCGGCTCTGACCAATGGGGCAACATCACCGCCGGAACAGACCTCACCCGCCGCATGAATCAGCAGCAGGTATTTGGCCTGACCATGCCACTGGTGACTAAATCGGACGGCACTAAATTTGGTAAGACTGAAAGCGGCACGATTTGGCTGGATGCGAAAAAAACTTCGCCTTATAAGTTTTACCAATTCTGGCTGACCACCGCCGATGCGGATGTGTATAAATTCCTGCGCTACTTCACCTTCCTCAGCACCACAGAAATTGATGCCATCGAAGCGGCTGATATTGCAGCTGCAGGCAAACCTGAAGGCCAACGTATTCTGGCCGAACAAGTCACCACCCTAGTGCATGGTGCAGATGCCGTAGTTGCGGCACAACGCATCAGCCAAAGCCTGTTCTCTGAAGACCAGAATTCCCTCACCGAAAGCGATTTTGAACAGCTGGCGCTCGATGGCCTGCCGCATATTGAAATCAATAAAGATCAGACCGGCCTGCTGGATGCACTGGTAGCGGGCGAGCTGGCTACCTCCAAAAGCCAGGCCCGTGGCTTTATTGAAAGCGGCGCGGTAATTATCAACGGAGCCAAAATCAGCGACGTAGCTTATAACATGAGCGATGCAGACCGCCGCTACGGCAGCTACACCCTGCTGCGCCGTGGTAAGAAAAACCATTGTCTGGTGATCTGGAAATAAGCTGAATGATATTCAGACAATAAAAAACCACGGCAATCAAGCCGTGGTTTTTTATTGGGTACGGGCAATTTACAGCAATCTGGAAATCAATCTGTCGGCCCTGAACCGTGATAAGCGGGTCAGCAGTTTTTTAACCGGCGGCGGGTAATCCAGCACGGTTTCCAGCTCGCGGTAATAAGCAATACGCGTGGTGTTTTTAGCAATTTCAGCTTTTTCCTGCTGCAATTGATCTTTTAACTCATGTTTTGGATCATGAATTAAGAGTGCGTTTTCCAGATCCAGACTGAAGGCACGCGGGTTCAGATTATTGCCGGTAAGCAAAATATAATCGTCATCAACCCAAATCCCTTTCAAATGATAGCTATGCCCCGGATCATTCCAGAGCATAAGATTCAGCTGGCCACGGTGTATATCAAGCTGATGCACTTTGGCAAAGCGGCGTAAATGCGTTTCGTATAAATACGGCAGCGCACCAATGGTTTTAAATGGCTCACTTTCCGGGATATAAAAATCATTGGCCTTTTTCTCGCCAACGATAATATCGACCTTTACGCCTTTTTGCAGCAAGCGGTTTATTTCTTTAATCACTGTGCGGGGCAAATTAAAATAAGGCGTGCAGATTTGCACATGATGTTTTGCCGCAGCTAATAATTTAATAATCAGGCGATTAAGCGGATTACGCTTTCCAACCCCCACCACTGGGGTAATACCCAGGCCAGACACCTCATCCTGCGCATGATGCGTTGCATAGTGGGCTGATTTAAGCCGCTGACGGAACTGACGAATATCCGGGCTGATTTGCTTTGTACCGGGAATAGGATCTAAATCCAAGCGATAAACAGCACTGCTATTGAGGAATTCCGCCTGCAAATAATTAACCATACTATCAGCTAATGCAGGATTTTTAATTACATGATACCGGTCATAACGATAGCGCTCGCCAACATGCAAATACACATTATTTAAACTAGCTCCGCTATAAACCACGGTGTCATCAAAAACAAAGCCTTTCAGATGCAATACGCCAAACAGCTCGCGTGTTTGTGCCGGCACGCCATAAATTGGCAGATTAAGATCATGCTTTAATCGCTCTTGCTGATACCAGGCCGCATTGCCAGCCTGCGCACCCGCACCAATCAGCCCACGTTGCGCGCGGTGCCAATCCACAAAAATGCGGATATCTAAATCAGGGCAACGCGCACGGGCCGCGTAGAGCGCTTCTAAAATCTGAGCGCCTGCTTCATCCTGCTGCAAATACAACGCAGCAATATAGATGCGGGTTTGTGCCCCGGCAATCAGCTCCAGCAGCTTCTCGCGAAAGCTGTGCGTTGTCAGCAGGGTTTGAAAATGTGCCGGATCCTGAGCAAAACGCGGCAAAGAAGCCAGATATGAACGATTAGTTTCAAAAAGCATAAATGATCTGCAAAAAGCAGAGTGACCTATCAAGCGGATTGAAGCCTGCTATCTTAGCACTATGCTTTATAAGAAAGGAGGTGTATTAATTGCCAGCAAGCATATTTCAATGCCTGTCGATTACTGGCGGCTTATTTGGAAAACATCACAGAGGTAATTAAGGAAATTTTCATCTTCACACATTCCTTTACCCGCCGTATCACTCACTTTAGCGACAGGCTGTCCATTGCATGAAACCAACTTCATCACAATTTGTAAAGGATCCTGCCCGCAATCATTCGATAAATGCGTGCCTATACCAAAACCCGTACGCGTGCGCGGCGCAAAATGCCGGTAGAGGGCAATCGATTTATCTAAAGTTAAGCCATCGCTAAATACTAATTGCTTGGTGCCATAATCTATATTCATTTTTTTGTAATGAGCAATCACCTTCTCGCCCCATTCAAACGGATCGCCCGAATCATGGCGTAATCCATCAAATAGTTTACAAAAATATAAATCAAAATCGCGCAAAAAAGCATCCGTCCCCACTACATCCGTCAGGGCAATACCCAGATCACCCCGGTATTCCCGCACCCAATGCTCCAGCGCATTTGTTTGAAAATCGCGCAAACGGGATCCAAAGCATTGAAAAGCCTGCATATATTCGTGTGCCATCGTGCCAATGGGCGTTACACCATATTGCATCGCCAATAAAACATTACTGGTGCCGCGAAAATAGGGGCTGGCCTCTTTAACCAGTAAACCGACCATTTCTGCATGCCATACGCGGGAAAACCGGCGGCGCGTGCCAAAATCAAAAAATACAAAGGGATTGGCTGGCATTGCCTGCTGCGAAAGATTTTTTAATGTTGCTAATTTTGCCTGCAAATGGGCCCGGCCCGTCGCCAATGCTGGCCCGGCCGGAAACTGCCGGAAATAAACTTCATTCACAATCGACAGCACATAAATTTCAAACAACATGCAATGCAGCATGGGGCCGGCAACACGAATATCCAAAAGATCCGGATCGGTTTCAGAAACAGAAATACTGATAAACCGCCGCTGTAACTGAAACAAGCGCAAGAAATCAACAAAATCAGATTTAATAAACCGCAATTTGCCCAGATAGGCTAATTCTGATTCGCTAAAGCGTAAAGAGCAGAGATGATCCAGCTGGGCTTCTATTTCGTTTTGCAGTAATGCCAGAGGCAATACGGGCGTATTACGGCATTTAAATGCGTAAATGGCTTGTGTTTCTGGCTGGTGATGCAGGATTTCTTGCATCATCGTAAATTTATAAAGATCTGTATCCAATAAGGATTCGATCACCGGCATAAAGCCACGCATGAAAACTCCATTGCAGGAACAAGCCATTTAAATAATATCGAAGGCACAGGCTTTAATCATAAGCCCGAAGGAGCCACAGTAAACGACGTTACTAAAGCCGGCGTCAAGCATACCCGGCCAGCAATAAATCACACTCTTTTTCTATTACGGCACAGAATTTCGCGGTTTAAAGCATACATACTGCTGTCATGTTTTCCATTTAGCTTGTCAGTATCTCTATCCTTATTTACTATCCACCGGTTATTTCTTTACCTTATTAATCATTAACTTACAAATACTGCCTATTTCAACATTTTCTTACAGCGAGTGGTGCAATGACTCAAACGACCTTTCCGTCCCCTTTGTCCCTGTTGGAACAAGCATGGGAATATTGCGTAGACACCACTCAGCGCTCTGCCCTTTTTCTTGATGTGATGCGGGAACGGGGCAATATCTCCATTGCCCATGCTCAGAATGGCAAACCTCCGCTGCTCGCTTTTGATTATGAATTACTGATTGACGGGCGGGATCTGAGCGAGCCATGCAACTATATGCTGCTGCGCGTACTTTCCCCGGCAAAAATCAAGGCAGATGAGACAAAACGCCCCTATGTCATTATTGACCCAAGAGCGGGCCATGGTGCGGGGATTGGCGGCTTTAAAGCGGATTCTCAGGTTGGCGTGGCATTACGGGCCGGACACCCTGTTTATTTTGTGGGCTTTTATCCTGATCCGGTGCCTGGCCAGCGCCTGCGGGACGTTATGCAAGCCGAGGCGCACTTTATCGAAGAGGTAATCAGACGCCACCCCAAAGCAAGCGGCAAACCCTGCATTATTGGTAACTGCCAGGCAGGCTGGGCCGTTGCCGGGCTGGCCGCTTTACGGCCGGAAATCATGGGGCCCATCGTGCTCAACGGGGCCCCGCTTTCTTACTGGGCGGGCTCTGATCAACAAAACCCAATGCGCTACGCAGGCGGCGTAAATGGTGGCTCTTGGCTGGCCGCATTAACTGCGGATCTGGGAGGCGGGGTGTTTGATGGCGCGCACTTGGTTAAAAACTTTGAAAATCTAAACCCGGCCAATACGCTCTGGGGCAAACCCTACCATTTATATGCAAATATCGATAACGAAGCTCCCCGCTATTTAGAATTTGAGCGCTGGTGGGGCGGGCATTTCCGGATGACGGGCAGTGAAATAGAAGCCATCGTTAATCAGCTTTTTATCGGCAATAAACTGGCCAGCGGGCAAATTCAAACGCCTGATGGCAGCAGCCTGGATTTACGCAAAATCACCTCGCCCATTATTGTGTTCGCCTCATGGGGAGATGATATTACCCCGCCAGCGCAGGCCTTAAACTGGATTATCGATCTCTATGGCCACGAAAGTGCCATTGTGGAAGAAGGCCAGATTATTGTTTATCTGCTGCATAAAGATGTGGGGCATCTGGGGATTTTTGTGGGCGGAAAAGTGGCACGCAAGCAGCATGCAGAGCTTGTGAATGTAATGGATATGGTTGAAGCCCTGCCCCCGGGCTTATACGAAATGGTGATTGATGCAAAAACGGCTGATTTACCCTATTCAGAGCTGGAGCAAGGCGACTACACCGTCAGTTTTGAAACACGCACCATAGAGCAACTGCGCCAGGTGGATCCGGATACCCGTGAAGATGAAGCCATTTTCAGTACGGTGGCACAGGTTTCTGAAATAAACGATGCCATTTATAAAAACACTCTGCGCCCTGTTTTACAGGCTTTTATCACACCTGAAATGGGTGAATGGTCGCGCAAGCTCAACCCGGATACTTTAAAGCGCTACGCTTACTCCGACTTTAACCCGCTGATGGCCGGTGTGGCCTTACAAGCCAGTCAAATCAGGCAATACCGCCAGCCGGTACCGACAGATAATATTTTCCTGAATTTAGAAAAACAAACCTCCGAGCTGATTATTGACGCGCTGAATACTTACCGTGATTTACGCAATGCCGCCACGGTCAGCTTTGTTAAAACAGTTTATGGCCCACTTGGATTAGGCGCATTTTTCCCGCCAGCAGCCCCTGTTGAAGAAAAAGCGCGGGAAGTTGCAGAGCAACGCTTAGATACCTTAAAAGCAGATGCCGGGCCGCAATTTGAAGCAGGCGGGTTTACCGAAGGCCTTGCCCGCCTGTTTGTGCTTGCCATGCACCACAGCGGCGGGATAGAGCGCCGCTCTTTCCTGATTGGTGAATCCATCAAAGCCAGCTTGCAAGAAATCGATCCCGCTCAGTGGCGTCAAGCGGTTGAAGAGCAAACGCTGCTGATTACGCTGGATAGCGAACGCAGCCTTGCCACCCTGCCTAAACTATTAAAAACCTTAGCAGAGCGTAAACGCGCACTGGAAATCGTCGGCACAGTCACTATGCTGACACCTGAGCTTGAAGATGAAAACTCCCCTCTCGCCATTAAAGCTAAAGAGCTGCTGGGGGTTAAGACCAGCCGGGCCAAAACAGCTGCAAAGAAAGTTTCATAGAGGCATGAGCGCATGATCACCTTACAAAACCGCTGTTTTGATGAGATAGAAATTGGCGACTACGCCGGCATCCAGCACACGCTGGCCATGCGGGATATTCAGCTGTTTGCCACCGTAGCCGGGGATTTCAACCCCACCCATCTTGAGGCCGCCTTTGCAAACAGTGCAGGATTTAGCGGGGCCACTGCGCCTGGTATGTGGCTTGGGGCGCAGGTATCCGGCATTTTAGGCAGCCAGTTACCCGGGCCGGGTACGGTTTATGCAGGGCAAAGTCTGCAGTTTCACACCGCCGCTATTTTAGGCGACACACTGGAAATCAGTATCACCGTCCGGGAGAAATTTCCGGAAGACCATATCATCAGCTTTGATTGCCTCTGCCGGAATCAGCATGGTCAAACGATTATGACCGGCATCGCCAAAGTCGTTGCCCCCACAGAAAAAATTACCCTGGTTCGCCCTGATGCCGGGCTTGTGAGCGTTCAGACGCATAATGCATTTGAGCTGCTGCTGGAGCGCTGCGACAAGCTGCCAGCCTTTAGTGCGGCAATTGCCCATCCATGCGATGAATCCTCACTTAAAGTTGCTATTGATGCTGCAGCACAGGGCCTGTTGCAACCTATTTTGGTGGGGCCCAAAAACAAAATCCTCGCCGTAGCAGAGCAATATGGTTTAAATATTGCGGGCTTACGTATCGAAGATGTACCACACAGCCACGCCGCCGCCAGCAGGGCCGTTGAGCTGGTCACCAGTGGTGAGGCGCTTATTCTGATGAAGGGCAGCCTGCATACTGACGAGCTAATGAGTGCCGTTGTAAAAAGCAGCCTGCGTACCGAACGCCGCATCAGCCATGTTTTTATTATGGATGTGCCAACTTACCATAAAACACTGCTGGTAACCGATGCAGCAATCAATATCTACCCCAATCTGCTGGATAAGCTCGATATCTGCCAGAACGCCATTGATCTTGCCCATGTTCTTGGCATTGCCAAACCTAAAGTGGCAATTTTGTCGGCCGTTGAAACTATTAACCCTAAAATTCTGTCCACGCTGGATGCGGCCAGCCTGTGCAAGATGGCCGACAGAGGGCAAATCACAGGCGCAATCCTCGATGGCCCGCTCGCCTTAGATAACGCCATTAGCTATGAATCCGCCCGTATCAAAAAAATTGAATCTGTTGTGGCAGGTGATGCAGATATCTTGCTTGTACCCGATCTTGAAGCAGGCAATATTCTGGCTAAACAACTTACCTTTATGAGTAATGCCGATGCCGCCGGAATTGTATTAGGGGCAAGAGTGCCGATCATCCTGACCAGCCGCGCTGATAACGATCGCACCAAGCTCGCCTCTTGTGCCATTGCCTGCATCATCACCAATGCACACAACAGCCCGCCCCCCTGCTGATAAGGATGAAAGCGATGACGAAGGCCATTCTGGTTTTGAACGCAGGCTCATCCAGCCTTAAATTTGCTTTGTTTGAATATGAAGCCGCCAGTGATCTGCATCTGATGGCTCAGGGCCAGGTTGAAGGCATAGGAACCAAGCCACACTTTGTGGCTAAAGATCATCACAAACAAATCCTTGCTGATGAGCTATTAACCGCCAGTGATATTGATCATGCCTATTGCCTGCAAACCATAGGCAACCTGCTGCGCAGCAGATTCGCCAATCTTAAGCTGCTCGGTGTTGGCCACCGCGTAGTACATGGCGGCGCTCACTACGCCGCCCCTTTGCGGCTTACCCCCGGCACAATCAGCGCACTGGGGGCACTCACGCCACTAGCCCCCCTGCATCAGCCCCATAATCTGGCAGCCATCCGTGCAGTTGCAGAGATACGCCCGGATTTGCCGCAGGTGGCTTGTTTTGATACGGCCTTTCACCGCAGCCAGAATCAGATTAATCAGCTGTTTGGCCTGCCCTACAATTGTTACGAGCGCGGCATTCGCCGCTATGGCTTTCATGGGCTCTCTTACGAATATGTGTCTTCTGTGCTCATGCAGCAAGAACCAGAGGTTGCTGCAGGCAAAGTTGTGATTGCTCATCTGGGCAATGGAGCAAGCATGTGTGCCATACAAAATGGCAAAAGCGTAGCCAGCAGCATGGGTTTTACTGCGCTGGATGGCCTGATGATGGGCACACGTACTGGCAATTTAGATGCGGGCGTGGTTTTGTATTTGCTGCAGCAGGAACAACTCAGCGTTCAGCAGGTAGAAGAGCTATTGTATAAACGCTCCGGCTTGCTGGGGCTTTCCGGCATCAGCAGTGATATGCGTGTTCTGCTCGACAGCCCGGAGCCACAAGCGGCACTTGCCATTGATTATTTTGTGCACCGGATCAGCAAGGAGCTGGGCTCCCTGGCGGCATGTATGAATGGCTTGGATGCGCTGGTTTTTACTGCAGGCATCGGTGAAAACAGTGCGCTTATCCGTCAGCGTGTGTGTGAGCAGGCTCAGTGGCTGGGCATAGAGCTTGATGAGCACGCAAATGAAGCACATGAGTTCTGTATCAGTGCAATAGACAGCCCCGCTACCGCATGGTTAATTCCTAGTAATGAGGAACTCATGATTGCCCGGCATACTCGAACCCAGCTGGGGTTGTGACCGAGTGCCGAAAGCAATTTACCAGAGCCTGCCATCACCTTGGCCCCATCTGAACCAAACTATGAAGGACGCAAGATGACCCAACTCAGTATCTCCCCCCATGAAACACTGGCAGGTAAAAAGGGCATTATCATCGGCATAGCCAACCAGCATTCTATTGCCTACGGTTGCGCAAAAGCATTTCAGCAAAGAGGTGCTGAGCTGGCCATTACCTATATCAACGAAAAAGGCCGCCCCTTTGTAGAACCACTGGCTAACGAGCTTGGAGCTTCACTCTTTCTTCCTTTGGATGTGCTGCAGCCGGGGCAGATGGATACCGTCTTTGAAGAAGTCCGCAAAAAATGGGGCCGCCTAGATTTTGCCATCCACTCGATTGCCTTTGCCCCAAGAGAGGCCCTGCATGGCCGTGTCGTCGATGTCACCGAAGCAGACTTCCACACGGCGATGAAAGTTTCCTGCTACTCCTTTATCGAAATGGCCCGTCTAGCTGAGCCCCTTATGGATAAAGGCGGCACACTATTTGCCATGAGCTATTACGGTGCAGAAAAAGTAATCAAAAATTACAATATCATGGGCCCTGTAAAGGCCGCTTTGGAATCAGTCTGCCGCTATACGGCAGCAGAGCTTGGCCCAAAGGGGATTCGCGTGCACGCAATCTCCCCGGGCCCACTGAAAACCCGTGCGGCATCAGGTATTGCAGAGTTTGATGAGCTGCTCGATAAGGCGGCGGCCGAAGCACCAAGCCGCTCCTTGGTCAGCATCGAAGACGTGGGTGCAGCCTGCGCTGGTCTTGCTTCAGACAGCGCCAAGCTGATTACCGGTGGCACTATCTATATTGATGGAGGCTTTCATATTATGGGCTGATTTATACAGGCCCTGTTCCACGTGAAACGGCTTTGCTGAAATAACAGCAAAGCCGTTTTTTTTGGGAGCCTGTAAATCTAAGACTCCCTTCTATCCTGCAAAACGAGTTTAACGCTTCATTTCTTTCAGATAAGCCGCGCGTGCAGCAAAGGCCGTGCCCGAGAAATCAGCAAAAACGCCATCTGTACCTGCGCGGTAATACGCCAGAAACTCAGCAGCCGGGTCGCCTTTATAAACGCCAGCCAAACGCTTCGCTTCATCACGGAAGGTATAAACATGCACAAACAAGCCAGCCTTATGCGCATCTGCAATCACGCTGGTCGGTGCAACATTAGTCACTGCGGCTAAGCCACTCTTTTCAACATAGGGCACAACCGTGTGTGCCATCACTTGTGGCTTCCAAGGGCCGATACCATCTGCGTAGGTTTTAATTTCTGCGAGGCCGGCTGGCGTGAGCATTTCACCAAAGTAGCGTGCATCGCCTGCTACGGTCCAGCTATACGGGCGGCCATCCACAAAATTATATTCATCAGGCTGCAGATAAATCACTTCACCCGTTTTGTAGTTGATATCGTTACCATCAATCAGCTGCACCGAACGGGCCGTCATACCTGCTGCACGCAGGTATTTAAGTGTACCCGGCTCAAAGCTCTGCACAAAGATCGGGGCGGTTTTGCTATTGAGCTTATTGTCATTGATCAGCTTAAGAAAAGCATCTTCAAATGGCCGCTCACCCGTACCGCAACCATTCGCCTTAGCCTGGGCATTATTCCAAACAGGGTTTTTTAATTCCGGATAAATACTAATAGCACGGCCACTTGTTTTGGCCTTGGCATTAGCAATATCGATCACTTCCTGCATGGCTAAGATCGGGTACTTTCCATTCTGAGCCGTCGCCTGCACACGTTCAGCCGCATTATCATAGCTTGTACCGCCAAACCATTTTTTCAGCTCAGCAACAGTAAAGTCGGTAATCGACCAATCGTTATTATGATTTTCACCATCGACCACCAAAGCTTTCAGTACAGATTTCGGATCTTTAGGATCAACTAAATCGCTTAAATATTGAGCAGGCCCGCCAAACTTTGCCACATCGTACTTCACGTTAACTAAAACGCCCGGTGTTGTCCGCTTGCGGGCAGCAACTTCCGGCACGTTTTTTGCCACATCAGCCACATTGGTATTGTCGCTCAGCCAAGGGTTATGGCGTGCCACCAATACACAGTCCTTCGTCATATGCAGATCCAGCTCTAAAGAATCCGCACCTGCATCTGCAGCACCTTCGTAAGCAGGCCTGGTTTCCTCAGGAAATAAGCCCGGCAAACCACGGTGACCAATAACCAGAGGCGGTTGGCCATCCAGCGTTAATAAAGCAGGCTTTGCTGCTTCAGAAGTTACATCATCGCTGCCACCACAAGCACTTAATGCCAGAGCAAGACTGCAAGCCAGAATCGAAGATTTGAACATGGTGTATGGATCTGCTGATAGATAAAACATCCATTTTATAAACCATTAATTGCAGTATTAAGTCATCCGCATGACGTCTAGATGAATTCTGATAAAGGTCTAAACCTATGAATAGAAAACTGATTTCATGTTTTTAATGCAATAAATAAAAGCTAATATTTATTAATGCACCTTCCCCAAACCTGTCTTTATATATAAGAGGATGCAATGGCAACTAATCTTGTGGGCAATTATGGGTCTGATCAAACAGGCATGATTTGCGGCTATCTTTTTTTACCCGGCTTGCCCGGCAAACAAATAGAGTCCGGGCAAATCAAGCAATGTCTTGCCAATGCATGCGATGAAACGTCAGAAGAATATTTATGGCTGCATTTTAATCTGAGCAATACCGCAACAGAAAAATGGCTTAAATCTAATCTGACGCTGTCAGAGCAATTTTTTGAAACCTTGCATGAAGGATCTCAATCTACCCGCATTGAATACGCAGATCGCAGCTTAATTGGCGTTGTAAATGATGTTTTATTTGATTTTGCTTTTAATGCATCTGATACATCAACGCTCTGGATGAGTGCAGACCGGCATTTACTGATTACCGCCCGCATCAAACCACTGCGCTCTATTGATAAACTGCGCGACCATGTGCGGGCTGGCATTCTGTTTCGCTCACCCGTAGATTTAATGGTTAATCTATTACGCGATCAAGCTGATGTCTTAATGCAAATCGTACGGGAGGCCGCCATTAAAGTAGACAAGGAAGAAGATAACCTGCTCACGAATCGTCCCAAAATAAAATTAGGTGATTTGGGCGCACTGCGGCGCGTATTGGTTCGGCTGTGCCGTTTGCTGGCTCCGGAACCAGCAGCTCTTTTCCGGCTGTTAAACAGGCCTCCGGAGTGGGTCAGCCATCACGACGTACAAGATTTACGCCAGTCAACAGAAGAGTTTTCGGCCGTTCTCAGTGATATTGCAGCACTGGTCGAGCGCATTAAACTACTGCAAGAAGAAATAGCCGCCAAGGTCAATGAACAAACCAACCGCAGTATTTATATTCTCACAGTCGTCACTGTGCTGGCCCTGCCCGTCAATATTATTGCAGGCTTAATGGGGATGAATGTAGGCGGCATTCCGCTTGCTCAGCATCCACATGGATTCTGGATAATCGTAAGTATCATTATATTAATTTTAATTCTGGCGGCCGCCTGGGCCTTTCGGAAAAAAGACTAAAGAGGGCGGCCCTGTGCCATTTACAAAATTGCTTTATTCTCAATGACCAATGTTAACCAGGTATTTTGTGCATTTTCCAGAAACGCCTTTTTAATTTTCTTCTCACCCATAAATTGCGCAATTAACTCTGCATCGTGCAATTTACCAATTGCTGTTTGTGCCTTTTTAAGTGGCAACTGTAACTCGCTGATTCTCTGCGGCAACCATTGAGCGACAAGTAAAGACAAATAACGCAAGTGTTTAACAGTCAGTCTTCTCTCGTGCCATTCTTCAAGCGAAGGACGCTTATTTTTTGCGGCCTTATCCAATAACATTGAATAACTTTTAGCCTGCCGCTTAATCCGGCGTTTTAAAACACCACCATCGCAATTCTTTATTCTTAAACGACACTGCTGCAATGTAATTTGCGAAAGCACCGCAAAATCCGTCCCCGCTAAAACTTCCCGAATCGAAGCTAGGCCTTCATCCAGACTGTCAGCTAACGAGATCCTCTCCACCTCGCTCATTTTCCCATCCAAAAGCACGAGCAATACTTCAGCATCCCGCACAGGGCTGGTAAATTGAGCCAAAGCTTTCCAGGCAGCAAGAACCCTGGCATCCAATCGTTTAGATCGTTTAAGTACAACAGGCAGCAAAGAACGCAAACTGCGTAATGCAACTCGAAAATCATGCAAAGCATGATGATCCTGCCCAAGCAACAAACTCTCACGCCCGGCATTTAGCTTGCTTAACTGCACCGCAATAATCTGCAAGAATTGACGCGCCATAAACCCTCCATCTGCCACCGTTCAGCATTAAGACAGCTTAAACGCTTTTAACCATGCAAATTTTTTCCTGGATCAAAAACCCATACGACAGATCAAAGTAACACTGTCTGCAATTATTCTGAAAAAGCAAAACTAGCAGGCCTTAAATAACTCTTGGTGACATAGCTTTTGTAAGTTGAGTTAGCAGTCTGCGTGCGAGGTTTGCCTCGCGTAGGTTGGGTTAGCAGCTTTATCGCGTAACCCAACACACAAACCACTAATGGTTCTTGCAACCACTTTTCTTCCGCCCAAAGCAAAACCCCCGCCTCTTTCGAGTGCGGGGGTTCTGTTTACTACGTCTTTACTACTTATGGGGTGTCTGGCAATGACCTACTTTCACACAGGTAATCTGCACTATCATCGGCGCTAAGGTGTTTCACTGTCCTGTTCGGGATGGGAAGGAGTGGGACCACCTCGCTATGGTCGCCAGACTTTAACGGGTTTAACACGCTGCACTCACTGCTCTGCAACGCGTTCAGTTCAATAGAAGAAGTAATGTATTACTTTGTTGCGGTCTCAAATTTATCTCTAATCTGGGTAGATTATATACCGTCGCACACACGCGCTTCAGGTTATAGGATCAAGCCTTACGGG
>NZ_PDZG01000178.1 GCF_002735645.1 Iodobacter sp. BJB302
GAAAACAAACGCCTGCGTTTAGAGGTGGCCTACATAAAAAAGTACAATGCCTTAGTTCAAGCCAAAGCCCAATCGGCGCAGCAGAAGCCACGCAAATAGTGCTTGAATTAAGGCCGCAGTTTCCATTGGCTGATTTGTTGAAACACGCTGATTTACCGCGTAGCACCTTCTATTACCAAAAGCAGGCTTTGGCGGAGAACGACAAGTATCAAGCGGTTAAAACGCAGCTTAAAGCGCTATTTGCTGAGCATAAGGGGCGCTATGGCTATCGACGGATCATGCTGGCGCTGAGAAAACAAGGCGAATGGCTGAATCACAAAACGGTTCAGCGCTTAATGCAAAAGCTGGGTTTGAAGTCGTGCGTTCGGCCTAAAAAGTACCGTTCCTACAAGGGTGAATGCGGCAAAGTCGCACCGAATCTATTACAGCGGCAATTTAGTGCGGATAAGCCCAATCAGAAATGGGTAACGGATGTGACTGAGTTTAATGTGCAGGGAGAAAAGCTCTATTTGTCACCGGTGCTGGATTTATACAATGGAGAAATTATCGCTTTTGAAATGGCGCGCCGCCCGGTATTTGCGCTGGTCAGTCAAATGCTAAAGAAAGCCTTAGCCAAGCTGAGCGCGGATGAAAAACCACTGCTGCATTCAGATCAGGGTTGGCAGTATCAAATGGCAGGGTATCGGCAGCAATTGGCAGAAAAAGGGCTGGTACAAAGTATGTCAAGAAAAGGCAATTGCCACGATAATGCAACGATGGAAAGCTTCTTTGGCACGTTGAAATCAGAGTTCTTTTACCAGGAAAAATTTACTAGTCTTGAGCAACTAGAGCAAGGCATCGTGGATTACATCCATTACTATAACCACGACCGAATCAAACTGAAGTTAAAAGGGCTGAGTCCTGTGCAATACAGAACCCAGCCCTTGAGCGCCTAGCTTTTA
>NZ_PDZG01000179.1 GCF_002735645.1 Iodobacter sp. BJB302
AAGGGCAGGACAAAGCGCTGTTAGAAAAACGCCATGCCGTCTACCAAGCCGCCCGCTTGGCACGTCCAGAACGGTGGCGTAATGCGACTCGGAACTGGAGCTGGCAAGATGAAGTGCAATTGAACCCGGATCGGGTCATTGAGCCTAAAACAAGCGAGGAATTACAGGCAGCTTAAATCGTAAAAATATCTCAACTACTTTGACAATTACCGAACCCATTCCTCCTGGTGTCTAAAGCGTTCCCCAACGTTTCTGTAGACGGAATTCTCATGGGCTACTAATGAATCATAAACGCTGTAGAAATTTCCCGTAGCTCTAATTCGATAAGAATAAATTTGCTGTTGTTCTGTTACGGGCGTCATCCATAGTCCATCGGCAGCCCAGTGTTGTCGGACAAAATCCTGACTACGACTTGTTGCTACAAAAGCTGTTTCTTGTTTTTTACAAGATGAGCCATTAGTGTGATCATATAAATCATTATTTTTTCCTGGGCTTTTAAATCCATCACGAAACACCGTTTCAGGCGGCGTTAATGTACTCCTGTATACAAAACTTGGAGGTTGAGCCTGCAAAATACCGCTAGTAAATAATAATGGTACTGTTGCTACCATTATATATAAATGTTTATTGATCATAAATTTCACTCAAATGTTATTTTTTAGTTGTCGTTGGCTTTGTTGCATAAATTGACATCTTCTTCTACAACCGCCAGCGTACGCATCAAGGGAAAATGTGCTGCGGCAGGACACCGCTGCAGACGTTGTTAGAAGGCAAATCGCTCAGGAAGGAGAAGGTCGATAAATCAAACGTAAGCGCCTAGCCCTCCCATCTAAACGCCCTTTCCTTTTTTCGTCATGCTGAGGTTTTTATCAAGCAGGAGGATTTATGGGGGATTTGCAGACGCGGCGCGGGGAGTGGCTACTGCGCGTGGCTC
>NZ_PDZG01000180.1 GCF_002735645.1 Iodobacter sp. BJB302
GCATTCGCTTATTTAATGTGATTGATGATTTTAATCGGGAAGGATTGGGCATTGAAGTCGACTTCTCTTTGCCAGCAGAGCGCGTAATACGCAGCCTGAATCAAATCATTGAATGGCGCGGCAAGCCCAGGCGAATCAGGTCCGATAATGGGCCTGAATATATTAGCCATCTGCTAAAAAATTGGGCAGAACAACAATCGATTGAATTGGCCTATATTCAGCCAGGCAATCCACAGCAAAACGCATATATTGAGCGCTATAATCGGACTGTGCGTTATGAATGGCTGGCCTGTGATGACTTTGAAAGCCTTGCCGAAGTGCAAGAAACTGCAACGCAATGGCTTTGGACATACAATAACGAGCGCCCGCACATGGGATTGGGCGGCATCACCCCGAAACAAAAACTGGCATTACATGCCTAGCCTCTACTTTTAAGCGAGCTTAAAAACGGGGGGATTACCCCTGTTCAGCCGCTATCCAGTGGGCTGGGAAGTGCACGCGGAAGAAACAGGAGAGCTGGCTGCTGAGCGTTGCAGCATGAGCCCGTTGGTCTTGCATTCAGACAATGGTGCGCCGATGAAAAGCTATACCCTGAAAGCCAAAATGGAGATGCTGGGGATCGCCTCCTCATTTAGCCGTCCTCGCGTCAGCAACGACAATCCCTATGCGGAGTCATTGTTCCGTACGCTGAAATACTGGCCCGCCTAGCCCCATAAAGGCTTTGCCAGTCTGGACGAAGCCCCCTGTGTCAGGATAGTTGAGATACTCCCTTTTCAGGGATTCCAACTTACTCAGGGGGCTGGTTACTTATCATGTCGCGTATTCCCAAGGCTCGTAAAGATGCCATTTTAAGCAAAATGCTTGC
>NZ_PDZG01000181.1 GCF_002735645.1 Iodobacter sp. BJB302
CGACAGCCCCTTTTGCATCTGGATTGGGTTGATTGCCATGACGACCACTCCACAAAAGAACGTTCGTTCACCTTAGGCCTTTTAAGTGGTTTGAGCAAGGAGATTGAGCAAGAGACATAATCAGGTAGAGTTATATAAAAACAATGGTATATCGGGTCTTCAACACACTCTTATTGAACTCATTAATTCGTTGGCGAACCTCTTTAAGCACAACCAAGAATGGGATCGTTGGCCTGAGAATGAGACTACAAAAGTCCTCAAATACTTCGGCATCGACGACAAAACAGAATTTCCGTTGAATGCAGGTATTGGCATTGTAATAGGTGACTCCGACGACCTTCGCGGTTTGTGCCTAGCCCTAGAAAGTTGGAGAGCTTCTCTAATTTATGAGTTCGAGAAAAATACCTAACCAGACGTTCAACGCGGACAGTTTGCAGCGGGGCATTTGCTTCACAAATTTTATCCCCCGCAGCAAACCACTTCGCCGGCAGGCCTGCTCCGTTCTGCCGGTTAACTCGGCGTTAGACACCCCGCCCATTATTTGTTTTTTAGTTGGCGCGCTGTTGTGGCAGTTTGTGTTGCGGTGTATTGATATTTTTATTCTGTTTTTCAACTTTCTGTTTACGCGGTTTATTAATACGCCTTTAATTCGTTTGCTCCGTTTTAGTGGCTTTCTTATTTAGTTTTGTGGTTTGCTACGAAAAACGTGGGCATTATTTTTCCTGATTATGTCTCTTGCTCAATTAAGGCTTGAAATACCCCTCTTGGACAAGGTTTAGCCTGCATCACGGCTTTGAGTAATCGAGGAATCAGAGCGCACAGGTCTGCTCGACGATTGAAAC
>NZ_PDZG01000182.1 GCF_002735645.1 Iodobacter sp. BJB302
CAAGCATTTTGCTTAAAATGGCATCTTTACGAGCCTTGGGAATACGCGACATGATAAGTAACCAGCCCCCTGAGTAAGTTGGAATCCCTGAAAAGGGAGTATCTCAACTATCCTGACACAGGGGGGGAGTGTGCCCCCGATGATGTGCGAGTTGGCGGAGCCTCCGTAGTAGTCCGAAACTGGGAAAACCAGTCACATGGCGAAGGGAGGCAGTTTAAGTGGTTTGCTGTGTCGATTAACTGGCCACAATAAGGTGAAGACCTTTGATAATCAGTGAAATGCAAAGCAAGCTGGCAATATGGTCTTCAAAAGATAAAGAGCGCAAGTTCGATCGTCTGCTGAGGATGATTGCCGAACCGGTCTGGCTACGTGAAGCCGCCCGCATCACGCTGGCGTCAAGCGGAGCAAAGACGCCGGGAATGGATGGTGTCACTCGGGTTTATATGGAAAATCACCTCCAGCATGAACTTGAAACCTTACGCGTTGAGCTGCTTGCTGGTACGTTTCAACCACAAGCCGCTCGTCGTGTTTACATCCCAAAAAGTAATGGCAAGATGAGGCCTTTGGGCATCCCTTGCTTGCGTGATGGGATTGTACAGCGTGCCATTTTGATGGTGATGGAGCCCATATGGGAAAGTGATTTCCATACCGTTTCATACGGGTTCAGAAAAGCGCGCAGCGTACATCACGCCATTCGCTCGGTGAAATTACAGCTGCAGGATGGAGGAGAACAAAGCACGGCTGGACGCTGGA
>NZ_PDZG01000183.1 GCF_002735645.1 Iodobacter sp. BJB302
CTAAGCTAGTACTTACTGGCTTACTTTATTCAGAGCAACCATCGCTGGTTACTCCTTACTCATGTAAGCACTTGTTTCGCTTCCGAATCAAGCACTCACACTCATCGACTGTATTTTTTTAAAGATCGGTTCGCTATCTGCATCACTCCGTTTCCGTGTGTGCTGCAGCGAGAGGCCGAACTATACCGGTGACACCCTGTCCGGTCAACCCCTTTACTAAAACAAAACCAAACAAGTTAATAAGTCATTGATTTTTTGTTGATTTATTTCTCCATACTTTAGACACACAGCCAAAGACTAAGGGTTCGCCGCAGCCAAATCACTTTCATTTCCATGAAAAAATCATGCATTTGGTAACTTTATCCAATCGATACCGCAGCCTAATGCATCTCACGGCATCGTGAGGGAAAAAAGAGATCTTCAGTTACACCAAAAGATACAGACTGTTATGCACCGATTTAATCTCCTCACCGCGTAACCCGACAACACGCGAACCACAGAAACTTGATTTTGTAGTTGCACTAACACCTGCATTTCTTGCGCCCAAAGCAAAACCCCCGCCTCTTTCGAGTACGGGGGTCTTGTTTACTACGTCTTTACTACGAATGGGGTGTCTGGCAATGACCTACTTTCACACAGGTAATCTGCACTATCATCGGCGCTAAGGTGTTTCACTGTCCTGTTCGGGATGGGAAGGAGTGGGACCACCTCGCTATGGTCGCCAGACTTTA
>NZ_PDZG01000184.1 GCF_002735645.1 Iodobacter sp. BJB302
TCTAATCCGCACTAGCCTGCGTGATGCGTCGTCATAAAACAACTTGTGTACTAAAACGTACACGGCGTTATTTTATTCCTAGCCTCACTTGACTATTGCGGTTAGCAAAGGTGATTGCTTAATGAGTTTATTGAGCAGCCAATTTGATTTTAAATAGCAGCAAATTGATTGCGAGCTAGACGAGAAATGAAATCTCGACGTTTACTAAAGTAAACGAGAGATTGAATGCCGAAGTATAGCGAAGTAATTGGGGGCTTAGCTCATCTGGTAGAGCACCTGCTTTGCAAGCAGGGGGTGAACGGTTCGAGTCCGTTAGCCTCCACCATTCCCTTCGAGTGGTGGAAAGAAGTAAAGCAGAAAATAGAAATAAATCACTGTCTCAAGAGAGATTCATGGCTTGGGACGATGGTTTATTTCTGATTTCTAAAATCAGCAAGACGTATCTTTGATCTTTAAAAAAATAGAAGAAGTAATACTCAAATTTAGAAATAAATAAGGGTAGATTGTATCAAAACTTAAATCTCGAAGTCAGAACTGAGGTTTAAGTGTCGCAAACAAAGCGAAATCAGATACTTTGAATGGTATTAACTTTGTTGATACGTGTTTGAGGTTATAGGATCAAGCGACTAAGTGCATCTGGTGGATGCCTTGGCGATGATAGGCGAAGAAGGACGCGTTAGCCTGCGAAAAGCACGGGGGAGCTGGCAAATAAGCTTTGATCCCGT
>NZ_PDZG01000185.1 GCF_002735645.1 Iodobacter sp. BJB302
CCTGATTATGTCTCTTGCTCAATTAAGGCTTGAAATACCCCTCTTGGACAAGGTTTAGCCTGCATCACGGCTTTGAGTAATCGAGGAATCAGAGCGCACAGGTCTGCTCGACGATTGAAACGGTATTGCACCTCAGCCAAATAACGAGCCGCATATTTTGAAAATTTGAATGCATGATGCGTTCCAGACAGCGTGGTTTTCAGGTTGCCAATCAGCACATTGAGCCATTTAAACGCATCAATTTCGGTGCCTGCTTTCCCCTTCGGCGCAATCACCACGCGGTGTTGAAAGCCGAGCTGCTGCACGACCCTAAACCCGCTCAAGCCATCCGAAGTGATCACGCTCCCCGCTCGTAAGGCGCTACTTGCCCAAGGCATCAAGGCGGCGAAAGAGAAGCCATCAACAGGATCAAAACGCACTCGGTTGGGCTGGCCGTTACGCATTTCCACGGCGGCGACAAAGGCCGTTTTGTTCTCTGAGCCCCGCCCAGATTTGCCACCTGGATACTCGCCACCGAGATAGGCGTCATCAACCCGAATATCGCCGCTTAAAGGTTGGCTGCTTTCACGTTGGCGCATTGCATCCATCAGCTTATGTTTGAGCAACCACGCGGCTTTCCAGCTAATTCCCAGTTGTCGCCGCAATGCCAAGGCAGCAATATTGGTCTTGGATTGAGTCACCAAGTAAATCGCCAAAAACCATTTA
>NZ_PDZG01000186.1 GCF_002735645.1 Iodobacter sp. BJB302
TCCAGCGTCCAGCCGTGCTTTGTTCTCCTCCATCCTGCAGCTGTAATTTCACCGAGCGAATGGCGTGATGTACGCTGCGCGCTTTTCTGAACCCGTATGAAACGGTATGGAAATCACTTTCCCATATCGGCTCCATCACCATCAAAATGGCACGCTGTACAATCCGATCACGCAGGCAAGGGATGCCCAAAGGCCTCATCTTGCCATTGCTTTTTGGAATATACACACGACGGGCGGCTTGTGGCTGAAACGTGCCAGCAAGCAGCTCGGTGCGTAAGGTTTCAAGTTCATGCTGGAGGCGATTTTCCATATAAACCCGAGTGACACCATCAATTCCCGGCGTCTTTGCTCCGCTTGACGCCAGCGTGATGCGGGCGGCTTCACGTAGCCAGACCGGTTCGGCAATGAGCCTCAGCAGACGATCGAACTTGCGCTCTTTATCTTTTGAAGACCATATTGCCAGCTTGCTCTGCATTTCACTGATTATCAAAGGTCTTCACCTTATTGTGGCCAGTTAATCGACACAGCAAACCACTTAAACTGCCTCCCTTCGCCATGTAACTGGCTTTCCCAGTTTCGGACTACTACGGAGGCTCCGCCAACTCGCACATCATCGGGGGCACACTCCCTTGGCATTTGTGCAAGCCTTCCCCAGTTCACATGCTGGACTCAACGCATGGGTGAGGTTGCCTA
>NZ_PDZG01000018.1 GCF_002735645.1 Iodobacter sp. BJB302
ATTACATCCATTACTATAACCACGACCGAATCAAACTGAAGTTAAAAGGGCTGAGTCCTGTGCAATACAGAACCCAGCCCTTGAGCGCCTAGCTTTTATACTGTCCAACTAATTGGGGTCAGTTCAAATGCGGGCTGTTTTTTTTTGTGTATTCTTGCCAGAATTAATAGTAGCCAGCGAAGGGCTGTTGTAATTTTTTACGAATATTTAACATTAATTACTCAGGCTTAGAATGTAACAATAAATCATTTTTTTGATTTGCTGCGTTGTGTATTCTTATAGTTTTTCATGCTAACGGCGTATTTTCTTTTTGTGTTTTATCGCCAGGCCATAAATAAATCTCTGCATGCGTAATCGTTATTCTAAGGGAGGCGTATGGAAACAAAACAAGGCAGTTGCCATTGCGGTGCGGTGGTGTTTGAGGTGGATTTAGCGCAGGGTTTTGAGAATTTACGCCGCTGCAATTGCTCACTATGCAGCCGTAAAGGAGCGATTATTGCCAGTGTGCCGGTTGAAGGCCTACGGGTAATTAAAGGGGAGGAGATGCTCAGCCTTTATCAATGGAATACCAAAACGGCAAAGCATTATTTTTGTAAAGTCTGCGGCATTTATACCCATCATCAGCGGCGCAGCAATCCATCGCAATTTGGTTTTAATGTGGCCTGCATTGCCGGAGTTAACCCTTTTGAACTGGGCGAAATTGGTGTGGGCGATGGGGCTTCGCAAGGGCTGGTTCTTGCAAGCTGAATGCCGGTTAATTCATTGGCGAAGTTATGAAATAGCACTATAAATGATGGGAGGGGAATTGATCGCTTTACTCGGCCTTCATTCCATAGAAATGAGGGTTTAAGCATGATTGATCTCTACGCCTTAGTTTATGTCAGCTCAGCTACGGCACTGATGACGGATGATCAGCTTGAATCTTTACTGATTGATGCTGGTGAGCTGAATCAGCAAAACGGGGTGACGGGGCTACTGCTCTACAATCAGGGAGAGTTTATGCAATACCTTGAAGGCCGGGAGCAGGCGGTGCATGAAACATTTCAGCGAATTACGGCCAGCAAAAGGCATACCGGAATTCTTTGTTTATTTGATGAAAAAATAGAGCAGCGAAGTTTCGCTGATTGGAATATGGGTTTTGTACAAGCAACGCAATCACAAATGCTGGCACTCTCTTCCGCCCGTTGGGAAAAAACAGTGAATGAAATTACAAATCAATTGTCTGATGCTGAGGGTATTATTTTGCTCAGAGGTTTTTGGGCAAGGCGTTAATTAAAAAATTTGAATTGGTGTGTAAGAATTTAAATGAAGTTGTGTAAATTAAACAGATATTTATTTTTTTGATTGAATATTTTTCCTTTAACTTACTTTGATTGGCGAAATTATAATATTCGCGCTATAAATCCTGCTCATGCCTCCTTGAGTTTGTTGTCTTGTTCGGTCTGGTTTGGTGCCAGTCAAGATTGTTTTGAATTAAATAACAACAGGCTTGGGGATGGTTGCTTGAAATCGCCAAGTGTTTTTTTTTGGTAAGAAAGGATAGTTAAATCATGTCTGATCTCCATTCTTTGATTTACGTAAGCACAGCTACCCATTTAATGACCGACGCAGAGTTGGAAACTTTACTGCAGGGGGCTGTTGAGCAGAATAATAAAAATGATGTAACAGGTGTGTTGCTTTATAACGATGGTGATTTTATGCAGTGTCTTGAAGGGCCGGAGCATATATTACGGGAGACATTCAAGCGTATTTCACGCAGCAGCCGGCATTCGGGTATCATTTGTTTATTTGATGAAAAAATAAGTAAGCGTAGTTTTTCTGACTGGCATATGGGATATGCAAAAACCAGTAAATCACAAATGCTGGCATTGTCGTCTGCTCAATGGAAGAAAATCGCAGAAGCCCCCTTGGATGAAAAAAAAGAGTCGGAGGGTTTAATTTTGCTAAGAGATTTTTGGAGTCGAAGATAGTTTTAATCCAAATGTGTTTGAATGTTTATTACCGCCTCAATCCGGTAACCATCTGGGTCAATCACAAAAGCCGCGTAATAGTGCTCTCCATAATCTGGCCGTAATCCGGCCGGGCCATTATCCTTGCCGCCATTTGCCATGGCTGCTGTATAAAATGCTTCAACTTCTGCCTGATTCTTAGCTGAAAAGGCTAAATGAAATCCTTGCCCTATGGCAACGTATTTGCATAATTTGATTGCAAATTTGTCGCCTCCGCCTTGAATGCCATAGCCCACTGCCGCATCATCACCTTCTAAATCTTCCCATACCCGTATATAGCCAAGCGGGGCTAATACGGCGTCATAAAAAATAGCTGAACGCTGGATATCTGTGACGCCGAATGATAAATGGTGGAGCATGTTTTCTCTTTAATTAATATGAGTGGTTTTATTGGGTGAGAAATAATAGATCAGTGGCACGCAACCATAGGGTAACGGTGTCGCTAAATCGAAAGTATCAAATCCGGCCTGAGTATAAAAGCCAACTGCATTGGGCGATGAATTAACACGCAAATGGCCACGGGGTGATTGAATCTGGCAAATTTCCAATGCTGCTTTTAATAGGTTTTTTCCTGCGCCTTGGCCATGGAATTCGGGTAATACATATAGCTCGGCTAAGTTCCAAAAGTGTTTTACTAAAATGGTGCCTATGACACGTTCTTGATGCACACATTGCAAAAATAAATGTGCTGCTTGATTTGATTGCCAAAGCGAGTAATTGGCTGCGATATGGGGTATCAATTCATCGCATTCTGCCTGGCTAAGGCTATCCATTGAGCCTATTGCCTGGGTGGCAATCAATAGGGCTTGTTCGATATCGGTAGTGGTGGTGATGAGCATGGCAATCCATTTCTTATCGTAAGGGGTGAACGCTTTTATTTAACTTAGACGCAATTCATAACACACTTCATGTAATGGATGGCCTGTGAGTGCGGTAGTGCTGCGTGTTTCACCCGTATTTTTAAAACCGCAACGCTCATAAAGCCCCCTTGCCGGGTGATTTTCTGTAATGCACCACAACAGGAGGCGCTGATAAGCAAAGTGCGTTGCCATGGTGATGGCGTCTTGCATCAATTCAAACCCAAGCCCGCTGCGCCATACGCCTGGGGCTACGTTGAGCGCCCAAAGCTCGGCGCTGTTGTCAGTTGTTTCAAAGCGTGGTGTGCCAAGCAGATAAAAACCCTGAGCCTGATTCTGCTGGCCGGCGATGGCCAGATAAAACTCACGAGTTTGTGTGGATAGCCTGGTTTGCAGCGATTCAAGATTGGCGTCTGGCTTGAGTGCTTTTAAAAAAATATCGGGCATAAAGGGCGCATAAGCGGCTTGCCATGCGGCGATACGTATCTGGCTGATGGCCAGAGCATCGGCCACCTGGGCCTGGCGGATAATGGTTGTGCAAGTTTGAGCAGGGGGCATGGAAGGGGCTTATTTAAGCGGTGCGTCAGGTTTTTAATTATTGCGATATATCCGCCCCCGGGCAATTTAATCAGCTCTGCCTGTGTGATTAAGAGACAGTGCCCTACCAGACATAGCCGACGCCCATTAATAAATCGTATTCGCCTTTTTTATTAATCAGCGGGCTGCTTTTAATTGCATCGGGGTAGCGCTCAGCAGCAAGCACGATGCCGCCCAGCCAGTGGCGGCTGAAGCGGTATGTCATCACAAGGCTTGCTGATAAAGATAAAGTTGAGCCCACATCATAGGCGGGGTGTGCTGCCGTGGCTTCTTCACTGGAAACGCCGCCGTAGTAATAGTTTGCTAAATTTTTGCTGCGCCAAATCATGCCCATGCCCGGCATGACGGCCCATTTTTCACGCACGATGGGGGTGTCAAACCAGAGCAGGGCATCCTGCCCTTTGCTCCTGCCGCTGATATCACTGGAAACCCTTGCGGTGATCAGGCCAACAGGCGTGTAGATATGCGTGCCTACGCCTGCATCAAGCTCCCATTTGCGCTGCTTTAAGCCCGCCCATTCCGCATGGTCTTCAGGGTTTAAATTGCCGCCGCGAAACCGGCCTACGCCATAGATGTTGAAATCTTTATTCTCATACAGCGTGTGCAGCACCCGGTCGCCCAGATACATGGTTTGCTTGCCGATATAGATTGCACCGGGGATGGCCATGACACTGTTGCTGGCAGCCTGATAAGGCGATGAGCCTGCATAGGCCACTGCTCCAAATGTCCATCCCTGGGGAATGGGCGATATTTCCTGATTGTTTACAATAAGCTGCAAGGCATCAAGGTTAATGTCAGCATGAGCAAGCGGCATCAGCGCTGCTGTTAAGATACAAATCAGCTTACGGGAAAAAACAGGCATCGGAGCATCCGTGCAAAATAGGATGGCGCAGTATACACAAACTTAAAATCGCATTAGCGCAGGTGGTGATATGCACAATGTTTGCGCGGATTCATTGCGGATATTTTATTTATTAGCTCCGTTTCGCTGGAGCGTTTATTTGGAATATTTAATCAGGCATTCACTTGTCTATTCCGTTGTCCTGCGATTGTCTGCTGGTGAAGCGCCGTTTTTTTACGCTGTTATTTAAACGAATAAAGTCATTAAATATATCCGCTTAATAAAGCCTTAGCCCATTCCGGCCGCTGCCTTGCCTGCGCGAGTTTGGCCATGGCTTTATATTTGTAAGGAACGGCGATTAAGCTGCCAGACCAGTTGCCTTTGCCTTGCTCCACAATGGCGTAACGGGCATCGGGGCTGCCGTTTTCTACCTTATGCGGATAGGGGTGAATATCGTCGTAAGCAGGCAGGCCCACGCTGCCGGGGTTGATTATCAGCTGGCCTAAGCTGCTGCGCATTATTCTTGGAATATGCGTATGGCCACAGGCAACTAAGCCTGCCCGCACATCGCCCAGGCGTTGCTGGATTTCTGCCTGAGTAGCCAGGCGCAGCCGGGCTGGCTCTATTGTTTCCATAAAGTATTCAACATCGCTGCGCGGCGTGCCGTGGCATAGCAATACATCAGAATTAAGCGGTGCGCAGCTGCGCAATCCAGCCAGCCATGCCCATTCTTTAGCCCCCAGCTGGCTGTGTGCAAATGCGTCTGACGCATTCATATTATTTGCTGCCAAAAGCTGGCGCTCATGATTGCCCGCCAGATGCACCCAGTCCTGCGCCATTAAAAACTGCGCCGTTTCAAGCGGCATCAATGGGCCGGAAAGGCTGTCTCCCAAGTTGACCACCGCATCCACTCCACGGCGGGCAATATCTTTAACCACGGCTTCTAAGGCGGGCAAATTACCGTGAATGTCTGAAACAAGGGCAAGGCGCATAGGGTGTCCTGTGTAGGGGCTTATGATTTGCCGTGAGTATTTGCAGGGTGGATTGCGGCCAGGATATCGCAGTGCTCAGCCCATTGACTGGCCCGCCCCCCTGCATCTTTTTACTGATTCAACTCTTTTAACTCCGCCTCACACCAGTGCTGTTCATCAGCGGGAACTTGCTCAAGACAGGCGATGGCCGCAGCGCGGTGTAGTTCAAAGGCATCGTTCTGGTCTTTTTGAGCGATGGCCAGCAAGGCATGGGCGAAAAACAGCTCGAAGGCGGGCGCATTATTTTGCGTGCAGATCTCTAAGCAGCGCCGGGCCGCTTGTACTGCTTCATCCTTCAGCCCGGCTTGCAAGTTACTGCGGCAGAGGCGGTATTCGGCGCGCTCGGTTTCCAGCCAGGTGCCTGCCAGCTTCCAGTACTTAAGAGCGCTTTGCGCTGCCAGCAGCATGGCGGCTGTTTCGGTTGCTGTGCGATTGTTTTGTTCTTCTAATGTGCCTGCCAGATTACTGCCACCCACGGCAAGCGCGCGATGAACAGGGGCCTGGTCAGGCAGGGCGATGAGTTGCGTACAGGTCATCAGCGCTTGTGAATAGCTGTCTGTGGCCATGGCCAGTTTTTGCTGTGCAGCAAACAGGCTGCTTGCTGTTGCAAGTGTAATGGTCTGCTCTAGCGGCGTAAGCGAAGCCAGCGCATCCTGATCGCCCCGGCCATATTTCAGAGTGGCAGTGCTGACTGCGATGGCGCTGGCTGCGGCTGGCTCGCCTGTTAAACGGGGGAGCGATTGCAGCAGGGCAATGCCCGCATCCCAATCTGCCAGATGCTCGCCATACACATGGGTAATTAAGCGGGTAAAAGCCTGAATCTGGCTGGCTGTTTGCGCAAGCTGGGGCGAATGGCTCAACCGCTCTGCAACGGCTAAGGGCTGATCGCCATGATCGGCCCATGCTGTTTTAATAAAATCATCAAAAGTCATCAGTCGTCTTGCTGTGTGTGTAAGTACCCGGAGATTAAAGGACGTTTATGACATAAGCAAGATTGGCGTGGGGATTGCCAAGAATTACACCGCCATTTCTCCACACAACGCTGGCACAGCGGCTTGATTTTCTGTGGGAGTGTAAGATAACAACAGAATATCCCCGCCCCAAATGTCTCTTAATTTCAAATTTTCAGTGGCTAAGCTATGCAGCAATCGCCGATACTTTCAACATGCAATCTGCAAAAGCAACTTTTCCATCGTCTTCACATAGCGCTGCCAGCTCCTGCAGATAGGCCGTATGAAACTGCTGGCGTGGCTCTGCGGCTAAAAATGCCAGGTCATAGCAGCTTTCAAACCAAGACCAGACTTCTTCCGGGGTGTAGCGGCGGCTGATCGTGATTTTTTCAATTTTAATTTGCGTGAAAAAAGGTGTCAGTGCGCTGATGATGCTTTCTTCTTTGGCAAGGCGTTGGTCGCCAAAACGCAGCGCTTTTGCGCTTTCGTGCTGATAAAGCACCCGAAGCCGTGTCACATAGGCATCCATCACCGCACTGGCCGGTGCTGCCGTGCCAATGATAAAAGCGAAGCGCCCATTGGGCCGGAGCACGCGATGAATTTCGCCCAGTACCCCATCCAGCTGATCCATCAGCATCAGCGCCATATGGCAAAGCACGATATCGCAGCACTGGTTTTCTAAAGGCAAGGATTGTGCCTTGCCCTGGTGCAAAGTGGCGCGATCGCCCAGCCTGTGCCGCGCCGCTGCCAGCTCGCCAGCGCTCATATCAACACCGATAAGGGTGCGCTCAGGCAAAAGAGAGAGCAAAAAGCCATCACCACAGGCCAAATCAAGTACGGTGGCATCGCTTGCCACGTCCTTTGCAAGGCATTCGTAAGATGAAGCATAGAGCTGCCCGCCCATAGCCGCGCTCAGCGATTGAAAAGAATGGGACGTAATACCGGGCTGCTGATTATGAAAATCAATTAAAAATTGCTCGGACAGGGAGGTGTTCATTAGGTTTTCTCTGTGTGTGCGATGCAGGTTTGCGCTGCTTTTAAGCAGCTTGCATTGTTTTCAAAGCTAAGCATTTCAAGCGCGTCTGCAAAAGTGCACCAGCGCCAGTTCTTATGTTCGGCCGAGAGAATAGGTTCAGCATCGGTTTGGGCGCAGAAAATATGCTCGGCTACATCGTTTGGCTCTGCGCCGTAAGCGGCTCTCCACTCTGGCCTGATTGGGTAGTAGTGACTAAAGCCAGTGTCGGTGATATGCGGTAGATGCAGGCCCGTTTCTTCCCATACTTCACGTAAGGCCGTGTCGCAGAGGCTTTCTCCCGCTTCCATTGCCCCAGACACACCTTGCCAGAAATCTGGCAAAGCCAAATCAGGCCTTGCATGGCGCTGGAGGAGTAGCCAATGCCGCTCGCCGTGAACTTCTTTATATAAAAAGACCTGCACAGAATGGGCTAAGCGTGCAGGAAGGGGGCTTAACTTACAAAGCATCAGAAAGTAGCCGTTTCTTTGCTCCACTTCCTGAAAACCATATTTTTCATACAGGCGCCTGGCTGGGTTTTGAGGGTGAACCGTCAGCGACACCTGACGATATCCTGCGGCACGGGCGGCATCTAGTGCGCTACGGAGCAGGCCAGCGCCATAGCCTTGCTGCTGAAAATCAGCAAATAAAGCGATAGCGAGCTGAGGCGTTGCCTCGTCTATCCATGCCAGGCCTTGATGCCTGGGCAACAGCCGCATCCAGCAAGCGCCGATGACTTGGGTGCCGAGCAATGCGATAACGCCCACGTCGCCATCCTTGCCCCAATCTGCCGCATAAATACGTACGTGCTCATCGTTCAGCACTTCCTTTGGCCTTAAGCCTGCAGGTGGCTGGTCCCAAAGTGCAATATGGAGTAAATCCCAAATCAGGGCTTGATCGCTGCTTTGAAGAGGGTGGTGGTGGAGCATTTTATTTGCTAAGGGCATGGATTTTAATGAAGCGGATGGATAATCGAGAAAACCTGCTTTCAGCAGGCCCGGTTGGATTAAATGTTCTGAATGCGCTGATTTAACGCGGAGTACTTTTATGCAATAAGAGGGGGCTTTTCGCTTCAATCACAATGGTTTTCGCGACCACATCATGAATGGCCCGGCGGTCTTTGCGTGCGGGAATAAGGAGCAGGGATACGATGCCTAAGCTGCATTTTATAAAAAAACGGCCATAGGCTTGAGGCCCGCTTATTCTGCTTAGATCAGAATGGTTTCTGACCCTAAAACGCATCAGATACTGGCCAAGGCTGCAGGCGAGCACGGTAGCAATGGGCTCATAGCAAAGCAGCAGCACGATAAACAGCCCGAATGCTGATTCGTGAAAGAGAGGCTCCAGAGGTGAGTTGGAAATTGCCCACAGGATCAGTAAAACCACCAAAAAATCAATTAAGGATGCGGTATAACGCCTGAAAATGCTGGGGTATTGCATTTTAATCACTTGTGTTTGTAAGTATATCCAAGTGTCTCTGTTTTGAATTACTTACACAAGCATTAACTATGCGTATGGTATGGGGGCTGAGTGGAAATAAGGAGGCGGAATTAATCCGCTCTCCTTATTTTTAAGCCATCGCCTGTGGGCAGGGCTTAAAACCGGCCATTAATGGCAAAGCCAAAGAAAGGGATCTTTTTGGCTTTTTCATTGTTCAGCTCGTTGCCATTGCTATCCAGAATGGTGAACTTGCCGCCCGCAGCCACACCGGTGTAAGCATCGAACCGCCAGTTGGGTTGTATTTTATAAGCCGCGTGTAAAAAGACCGGGGCATATTGCTCTTCTAATACACCATCCGGTGCCAAGGGGTTATTTTTGGCTAAGCGATACTGAAACTGACGCATGGCGGCGCCTGCTCCAATCTCAAATTGAGGCGTAAGGGCCCAGCTGAGCTCCAGCCCGGCAGGGCCGACGGGGCCAACGGTAAAGGGATTGGCCAGTGTCAGGCTGGGGGTGATTTTCCAGTCAATAATCAGGAAAGGAAAGCCCTGAGTTTTTTCTAACTGACGGTACACCCCCGCGCCCACACCCAGTACTAAAGTAGGCGAAAAAGCGTGTGCCACAGAGGCATTCATACCGTAAATCCAGCTTTCTTTGGTGTCGGCATTTTTTTCTTTGCTATTGCTGGCGTCAAAGGTCGCTGAGTAAAACCAGCCATTTTGGGAGTTATAACGATAGGGCACAGAAAAAGTAACTCTTTCTAATTGCTTCCATGGCTCGCTGACTTTCCATGGGTTTTGGTCAAAGTGCCATGTTTCACGGGCCAATTGAAGATTAATCCCAATATTGTGCCGCTGGTTAATATCGTGATTGATGCCGAAGTTTGCTTGCAGGCTTTCCAGCCTGGCCTGACCACCATCATCAAAATCAAACTTGGGCGTGCCAAGTGGAGTAATGGTCATGTCAACATTGGTGCCTGCATGGGCAAAACCAATCGATGCAAGTAAAAGTGTGAGCAGTGATGATTTAAGCATTGGGGCTCCTGAAGATCTGGCTTAGGTAGTAGGCGGTTTACGCTAGCTATATTAATGAGCCTGGGTGAAGTTTTTTGTGTTTGCGACAGAAAGCCGTCAGAGAGGATTAAGTGCCGAATTTAAGGGGCCAATGGGTTGGGATTATTTACTTGTGAGTCATCTATACTTAAGTGTGTCATCGTTTTTATTTTAAATTGGCTTACGTTTTTTGCTATTTAATGACAGATATTTTGTCTGGCTGGAATGTTTATCTGTAAATACTGAATGCTCGGGCTTAGGGTCTTTTGACGTTTCAAACCAGAAGAAATGCAAAAGCAGGTGCAAACCCGCAGAATGGAGGTTCCTGCACCAGTTATCCTGCGCGATTAATGCTCATTAACGAGCTTTGGCCGAAGCTAGAAAAGATTCTGCTTCAACACACCATTTACAACATGCCCGATTTACGAATTGCCGCCGAAGGAATACTTTGCCGCATGCGCGTCGGCTGCCCATGGCGAGATGAATGGAACTCCGTCTATAAACGCTTTAACGCTTGGTCGGCAGCGGGGAAATGACTCAATATTTTCAAAGCCTGACGGGCCGATCCCGATTTCGAGTGGGTATTCATTGATAGGGAGTTATGCAAAGGCTCACCAACACTGCGCGGGGGCCGCTAGCGATCAATCTGAAGGCATCGGCAAGAGTCGCGCTGGGAATGCCAGCAAAATTCACTTGGCGGTGGATGCTTACGGTTTGCCAATCGCATTTGAAATTACTGGCGGCTAAATCAACGATTGTACTGCTGCCCCTCAGTTAGTCGCTCAATTACCTTCAGCCGAAGTGATCATCGCAGACAAGGGACATGACAGCGAGTTCATCCGGAGCAGACTAAAGCACAGGGTGCGCGGCCAGTGATTCCCAGAAAACGTAATTCAATCAAAGGGAATACCGATCTGGATCGAGGGCTGTATTGCTACCGACATTTGGTCGAGAATGCCTTTGCGCGACTGAAACATTATCGAGCTGTGGCATTCCGATACGATAAATTAAAACGAAATTACGAAAGTGTTATGGCTTATTTGAAACGTCAACAGACCCTAATGCCTGGTGATTATTATTTTGCAATGATGTTCATCCGCAGTAATTTCAATTTCACCACCAATGGGAAAAGTAATCTGCGGGGTGGTGTGGCCGAAATCAACGTTTGCCACGACAACGATTGATTGCAGTTCAGGCTTGGAGCAGATTAGCTTAGTAATTTGTGTGTTTGTTATTTCTGAGTCTTTTTGAAAACGACCAATCAGAATGCCCTTGATTTTTTTGAATAGCTTTAAATCAATCATTGATTGCAGGTTACGGTCAAACTCAATCAGAGTATTGTTGTTAAGCAGATTGTCTTCTTCAATGAATAAAACTGAGTTTTCTATATCAGGAAAATAAACACTTCCCTGTAGTAAATTTAATGTGCATAAATTTCCGCCAAATACTCTCCCTTTTACTGCCCCTGGCTTGATAACCAGGCAGCCGCTATTTTCATAAAAAGTTCTGTTATCCTGATCGATATACCACTCATCATCTGACCAGTGTTTGGATGGGCTAACAGGGAATGCTGCCTCTTCCATCAGGCATTTTTTGAAGTAATCAACCGTATATTCAATGCCTTTTTCCATTCCAAATGTAGAAAAATGTGGCCCGCTATAGGTGATTAAGCCTGTCTGTGCAAAGATTGCATTACTTAATGCGGTAATATCTGAAAAGCCACAAAAAATTTTGGGGTTGGCTTTGATTAATGCATAATCAATTTTATTAAGAAGCTGGTTTGAGTTGTGCCCGCCAATGGCGGTTAAAATACCTTTAATTGTTTTATCTGCAAATGCGGTATGCAGGTCTTCAAGCCGTGATTGGACCGATGAAGAATGAAACTCATCCATCTGATAAGCATTCTTTGCAACACAGACTTCTAAACCTATTTCATTTAGTTTCGCTGAGGCAAGGCTGATGGTTTGCTGTGAAATAATCCCAAGGCTTCTTGAAGGAGCGATCACACATACTTTATCGCCCTGTTTTAATTTTTCGCTTTGCATGTTTACTCCGGAACAGATTGATTTAAATGCTTTAGTCATTCAGAATGAATAGCTTCGCATTCATTTTTGTGCTTTATTTGTAAATATTTTTCCATTGGGGCTGGCGATTTGGCTCTCTTATTAAATACATTATCTCTTTTTGTAAGTAGTAAAAAATTGAATCCTGATAACGATCGCTTTGTCACCAAAAAAGAAATTGCCAAACTTCGCCATTTTTTTACACTTCGGTTTGCTTATCTTCAAGTGGCCATGGAGAGTGACATGGGGGCTTTGCTAGAATACTGGCGGCAACACGGTCCTGATTGCGTCGCAATGCCCGTATCTGAAAATGCTGAAGTGCAGAAGCTTATGACACAGCATAAGGATGCAATTCTTGCATTACCCTATGAGGTGACTACATCAGGACTTGCTGCAGTGCATGCATTTTTTGATACGGTGCTGAATCATATTGATAAAACACTTGCAGATGCAATCAGAAATGATGAGCACTTTAGTGTGATATCTGATGTGATTGATGAGCACGAGAGCCTGGTCAGTTATTTTGCTTATGCCACGTTAGTTTTTGAGACAATACCCGCTGGTTTTTATAGCCGCAGCGAGAGTGAGAGCATGCCTTATTGGATGCAGGAAGCCATGCTCTTGATTTTTCTGGCCCCGCTTAGCACGAGTAATGTGGTTTGCCTGCGCATGCGTGCTTTGGAGGAGCGGCTTACAAGTGATGCGCTGGGCCCCTTGTTGGCGAGGGCAGAGTCAGATCCTTTACGGCTTGCTTTAGAAACATTTATTCGTGGACTGACAGATTTCTCTCTCGCAGCTGATGAGCTGCATCAATTGGCGGTAAAACTGGTTCTTGCCCGTAAGCAGGGGCCTGAATTCATTTATCTGGGCCGAAAATGGTGTGCTTGGGTACGGGGTTTGATTTCTTCATAAATGGCTGCATCAATCAGTCTTTTTTGATGTTTTCTTTTTTTCATTAAAATACAGTATTTTGTTTTCTCATATCTACATATTTTTTGAGCAAACCATTGTAGTGTGTGCTAAATGTAATAATTGAGCCAATTTTTACACCATAAAGTGAATCTGCGTTTAGGAAAATTCCCTGTGCTTTCATATCAAAATCTGCAATGTTTGCAATAGGCTTTTTGCTGGTCGCCGGTTTTATATTCTTGTTACTCATCCTGAGTAGCAAGATTCTGTCGCCAGGCCTACCCAGAGTTATTTATATTGTATTTGTGCTGTCTGCTTTGGCAATTTATCCATTTGCATATAAGCTAACCCCTGCTTATGCCAAATTTATTGAGCTGTGTAATAAAACGGATCGCTATCAGGTGCTTAAAAAAAGGCCTGTTTCGTATATTTATATCGAAGCAGGGTATTCATCGGATTGCACTCAAGGCCCGGCGTTTATTGCAAAGCATGGATATGCTGGATTTGATTGCTCACTGAGAGATAAAGATGAAACAGCGCTCTACAGATACACAAAAAAGGCTAATTGGCACAGAGATTGCGGGCTTGAGTGTTTCGATGCAGCTCTTCTGAAATTGCCTGAAACGAATTATCGAAGTGAAGATAGGTACGGATTTATTGACGGAAATCGGTCGATTCTTACTTATGGTTACGGTGTAGTTGCGAGCAATCTATCAAACGATAAGGGGAAACTCAATTTTACTGACCGGCTATTTGTGGAAGACGGAGTAATGGCATTTGGCCGGGATTATATATTCTGGCCATATGGTAATGGATGGGCCAAGATCCTTGGCATGGCAAGTGGAGATGCCCCCTCTCAAACGTGTAAGCAACCAGTTGTGCAGATGGATTTAAGGGATGTGTATCCACCTCTTTCTAAGAATTAAGCCGGCAATTAAGGGCAAGTTCTGTTTTTTATTTTTGCAAAACTGAATATCTGCCCCTGCTTTCATATAACTCCTCCCTAAGCTTTACGCTAGCGCCATGCAATTAGCTCATACGGCTAAAACACCTTCAATGTTCTGAATATCAAGCTGCTCGCAGCCATTAAATATTGCAAATTGCTGTAGCTTTTGCATCAATGCTTCTGCAAACAGGGCGGGCATATTGATAGGGGATTCCAGGTGCATGCTGATGACTTGCAGTCTTTGTTCCTGCCGGTGTGCTTTACAGTCGATGCGGCCCACAAAGTGATCGCCAAAGAGGATGGGCAGGCAGAAATAGCCATATTTGCGTTTGGCAGCGGGCACATAGCATTCCAGCTTATAGTCGAAGCCAAACAGCTGATTCAGGCGTTTGCGGTGGATGATGGCGTTATCAAATGGCGATAGCAGGTGCACGCAGGGGGCGGCTGATAAGGCTTGGGTGAGTGCACTTGTTTCTGCGTAGGCTTTTGGCATGGCCGGGCTGCTGATAGCCCCGATCTGATGGCTGGCGATTTGGGCCTCCAGCAGCTCGCGCATGGTTTTTTTTAAGGCTGGATCGGTGTGCAGATGGGTAAGTTGCTCGAATGTCACCACGCTGTGCGCGCGTAAATAGCTTTGCAGCAGATAGCCTGCATAATCGGCCAGATTTGGCTGGCGTGTATCAAGATTGGCAGGCAGCATGCGCTCCCGCAGCTCGTAGACTTTTTCCATGCCGATGCGCTGGCTAATCATCAGATCGCCCTGCAGAAACAGCTTTTCTATGGCCCGTTTACCCGGCCCCCAGTCCCACCAGCTGCCGCTTTTTCCTTTGTTGTTCTCCAGATTTCGTACCCGCAACGGCCCTTCATCCCGCACCCTTAGCAAGATTTCATTCATCAGGCTGGCGGGTATGTCGTGATAATTAGCCCAGGTACTGTTTCTGACCGCGGCCATGCGATGCTGGGCAAAACGATAATCGCGCATGGGTAAGTAGGATGCGGCATGAAACCAGTATTCAAAAATCTGGCGGTTTTCGAGCAGCTGATTTAAAAAACCAGACTGATAATCGGGCACGCGTGACCAAAGAATATGATGATGCGCACGTTCTATGATTGAGATAGTGTCTATTTGCACATAACCAAGATGCTCAATTGCCGCAAGCGTAGCAGCGGGGCCTCTGCCGAAAATGGCTTCGGATTGTAAGCCTTGCCGTGTTAAGGCATGCCGCCGTAATTGAATAACAAGGGATGATTCCATAGCCTCTCAATATAATAAGAACGAACGTTCTATTGATGATACTGGGAATCAAAGATCAGGCAAAGCATTTGCTTCTTAGCATAAAAATTATGTGCAGCGGGGAGGGCTGGGTTTGATATGAAACAGGGCCTGGCATCGCTTGTGGATTTTTGGCAGAGCGATGCTTTGCGCAATAGTCATATTTAAGCGCCACCCGCCAGACCACTCCCTTTCACCTTGCCCCAATCCAATTCAAATTTGGCCAGATATTTTCTTAAGCGGTCTGCATCATTGCTTTTGGCTTTTTCCTGGCGCGATATATTAAATAGTTTTCTGCCTGCATCAGACAGCGAATCAGATACTTTGCAGATCTGGATGACTTTTTCCAGCTGCAGGCGATCGAACAAATCAAGCTCACCGGCTTTGCTCCCCATTAATTCGTCTAATTCATTGGGGGTATTGTTGTGCCAGGCTTGTTGCAGGCGGGTGATTTCTTCGTTTACGTTTTCCTGGGTGATACGTCCGTTTTCTGCCAGCGTGGCCATGCGGGTGACAGAGGCCGATAGCTCGCGAAAATTACCGGACCATTTGGCCTCGGGGCGGCTGGCGAATTTTAAATAGCTTTGTTTAGCTTCGGCATTAAAGCGCACTTGCTCGCCTTGCTCTTTGGCGTAGCGCAGCAGCTCAAATTCCAGATTAGGCTCCAGGTCTTCGCTGCGATCTGCAAGGCCGGGCAATTCGTACAGCCATAAATTGATTCTGGCGTATAGATCTTCCCGAAAGCGCCCTGTGGCCACCCATTGTTTCAGATCACGCACGGTGCCTGCGATCAGCTGAAAATCGCTGCTGACTTCTTTATCGCTGCCAAAGGGGAAAAAGCGTTTTTCTTCGATGGCTTTGAGCAGCATGGCTTGCTCATCCAGCCCCAGCTCGCCAATTTCATCTAAAAATAGTAAGCCGCCATCGGCGCTGCGCAGCAGGCCAGCTCTCTCGGTTTGTGCGCCGGTAAATGCGCCTTTTACATGGCCAAACAGGGCAGACATGGCGCTGTCGCCGCGCAGTGTGGCGCAGTTTATTTCTACAAAACGCCCGCTGATTTGGTGCCTGGACGTTTTCATTTCATAAATACGGCGGGCTAAAAATGATTTGCCTGCGCCCGTGGGGCCGCTCAGCAAGATGGGCGCTTTGGATCGAATCGCCACTCTTTCGATTTGCTCAATCATGCGGTTAAAACGCGGATTGCGTGTGGCGATGCCTGATTTCAAAAAAGAAACGCTTTCGTCTTTCAGCTGGGCAAAGCGGCTGGCGATTTTGTTATAGCGGGATAAATCCAGATCAATCAGGGTGTAGCGGCCAGCCGGGCCTTGCTCTTTACGATCGGGCGAGGTCTGGATCAGCTTGGCGGGCAAATAGCGCGATTCAGCCAGCAAAAACCAGCAAATTTGCGCCACATGCGTGCCGGTGGTGATATGGATCAGATAGTCTTCGGCCTCGGTATCAAAGCGGTAGCCGTGGGCAAAATCATGCAGCGCGGCGTAAACCTCTTCAAAATCCCATGGATTGCTTAAGTTGATTTCAATGCCGACGACTTCGGTTTCGGGGGAAACCTGCCTGATATCTTGTTTTAGCCTTTCAAACAGGCCGCGGCTGCGCAGATCGTGCAGCAGCTCTATCCGGTGGATAAGCAGCTCTTCCTGCTGGCACAGGCCAATGGTAGGACGCCACTTTTCCCAGCGCTGGCTGCCCCGGCCCACATAATCCAGCACGGTGCCTACAAAGCCAAACACCACGGTCTTTTGCATCTGCCTTATCCAAAAATATAAATGACTAGATTAATTTATCATGTTTTATCTGTTTCCGGCGAAGAATGGTGCGGGTAGTTTGCGTTTAAATATTTTTATTGCACTTATAAATCAATGGCTTGTTGATTAATTGATGCATTCTTTTTATGGGTGGCACGGCGCTTGCACTGTACTGTAGTGCTGGCCATGCTGAAAATGAAGCGGGTTTCACCCGTACTGAAGATCATGGCAAGGCCCGCTTTACTTAAACCGCTGTGTTTATGCACAACGCAGCCAATAAATGAGAATAAAAAAATGAGCAATTACAGCCAGATTAATGTGGAAAACGCTTCGCCAATCAAGCTCTGGACTAAGGGTGTGCCGCTGGAAGATGAGGCGCGTGAGCAACTGATAAACACCGCCAGAATGCCGTTTATTTTTGAGCATCTGGCCGTGATGCCCGATGTGCATCTGGGTAAGGGATCGACTATCGGCAGCGTGATTCCAACCCGCGGGGCGATTATTCCTGCTGCGGTGGGGGTGGATATTGGTTGCGGAATGATGGCCGCCAGAACCACGCTGATGGCGGGAGATTTGCCCGATAATCTGGCCGGGTTGCGCAGTGCGATTGAGGCCGCCGTGCCGCATGGCCGTACCTCAACCAGAAGCGGCCGGGATAAAGGATCATGGGATACGCCACCTGCCACCGTGGATGCCATGTGGGGTGAGCTGGCCGATGGGTTTAAGCAGATTACCGATAAATATCCCCGCTTAATGAGGACCAATAATCGTAAGCATTTGGGAACACTGGGTACAGGTAACCACTTTATTGAGGTGTGCCTCGATGAGGAAAACCGTGTGTGGTTTATGTTGCATTCCGGGTCACGCGGGGTAGGAAATGCGATTGGTACGCACTTTATCGAGCTGGCTCAGGCCGATATGCGCCAGCATATTGCCAATTTGCCGCACCGCGATCTGGCTTATTTTGAGGAAGGCAGCCAGCACTTTGATGATTATGTGGAAGCCGTGGGCTGGGCGCAGGATTTTGCCCGCCGTAACCGCGCGGTGATGATGCAAAACGTGATTGCAGCCGCGCGAAAAGTGATCAGCAAGCCCTTTCTGGCCGATGTAGAGGCGGTGAATTGCCACCATAACTATGTGCAAAAAGAAACGCACTTTGGTGCCGAGGTGCTGGTGACGCGCAAAGGGGCGGTTTCGGCGCAAAAAGGCCAGCTGGGGATTATTCCGGGATCGATGGGGGCCAAAAGCTTTATTGTCCGAGGCCTCGGTAATGAAGAGGCTTTTTGCTCCTGCAGCCATGGTGCCGGGCGAATTATGAGCAGAACCAAGGCCAAAAAACTCTTTACGGTGGAAGACCAGATCAACGCTACAGCGCATGTGGAATGCCGAAAAGATGCAGAGGTGATTGATGAAATCCCCATGGCTTACAAAGATATCGATGCAGTGATGGCCGCGCAGTCTGATCTGGTAGAAATTGTGCATACCCTGCGCCAGGTGGTTTGTGTGAAGGGGTAAGCACTGGATGGGGCGATTTCAAGAGGAAGTTAAAATGAAAATACTGAGCGCCCACCCGATAGAAGCCCGTGTTCGCGAGCGCATCATGGATGAATTGAGCGCGATCGAAGCAAGGCATCAGGTAAAGATATTATTTGCTTGTGAATCGGGCAGCCGGGGCTGGGGATTTGCCTCGCCCGATAGCGATTACGATGTGCGGTTTATCTATGTGCACTCATTAGACTGGTACCTCAATATTGAAAAACAGCGCGATGTGATTGAAGTGCCCATCAGCGATGAGCTGGATATCTGCGGCTGGGAGCTGCGCAAAGCGCTGGGTTTACTGGGGAAATCGAATCCCACCCTGTTTGAATGGCTGGATTCGCCGGTGATTTATCGGCAGGAAGATTGGCTTTGCGATGAATTACAGGCTCTAAAAGCCGGGTATTTCTCTGCTAAAAAAGCACGCTGGCATTATTTATCGATGGCCAAAAAGAATTTCAGAGGGTATTTGCAAGGAGATACGGTCAGAATGAAAAAGTATCTCTACGTGCTGCGCCCCTTGCTGGCCATGCTGTGGATAGATAGCCGGGCCAATATGCCACCCATGCGGTTTGCTGATCTGGCCCAGGCCATGCTTGCAGACCAGAGCGCACTGGCAGAAGAAATCAACCAGCTGCTGGCGGTAAAAATGAGTGCTGGCGAGGCTGAATATGGTGCTCGTTTCCCGTGCATCCACGCCTTTATTGAGCAAACCCTGGCGCAGGAAGTGGCAGAAACAAGCGCCCCAAGGCCGCTGGCTCAGCTGACAAGCCTGGATCGCTTGCTTTATAAAGCGGTGCATGCAGAAGCTGCATAAAATAATAAGGAAAATAAATGATTGAGTTGGATGGGGCCGTTGGGGAAGGGGGCGGGCAGATTTTGCGGAGCGCGCTTACGTTTTCCATGATGACTGGCCAGCGCTTTAAGATAAAAAACATTCGCGCCGGGCGGCAAAAGCCGGGCTTGTTGCGCCAGCATTTAACGGCGGTGGAGGCCGCGGCGGCTATTTGTGGCGCAAGTGTTGAAGGCGCGGCGGTGGGCTCGCAAAGCCTGCGCTTTATTCCTGGCCCGGTGCAGGGCGGGGATTATCGTTTTGCCATTGGCACGGCGGGCAGCTGCACCCTGGTATTGCAAACCATTCTGCCCGCACTTTGGTTTGCAAAGCAGGCCAGTACGGTTTCGGTAAGCGGTGGCACGCATAATAAGGCGGCCCCGCCTGCCGATTTTCTGATCCGCGCCTGGCAGCCGCTGCTGGCAAAAATGGGCGTGCAGCAGGATATTGCTTTAAAACGCTATGGTTTTTACCCGGCAGGCGGCGGGGAAATCACGGCCAGTGTAAAGCCAGTTTCTGCGCTGATCCCACTGCACTTAAGCAGCAGAGGCGCATTGCTGCAGATTAAGGCTGAGGCACTCGTTGCCGGAGTACCCGGTAAAGTGGCCCAGCGGGAGCTTGATCAGATCAGCCAGCGGATTGAAGGTGTGGCAGGGGAGGTTCGTGTTTTAAGTAACGATCAGGGCCCCGGTAATGCCGTTTTGATTGAAGTGGTGCATGAGCATCTTAGCGAGATTTTTACAGGCTTTGGCGAGAAAGGCACCAGTGCAGAAGCCGTAGCTAATCAGGCCGCCAGCCTGGCAAAAATCTATTTAGAAAGCCAGGGCGCAGTGGGGGAATACCTTGCTGATCAATTACTGCTGAGCATGGCGCTTGCGGGGGAAGGCAGCTTTACCTGCACCAAAGCGTCCTCTCATTTGCTGACTAATATCGGCGTAATCGAGCGTTTTTTACCTGTAAAAATAAAGCACGAGCCAGGCGGGCAGGCCGTGAGTGTCAGTATCTCATCGGTTTGATATTGTGTTTGCTGGATGCGTGAAGCCAGACCGTTTTTTGCGGCTTTGCATGTGAAAGTCTGGCGGGATTGCCGTGCGGCGAATATTTCGCTTAAGTTAATTGCTTTGGATTTTAGCCTCCCAAATACCCGCCTGCTTTCTTCACTAATAAGCGGATTAACTCTGGCTGCATATATTGGTAATCGTCCGGGATATTCAGGCAGATGATTTTTTTATTTTTAATGGCGGCGGTGAAGCGCTGGTTTAAGCGCCGCTGGTGGATTTTCTCCATTACAAAAATATGCGTGGCCCAGCCGATTTGCTCTGATGAAAGCGGCACACCGGCATCGGGCGCAAGGCCTGCAGAATCTGTTTCAACCCCTTGCCATGTGGAAAAGATTTGCTCTGCGGTGGGGCTGCGCAGGCGGTTTCGGCTACAAATAAACAGTGCGCGAATCATGATTTTCTCTGTTGTGTGGCCCTCCATGACGGAGGGCCATTGATTAAGCGATTACTGGCTCAAATAGCTCGCCTTTAAAAATGCGTTTGGGGCTGCCGCGCTCAATCTGGTAGTGCATTAAACGCCGCTCGCTGCGCTGGCTGGCACTGGCTTCCTCGGCAAGGCTGGCCAGTCTGTGGGCGATCAGTATTTCTGCCAGGCGCTTATTGGCGTGCTGGCTGCGCTCGGTTTGCACCTTTACGCTGATGCCTGTGGCCAGATGGGTTGCCCGCACTGCGGATTCGGTTTTGTTTACATGCTGGCCGCCCGGGCCGGATGAGCGCGTGGTTTCAAAACGAATCTCCCCTGATAAATCGCGCTGGGTTTCTGTACAGCGCAATACGCCAATAAACCAGTTTTTGCGTAATTGGCGCGGGCGGTAGGGGCTGGGGCAGATCCATTGCACTGTGCCCTCCCACAGCTGGGCCAGCGCTTCAGCGCCTGTACCATCCAGGCTGATTAAAACAGAGCGATAAACTCCGGTTTTATCGCCAGCTTCCTGCTCTAAAATATCCAGCTTGAGCTGCCGTTGTCTGGTTTCAAACATCAGGCGGTGCAGTGCTTTGCTAACGGCCAGCTGGCATTCCAGCGGGCCTTGGGCGGCAGAGAGTTGTAATAAAATCATTCGCAGCACTCCCCGCGGGTTTTGTAAGTGAGTACCGGCCTCAGCCTTGCAATCACCTTGATCAGCCCTGCGCCTTCCAGAGTGGAAATAATATTTTCGGCGGGTTTATAGGCTTCGGGGGCTTCTTCATAAATCAGTTGCCGGTCGGCACAAATCACATGGCTGCCCAGCTTGGTGCGGCTTAGCTGGGCCACGGTATAGCGCGGGCTTAAGCGGCCTTTGCATTCGCTGCGCATCCATTTACGGCCCGCACCATGGGCCAGTGAGTTCAGGCTCAGATCGCTGGCCAGCGGTAAAACCAGGTAGCTGAAATCGCCGCGTGAGCCCGGAATCACCACTGGGCCAACATCGGCCGGCGTTGCGCCCTTGCGGTGTACCCAGCCTTGCAGGCCATGCATTTGTGCGGGCATAACCAGATTGTGGTTGATATCCAGCAGCGCCTGGCCATTGGCGTTTAGCCGCGACAATATCCGCCGGGCAATCAGCCTGCGGTTTAGCATGGCAAATTGCACGGCTTGCTGATGCGCTTGCAGATAAGCCGCGCAATCTGCCGTATCCACAGCTAATCCACTGTGGCCATGCTGATCAATATGCTGGCGCAAAATAAACTGCCCCAGGCCGCGCGAGCCGCTATGCACCAGAAGCTGAAGCTGCTGCTTACTGATGGCCAGCGCATCCAGCGCGGCAGCATCGTAAACCTCATCAATTGATTGCAGCTCTGCAAAATGATTGCCACCACCTATGGTTCCCAGTGCCTGTTGAAAGCCGGTTTGTGTGGCGATTGAGCCGGCTATTTCATCCTGCCATTCCTCGCCCAAAGGGCCATCAAGATTGCCGAGTTTTTTCTCCAGCTTGCTGAGATTGGCTTTATGCAGCGCAATATCGGTTTGCCACAAGGCCATGCCGCAGCCAATATCGCCGCCAATTAAAGCCGGATAAATAAAATCAGCAGAGAAAAAAGCCGCGCCCACCGGATAGCCCCGGCCGGGATGCAAATCAGGCATGCCGGAAACATATTGCATGCCGGGAAGTTTGGCGGTGTTTTGTAATTGCCGGATCGCATCGCCTTCGATCCATGTATCTGCAGACGCGATTAAATTAACGCGCGCAGACAAATTTTGAACGTAATTGCCCATGATAAATCCATATCAGATTTAAAAAATGATGTGGCAGGCCGAAGCCGGGTCAATGGGACTTACTGGAGGGAAGTCTTGATAAACTAGGCGCGGACTGCGGAGAATGTAGTGGTGTTTTGCATAATGTGTTCTCCTTTAAACAGTGCGGTTGATAAAACGAATGGCCCGCATCCTACACCGGCTGCGGCGCATTGCACAGCTTTTTGATAGCAACCGCCGCAAGCCCAATCTCAAGAACCGGGTCGATAAGGCAATAGAATCCGCCGTTATTGCTTATGCCACTGAGCCGCCCGCCCATGAACAAGTACGCATCAGCAACGAACTGCGCGGCTGCGCGGTGTTTTTGTCTCTGCCTCTGGTGTGCGTTCAATCTGGCTCAGGCATGATTTGGCGTCGTTCAAATAGCGTTTGCAGGCAGTACACGTTTTACGCCGGTACGATCAAAGGTGTGGGGCGCATTGCTGCCGTGCCGGGCAAATGAAGTGCATCCCTGTGCGTGCTGCAATGTTTAAAAAAGGCATAGTTTATGGACAGAATCATTGCATATCAGGCTTTTACGATTTGGGTGTTGCGGCCCTGATATGCAATGAGGGCATCATTTAATTCATATTTGGCGAAACGCTGGGGCGGTCTTGTAAATCACGCAATAATTCTTTGTCATACACTTTAACGCTGCTGCGATCTTTGCGTGGAATATTGCTGCCGGTTACATATTCCTTTTCATCCATCTCGGCATATTGCTTATTTTCTGCCGGAACACTGCTGCATGCGCTGGCGAGTAAGCTTAAGGCAATGATTGCGATGTTCTTTTTACGCACGGGCTTACCTGTTTGTCATATTGAGAGGTATTCTTATAATGTGACTATGTTCTTCTGTCAACAGGGGTAAGTGGGCGCGACGGGCTTTAAGTGAAAATCACTTCTTTCTGTTTCTGTGCGTTCGCTGATGAAGCGCGTAGTGGGCAGCTTTGGTAGAATCGCTCTTTTACGCCAACGAAACAGCACTCATGTTAAATATCTACAACACACTGGCCCGCGAAAAACAGCGTTTTCAGCCGATTACAGACGGCAAGGTGAATATGTATGTCTGCGGCATGACCGTATATGACTACTGTCATCTGGGACACGCCCGCATGGTGGTGGTGTTTGATATGGTGTCGCGCTGGTTGAGGGCATCGGGCTATCAGCTTACCCATGTACGCAATATCACCGATATTGACGACAAAATCATTAAACGTGCTTTAGAAAACGGTGAAGCGATTAATACGCTGACCAGCCGTTTTATTGCCGCAATGAATGAAGATTTTGATGCGCTTGGCGTGATTCGCCCGGATCACGAGCCACGCGCAACTGAACACGTGCAAGGCATGCACGATTTAATCGCCAAGCTGATTGCCAATGGCCTGGCTTACCCTGCGCCTAATGGCGATGTTTATTATGCCGTGCGTAAGTTTGAAGGCTACGGCAAATTATCCGGCAAATCGCTGGACGATTTGCGCGCAGGCGAGCGGGTGGATGTGGATGTAAATAAGCAAGATCCGCTGGATTTTGTGCTCTGGAAAGCCGCTAAAGCCGAAGAACCGCAAGATGCAAAATGGGCTTCCCCTTGGGGTGAAGGGCGCCCTGGCTGGCATATTGAATGCTCGGCCATGAGCTGCCATCATCTGGGCAGCCATTTTGATATTCATGCCGGTGGCTCAGACTTGCAGTTTCCGCATCACGAAAATGAAATCGCCCAATCCGAAGGCGCACACGGCCATGCTTATGTGAATTACTGGATGCATAACGGCTTTATTCGTGTGGATAACGAAAAAATGTCCAAGAGCCTGGGCAATTTTTTCACCATTCGCGAAGTGCTGGAAAAATACGATGCTGAAGTAGTACGCTTCTTTATCTTGCGTGCCCATTACCGCAGCCAGCTCAATTATAGCGATGCCCATCTGGATGATGCGAAAGGCGCATTAAGCCGCTTTTACACCACACTGAAAAATGTGCCTGCTGTTGAGTCAGAAATCGACTGGAGCAGCAGCTACGCTCTGCGCTTTAAAGCGGCCATGGATGATGATTTCAATACCGTTGAGGCAGTAGCGGTGTTGTTTGAGCTGGCGCTGGAAGTCAATAAACAGCAATCGGGCGAATTGGCCGGGCAGTTAAAAGCCCTGGGTGCAATCCTGGGTCTCTTGCAGCGTGAGCCGCAAGTTTACTTGCAAGCCAGCATTGGCGAAGCAGAGGGCGAGTATAGTGCGGCAGCGATTGAAGCGCTGATTGAAGGGCGTAAAGCCGCCCGCGCCGCTAAAAACTTTGCCGAATCGGATCGGATCAGAGACGAGCTGATTGCGGCCGGTATTGTGCTGGAAGACAGTGCTCAGGGCACAACCTGGCGCCGTGGTTGATTGTGCATGGCGGGTTAAAGCTCGCCGTGTTGCAGCAACCGGGGCATTGAATTCTTAGCCAGAGCTTGCTTAGACCCATTGGGTTTAATTCTTGCGCCTTACTCATTCCTTTTTTATGGAAATAAAATGAAATTTCTTGTGCTCTTGCTGTTGATTGGCGCTGTTTTTATGTTTATTTCCATCTTAAAAGTCAAGGCACAAGGCGTTGATACGGCTGGAGTCTGGCCGTTTTATGCTAAAAACCCGCTCACTACACCAGAGCAGGTGCTGTATTTCCGGCTGCTAAAAGCGATGCCAGAGCATATTGTGCTGGCGCAGGTGCAGCTATCCAGCTTGCTGGGGATTAAAAAAGGGAATAACTATCGCGCATGGTTAAACCGGATTAACCGTATGAGCGCCGATTTTGTGGTGTGTAATAAGGATTCCAGTATCGTGGCGGTGATCGAGCTGGATGATGCCAGCCATCAGCGACAGGATCGCCAGCTGGCCGATGCAAAGAAAGACAAAGCCTTAAGCTCGGCAGGGATTTCTGTCATTCGCTGGCAGGCAAAAAACTTGCCTGATGAAGCCGCAATTAGGGCTGCGCTCAGGCCGGTGATTACATTAGATGCCTGATTGTCAGGCTGCATTCAGAAAAAGCACTCTTTGTCGGGTGCTTTTTTTATTTTCAGCGCGGCGGCTGCTGAATTGGTTTGATATTCACCAAGGGTTTTTCGGTATTAATACGGGGAACAAAGAGGAAAAAATTGTGTTATTTCGCGCTGCAAATTATGCCGTCATTGCTGTTTTCATGCCCCTCTTGCGATGAATATGCAACTGACTTTGTACAACTTCTCCTTCGTTTTTATTTGGTATATTTTCTTACAGCGCGCTCCGACCCAAGGCGCGTTAACGAGGAGCTTTACAATGAAACAACGCAGCATGTTAGCTGTTGTATTGGTACTGGCTTTAAGTGGTGCCGCACAAGCAAAAGACTTATTTAAAAAGAGCGAAGTAGAGGCTGCACTGACGGCCGCTTACGATAATTACAAAGGCTTGCAGGAAGGCAAAAATGCCGATTACATTCCTGCGCTGGCTAAGGTCGATCCAAAAGTATTCGGGATTGTGCTGGTGACTGCAGATGGCAAGGTTTACACCAAGGGTGATGTGACGACTGAAGTTTCGATTCAGTCTATCTCTAAGGTCTTTACTATGGCCAAGGTAATTGATGAGTCTGGTACTGACTCTATTCTGAATAACCAGGGCGTAGATGCCACAGGCCAGGCGTTTAACTCTATCGTTGCGATTGAGCAAAACCGTGGCGCGGAAATGAATGCCATGGTAAACCCAGGCGCGATTGCCGCTACCAGTATGGTAAAGGGCGCAAATTACGATGAAATCTGGAGCAAGATTTTAGGTTACTACAACGATTTCGCGGGCCGCCATCTGACTGTTCTGGATGAAGTGTATCAGTCTGAAGCCGCCAGCAATCAGCGCAATCAGGCGATTGGCCGTTTGATGTATGCCTACGGTAAGATTAAAGCCGATCCGGATCGCGCAACAGATATCTATACCCGTCAGTGCTCGGTAGGCGTGAATGCCAAAGACCTTGCAATGATGGCCGCAACGCTGGCTAATGGCGGTAAGAATCCGGTTACCGGCAAGCAGGCATTAAAAACAGAAAACGTACCTGAAGTGCTGGCTGTGATGGCTACTGCTGGTCTTTATGATGATTCCGGCAAATGGCTGTACAAAACCGGCCTGCCAGCTAAGAGCGGCGTAGGCGGCGGGATTATCGCGGTTTCACCGGGTAAATTCGGTATTGCTGTGATTTCACCTCCTTTGGATGGTGCAGGCAATAGCGTACGTGCTCAAAAAGCGATTGCAGATATCTCCAATGCATTAGGCGGCAATCCTTTGGCTGCGCAGCCATTGAAGTAATCCGTACTTTGCGTAAAGCATAAAAATGGCCCGGCTGAATGCCGGGCCATTTTTATGGCGTTGTTGGTAAAGTGCCAAAATTTAATATTTGTATTTTCCTGCATTATTTCTGTGATTCATTTTCCGCATCGTTTTTCTTAATGTTTAACCACGCACCCATACTTTGATATGCGCGCTGGCATTCTTCTTTAACCAGATTTTCTAAATTTAAAAAGGCATGGGGCAGGTCGGCAAAGTGCAGATGATCTGATGCTACACCGGCTTTTTTCAGCCGGGCCAGATAGGCAATGCCTTCGTCTCTGAGCGGGCAAAATTCTGCGCTGATTACCAGCGTGGGTGGAAGGTTGGCGCTGAATTCTGCAAAGAGTGGCGATGCCGCTTTTCTGTCTTCGTTGTGCTGAAAATAGTTATTAAAGTACCAAGTCACTTTTTCTTTGGTGACTAAATAGCCGGTGCCATTTTCGTCCAGCGAAGGGGCGCTGAGTGTGTAATCCAGGCTGGGGTAAATCAAGAGCTGAGCGTGGATACGAATCGACGGATCAAATTGCGCGATGCTGGCAATGGTGGCGGACAGCGCACCACCGGCAGAATCGCCGCCAATGGAAAGCTGCCGTTTGTATTGCAGCTTGCGCTGATCCAGCACTTCCCAAATATGTTTAACCACTGAAAAAGCATCGTCTGCACCTGCCGGGTAGGGGCATTCAGGGGCCAGCCGGTAATCAGCCGACACCACAATATGCTGCGCTGCGGTGGCGATTTTGCGGCAAATGGCGTCGTACACCGTAATGCCGCCCGCCATATGCCCGCCACCATGAAAATAAACCAATACAGGTAGTGCGCGGCTGGGGTTGGGGTGGTAAATCCGCACCGGCACTTTATAGCGGGACGAGGGCACCAGATCATCCTGTACCCAGGGGATGGCGGGGATGTCCGTGACAAAAGCAGTCGTTAAATAAGCCAGACCTTCGCGAATATTGGTGCATGTGGGCTTATAGCCATTGGCCTGCATGGCACTGAACTGTTGATTAAAAGTAGCAAGCCATGGGCTGATTTTGGGGCTGAGTTGTCGCATTGCTTATCTCGGTCGGTTTGTAAGAAGCGGGTTACAGGCAGGCTGCAGGCGCTTATTGCGCTATCCAGCCGCCATCAATATTCCATGCGGCACCGCGTACTTCTGCTGCAGCATCGCTGCATAAAAACAACAGCAGTGCGCCAATTTGCTCCGGCGTGACAAATACGCCCGAGGGTTGTTTTTCCAGTAAGAGCTGAGACTGAGCCTCGGCATAGCTAATGCCCTGTTGGGCCGCCTTGCTGGTGATTTGTTGCTCTACCAGCGGGGTGAGCACCCAGCCCGGGCATATGGCATTACAAGTAATGCCCGTTTGGGCCAGCTCTAAGGCAACCCCTTTAGTCAGCCCTATCATGCCGTGTTTGGCGGCCACATAGGCAGATTTATGCGTTGATGCTACCAAACCGTGTACAGAAACGATATTAATAATTCGTCCCCAATTATTCTTTTTCATGCCGGGTACAGCAAGGCGGGTGGTGTGAAAGCCCGCAGATAAATTCAGCGCAATAATGCTGTTCCAGCGCTCGGTAGAAAAATCCTCTACGGGGGCTAAATGCTGAATGCCCGCGTTGTTGACTAAGATGTCAATGCTGCCGAATTCTTTTTCGGCATAGCGCATTAAATCGGCAATCTGATCAGGGTGGCTTAAATCTGCGCCGTGATAGATTACTTTGCCGCCAGCCTGCTCGACGAACTCTCTTGCCGCCAAAACATCGCCAAAGCCGTTCAGTACGACATTTGCCCCTGCGTCAGAGAGCGCACGGGCTATGCCCAGCCCAATACCGCTGGTGGATCCGGTAATTAAGGCGCTTTTTCCTGATAAGGTTTTCATAACCGCCATTTCCTTTAGGGGGCCGCTTGCAGGCGGGGAGAAGCCCCCGCCTGCAGAGGCGCTGCTTATTGAGGGATAGTCAGTGTGGTATTGCTAAAACGAATTGCATCGCTGCCAGACGCTGCAGCAAAAGCAGGCAGGGCGCTGGCATTTAAGTTATCGCTCGCAGATGTACGCGGCGTTGTGCGCACCACCTGGCTGTCAGGCAATGCCGTACCGCTGTTCAGGTGCGCCCACATGGCATCCAGCGCGCGGCCTGCATATACATGCAGCGGTATAAAGCGGGTTGGAAAGCCGCTCAGGGCAAGGAAGGAATCAAAATGCTGGCCGTTGGTGACTTCGATATAGCGCAGCTTAGAGCCGCTGCCTTCTTGTGACTGGTTGAGTGCGTAATAGGCGCGGGCGGCGTGGTTTACAGGGATCAGTGCATCAGAGCGCCCCGCCACAATAATGGTGGGTTTGCCATTAAGCCTTGCAGTGCGCTGCGCTTCTTTGATGCCAATGGCCACGCGGTCGGCCAGCAGTTTTTCATTGCCAGTCAGAGCGGCACCAGTAAGGGGGTTGAGTCCTGTGGCGAGTTTACGCAGGCAGATCGCACCGTCCAGATTGTAATCAGCGCTTTGCGTGGAGGCAGAAACCGACATGGCATCGGCTTTAGCGCCACCCACAGATAAATTATTAATGATGGATATCCCCGCCGTAGGGGGCACGCCGTTGCCACTGCCAAAAATGCCCGCCAGATTGTTGGTAAGCGGTGCAATTACATCGCCTGTGGTATTGGTAAACGCATAGCTGTAGCCGCAGATATTGTCTTTAACCGAAAAGCGGCCATAGGCATTGACGTAAGTCAGTGCCACACCCAATGTGGCATTCAGCCCGTAGTGGCTGGCGTGTAAAGCATCGGCTTCGGCCAGCCAGCCGGCAGCAATCAGCTTGTTATAGGCTTCGCTGGCTTGTGCTTCGAGCGTGCTGCCGTTTAAAAAACCTTTGGCCGCCAGTGACGCGCAACGGGCGCTGCCCAGTTGCGGAGAAACTGCCGTACCCAAGGCCGAGTTTGCACCGCTTAAACGTGCCGATTGCACTGCGCAGGGCTGGTAGAGATTAGCAAGGGTGAAGTAATCAATCAGCGGCAGGCCAATGGCGGGCATTTTATTGCTGCCTTGCAAGATGCTGAGGCCTGCAACAGAGGCGGGCTGCACCTGTGGCTCGCTCACGGCTACGCCATCGATTAAGCCTTTTGTATCCTGCTCGGCGGCGGCTAACGCAGCGCCGCCCCCATTGGATGCGCTGGCGGCAATCACGGTGACAGTGGAAGGCATGGCGTAATCTGCTTTACGCAGACCAGCCTGAACAGTGGCGTATTTTTCATTCAGCAGCCAGAAAGCAAATTCCACCGCCCGCAAGGTATCTCTGCCCCAGTCTTTTTCGGGGTTTTGCTGCGAGTGGGCGTGTTTGGATGCGATGCGATAAGGAAATTGCGTGTTAAAGCTGGCCAGCTCGCTGCCAGATAAACCTGCATCAAAATTACCGCCGCCAAAGCTGCGGTTAGCGCGTGTGCCGTCGATTAGATTAACCGTATCGCTGCTTAAATCATGAATGCCCGTGCCGCTGCCCTTATCGGCATAAGCCACCGCACAGCCATGCTTCAGCCCCCATTCGCCCGCCGCTGAAACCGCGCCATATACCCCGCGCGACCCGGATGAAGTTGCGGTGACTACGCAGGGTTTGCTTTGATTAAAGCTGGCGGGTATTTGCACCATCAGCGTGACATTTTGTCTGCCCGATCCATCGTCGCTGTAGGCGAGGTATTCCTCCCCGGCTATTTTGCCCTCGCCCAAAGTGTCGTTGCCGCTGATATCAATATTAGGGCCGTACAGCCTGCCGTAGCCGCCGCTACTGCTGATATCAACAAGGGCGCGGTAATTATTATAAACAGCCGCCCGGCGCAGCTCGGCCGGTGTGGGTCTTGCCGGATCAGCAAAGGCGGGCAGGGCGAGTGCCAGGCCGCTTTTGCCCAAGCCCGCGGTCAGTAAATCATTGCTCACGCCATCAAAACTATTTTGGCTGACATTGCCCAGCCAGGATGGGCGGATATTGTTGTCAAAATAATCATTGCTATTGCAGGCCGATAATAAAACGACCATGCCGGTCAGGAGTAATCGCATTTCCTACCTCTTTGCCAATGATGGCGTGGTTTTTGGAGACGTAGTGTGGGTGAAGTTTTATGTGCGCTAAGCAATTTGGTTTTATCTCAGCAAACAATTAAAAGAACGTAATAACTGCTCTCATTGCATAGGGCTTTTTAAAGTCCCCTTGAAACACGCCGGAGCAAGGAGCAAGCGGGGCGGGGGATCGCTTGGGAGCGAGGCAGCGAGCCAATCCCGCCCGCCGCCGGCTCGATTGGACCGCAGCAGGAGCCTTCATGTTTTTGAGTGTGTGGCTTGGCTTCGTTTCTTGGCCACACAAGGAAGGTCCAGCGGGACGCCCACACCAAAATCAACGTGCCGAAGGCACTAAAAAGGGTTTTTTGACTTTGCTTAGCGCACTTAGGTGATCATTCATCCTATAAATCCCGCTTCAGGCGATAAGCAATCTCACCCACAATGCCGCGCCTGAATGCCATCACGCATACCACAAATACCACGCCGATGGTGACAGTGACCCATGATCCGAACGAGGCCAGCTCGTGATGCAGCGTGCCCACCGTAACCGCGCCTACCACCGGCCCAAGCAGTGTTCCCATGCCGCCGAGTAAAGTCATCAGCACCACTTCGCCGGACATATGCCAGGACACATCGCTGAGCGAAGCGAGGCCCACGACCAGCGCTTTTGTTGCGCCAGCGAGGCCCGCAAGGGCGGCAGAGAGCACAAAGGTGGCGAGTTTGTAGCGATTCACCTGATAGCCTAATGACAAGGCGCGCGGCTCGTTTTCTTTAATGGCTTTGAGCACCATGCCAAAAGGCGAGTGCACGGTGCGCCAGATCATCCAGTAGCCGCCAAAGGTAATGGCCAGCACAAAGAAATACAGCGCCAGCGGTAATTGCTGCTGGCCCACGCTGACGGTGGCGGATAAATCAATTAAGCCAAATAAATGGCCTTTTGGAATGCCTTGTAAGCCATCTTCGCCGCCGGTAAAAGGCATTTGCAAGCATAAGAAAAACACAATCTGTGCGAGCGCCAGGGTGACCATGGCAAAGTAAATGCCCTGGCGGCGAATGGCGATGCTGCCGATAGCCAGCCCCAGCAGCGCTGCGCCGCTGGTGGCAAATAAAATGCCCAGCTCCGGGCTTAGCCCCCAGTTTTTAATCGCATGGCCGCACAGATAGGCTGCGCTGCCAAAAAATGCGGCGTGGCCAAAGCTGAGTAAGCCGCCAAAACCTAAAAGCAGATTAAAAGCACAGGCAAACAGCGCAAAACACATCAGCTCCATGGCAAAAATGGGGTAGACCACAAAGGGCGCAATGGAAGCAAAAACGAGGGCCGCAATCCACGGTGTAAAGCTGGTTTTTTTTCTGGACAAGACGGCGGCCGGGACGAGTCGAACTATCGGTGCGTTCATCATGCTTCCTTACCAAAGAGGCCAGACGGACGCCAGAGTAAAACTAGCGCCATCACGATAAAAATCACGGTGTTGGCCAAAGGGGGGTAGAACACTTTCACCAGCCCTTCCAACAGCCCCAGTGCAATGCCGGTTAGAATCGCGCCCATAATCGAACCCATGCCGCCAATCACCACTACGGCAAATACGATAATGATTAAGTCTGACCCCATCTTGGGGCTGACTGAGTAAATTGGCGCGGCCACCACGCCTGCCAGCCCGGCCAAAGCCACGCCCAAAAAATAGGTTAGCGTGCGTAATGACGGCACATCAATACCGAAAGCGCGGGTGACATCCGGGTTTTCTGTGCCAGCCCGCAGGTGGGAGCCAAATTTGGTTTTTTCGATTAAGTACCAGACTGCAAAACAGACCGTCAGTGATAAAACAATCGAAAATAGCCGGTATTTAGGAAACACCATAAAGCCCAGATTGACCGCGCCTTCCAGGATTTCTGGTTTTGCGTTGTAAGGCTCACCGGCCACATTAAAGTAATTGGTCAGCACGCCTTCAAAGATCAGCGCCAGCCCGAAGGTAAGCAAAAGTCCGTAAAGATGATCGACTTTATACAGACGGCTGAGCATGGTTTTTTCGATTAATACACCGAGCAAACCCACTACAATCGGCCCCACAATCAGCGCTGTCCAGAACGACATCCGGATGCTTTCGTCACCCAGAATCCGCCCCAGCTGGTCGTAGCCCAGCAGCGCCACAAAAGCGCCCAACATATAAAAAGCGCCGTGAGCAAAGTTAACCACATTGAGCATGCCAAAAATCACGGCAAGGCCAAGGCTGAGTAAGGCATAAAAAGCACCATTGTTTAAGCCGAGTAAGGCTTGCGACATGATGGCTTGCAAGGGAATGTCCATGCTCTACCTCAGAAATAATAAAAGAAGGTTCGCAGGATGGGTGGAGCCGTTCTGTGTGTGAGGTTTACCTCGCTCAGCGATACGGCGATACCTATCGTGCTTGGCAATGTTGATGGGTATCGCTTTGCTCCACTCATCCTGCGCAAGACATTTACTTTTTAATCAAATGACATTCGCTGCCAGCCAGCGGCTTGAAGGCGATATCACCCGGGATGGTGGCAACCAGCTTGAGCTGGTCCCATGCGCCTTTGGATTCGCTGGGTTTAAGCACTTCCACCAGATACATATCGTGCACCATGCGGCCGTCTTCGCGGATCACGCCGTTTTTAGCGAAGAAGTCATTAATCTTGGTTTCACGCATTTTTTTCATCACGGCATCGGCATCATCGGTGCCAGCTGCTTTCACTGCATTTAAATAATGCAGGGTGCTGGAGTAAATACCTGCGTGGTCCATCGTTGGCATAAAGCCTGCCTTGGCGAAGAATTTCTTACCAAAGGCTTCCATTTCCGGGTTTAATTCCCATGAATAGGCCGTAGTAAATTTCATGCCTTGTGCGGCATTCAGGCCCAGCGCTTTCACATCGCTATCAAATACCAAGAGCCCAGCAATCGTTTGCTTCAGGCCAAATTCCTTAGCTTGCTTTACCGCGTTTACAAAATCGGCTCCGGCATTGGCAAGCCCAACCACTTTGGCCTTAGAGTCTTGTGCCTGAATCAGATAGGAAGAGAAATCGGTAGAGGAAAGCGGATGTTTTACCGTACCCAGCACCTTGCCACCTGTGGCAGCCACAATTTTGCTGGCATCACCTTGCAGTGCTGCACCAAAGGCGTAGTCCGCCTGAAGGAAGTACCAGCTGTCTAAGCCTTGCTTCATCAGCGCGGTGGCGGTGCCCTTAGCCAGTGCATAGGTGTCATAAGCGTAATGCACGCCGTAAGGGCTGCATTCCTTGCCTGTCAGCGCGGTAGAGCCTGCGCCGTTATTAATGGTGATGCGCTTTTTCTCGGCTCCCAGCTTTTGCACGGCAATGCCCACGCCAGAATTCAGCAGGTCGTTCACCATATCCACGCCCTGGGTATCAAACCATTCGCGTGCTTTGCCTGCGCCAATGTCGGCTTTGTTCTGGTGATCTGCGCTGACCAGCTCGATCGGTTTATCCAGTACCTTGCCGCCAAAATCCGCGATCGCCATTTGCGCCGCAATCACCGAGCCTTTGCCGCCCACGCTGGCATAAACGCCCGACATATCAGTGAGAATACCAATCTTGACCATATCGCCAGACAAAGGGCCGGCAAACGTGGTGGCAGGCAGGGCAAGTGCTATAGCAAGAACAAGTGGTTTACAGCTTTGCATGAGGTGTATCTCCGTTTGAGGTCGGTCTTGCGGGGACTGCGGTAATTTTTTTCTAATCATCAAAATGGCTGTCGTAGGGCGGGCGGACACTCCGGTGTGATGTAATAAAACGCTAACTAAAATACCAAAAGATCTTTTTAGTGCCTTCGGCACGTTGATTTTGGAGCGGTAGCCACCGCGGGGGCCTTCCTTTCTTGAACGGCCAAGAAACGAAGCCAAAGAAGGCCGCCCCGACCAGCACGAATGCCCCTCATCTGCGGACAATCGAGTGGCGGCTGCGGAACTCGCTTCGCTCAAACAGGCATCAAAGAAACCCCGCCCGCTTGTTCCTCGCTTCGGCGTGCTTCAAGGGGACTTTAAAACCCTATGCTGAATGCGTGGACATTACGTTCTTTTGCTGTTTGGAAATAAAAAACCAATTTGGTCAGCACGTATGGGGCTCCACCTACCCTGCATAACACGCATTGCATGAGACCCTATCGCTCAAACCCCAAGATAATGATTTAACCTGCCAGCACTGGCAGATAGCTCGTCTGCGCTAACTGAATCCACTACCTGGCCGTGTTCAATCACGTAATGCCGGTCGGCGATGCCTGCGGCAAAGTGAAAATTTTGTTCGACCAGTACAATGGTGTAGCCGCGCTCTTTTAGCAGCTCTACTGTTTCGCCCAGCTTTTTAACAATCACCGGCGCTAAGCCTTCAGTGATTTCATCCAGCAGCAGAAGGCGTGCGCCGGTGCGTAAGATGCGTGCCATGGCCAGCATTTGCTGCTCGCCGCCGGATAATCGTGTGCCCTGGCTTTTGCGGCGCTCCCAGAGGTTGGGAAACAGCGTGTAAATCTCTTCCAGACTCATGCCATCGCTGCGCACTTTGGGGGGCAGGTTAAGGTTTTCTTCCACATTCAGGCTGGAGAAAATCGCCCGCTCTTCGGGGCACCAGCCCACGCCAAGGTGCGCTATTTTGTGTGTGGCCATGCGGATTACTTCGCGGCCATTTACCATGATCGATCCTGCGCGCTGGCCGGTGAGGCCCAGAATCGCTTTTAGTGTGGTGCTGCGGCCAGCGCCGTTCCTGCCCAGCAGGGTAATCAGCTCGCCGCGCCGCACGCCAAAATCTATGCCATGCAAAATATGTGATTCGCCGTAAAAAGCGTGTAAGCCGCTTACACGCAACATTTCACCGCTGTGGTCCTGGCTGTTAAGCATGGAGTGTTTCCTGTGGGCTGGCGGAAATTGCAGGGCTGATACCCAGATAAGCTTCCATGACGCGCGGGTCGGCCGACACGGTGGCGTAATCGCCTTCAGATAAATGCTGGCCACGGGCTAATACGGTAATTTTATCGGCCAGGGTAGAAACCACTTTCAGATTGTGCTCCACCATCAAAATGGTACGCCCAACGGATGCACGGCGAATCAGCGCGGTTACGCGCTCTACATCCTCTATGCCCATACCCTGTGTGGGCTCGTCCAGTAGCATCAGCTTGGGTTTGAGCGCCAGTGTGGTGGCAATTTCTAAAGCGCGCTTTCTGCCGTAAGCCAGCTCGCCTGCTAAGACATGCGAAAACTCAGCAAGGCCTACTTCCTCCAGTAAATCCATCGCCGTATCAGTGAAAGCGTTCAGCTCTTGTTTAGAGCGCCAAAAGCGGTGTGCGCCGCCATGAATGCGCAGCAGCGCCACACGGATATTGTCGAGCGCGCTCATATTAGGAAACACGGCAGAGATCTGGAAAGAGCGAATCAGCCCCTTGCTGGCCACTTCGGCAGGCTGGGCTGCTGTGATATCAGTGCCATCAAAAATAACTTGCCCGGAAGTGGGGGCCAGAAATTTAGTCAGTAAATTAAAAACGGTTGTTTTGCCTGCGCCATTAGGGCCAATCAAGGCATGGATGCTGCCATGCTCCACTTCAAGATGAATATCACTGACTGCCGCAAAGCCTTTAAATTCTTTACAAAGGCCGCGCGTTTGCAAAATAGGATCTGACATTGTGTTTATCCTTGAGCTGAAATGCAGGGCACACTACTTATATTTCTTATGTGGTCAGCTTTTCTGGAGGGTGCATCAATATTATTCTATTTGTAGTAAAGCTGTAGTTATACAGTAAGCAGAATGTGTGCCAGCTTTAAGAAACAAGCAAACATGCGGTATGGGGAGGGTATGGGAGGATTTTTAGTCTACAAAACGAGACAAAAAATCGAAGATGGTGCGGTGAAATGAAAAGAAAGTAATAAAAACCATCATAAGAGATGGAGTCTATAAAATGAGACTGTAATCTCATTTCGTAGAAAGTCAGTTCTGTAATCGGGCACTGGCTGCAAAGAAGGATATTTATGGGGCTGGTGCAATGTAGGTAAGCCGGTGATTATTCGTCCGGTTTAAACCCCGCAATCTTTTTATAAAGCGTGGCACGCGCAAGGCCCAGTTGCCTGGCGGCGGTGGGGATGTGCCCTTTACAGTTTTTGATGGCGTCACTGATGAGCTGTTGTTCAAAAGCCTGCATGGATTCGGCATGGGTTTTGGCGCTGCTGTGGCTGGGCTGGGTGCCGGGGTAGAGCAGCGGGGCAAGGTCGTCCGCTTCTAAGGTGGCTCTATCGCTGAGCATCAGTGCCCGTTCCAGAATATTGTGCAGCTCCCGCACATTGCCGGGCCAGGAGTATTGGGTCAGCAGGGCAATGGCAGAGGGGGCCAGGCGATGCTGGCCAAGGCCGCTGGCAGCCAGTTTATTCATCATGGATTCGGCCAGCAGGGTCAGATCGGCCAGCCGGGCTCGAAGTGGCGGCAGCTCGATGGTCAGTACATTCAGGCGGTAGAATAAATCAGCCCTGAATTGCCCTTCAGCGATGAGCCTGGCCAGCGGCGCGGAGGTGGCGGCGATAATGCGTACATCGGAGCGTTGTATCTGATTAGAGCCCAGCGCTTCAAATTCCTTATCCTGCAAAACCCGCAATAATTTAACTTGCAGCGCGGGCGGCATATCGCCAATTTCATCAAGAAACAGCGTGCCGCCGTGGGCGAGTTGAAACTTCCCAATACGGCCTTTTTTATCCGCGCCTGTGTAAGCGCCTGCGCTTGCGCCAAACAGCTCGGCTTCGAGCAGGGTTTCAGGGATGGCCGCCATATTGAGTGTAACCAGCGGCTTGTGAGCACGGGGCGATGCGGCATGAATGGCGTGCGCCAGTACTTCTTTGCCTGTGCCGGTTTCGCCAAGTAATAAAATGGGTGCATCTCTTTGGGCTGCCCGCAGGGCTTGGCGTTTTAATTCCTGCACCGCATCGCATTCACCAATAAAGTGGCCAAAAGAATATTTAGCGCGCCGGGCCTGGGCAAGTGATTCATGCGCCACGGCCAGCTCTTTTTGCAGGCTGGAAAATTTAGCGACTAAGGGTGCAAGCGATTGAATTTCATCAAATAAGGCAAAGCCAATGGCGCCAATCAGCTTGCCTTGCGGATCTTTCAGCGGCAGGCGGGTGACTACCAGCGTTCTGTCGGGGGCCTCCATTAAATCTAATAAAATAGGCTGGCCGGTTCTAAGCACTTCTCTGAGCTGGCTTTGCGGAATCACTTCTTCTACGGCTTTGCCTATGGCGCGGGCAGGGTCTTTAAAGCCAAAACGATCGGCATAGCGGGCATTAATCCAGACGATTTTGCATTGCTCATCCACAATCACCGTGCCTTCAGAATTGTCTTCTAAAGTGCGGAATAAAGATTGCAATGCTAATTGCCGCTCATTATGGCCATCTGTTAATGAGCCTGGAAAAACATCAGACATTGCCTTAATCCTGTGCCAGCCGTAATGCCAATACCTTAACACGCAAGGGGCAATTCGCTTTATTGCGGCACTTTTCCGGCCTGAATCTGTTGTACAAAATCAGCTGATGAGTAATCCCAATATCATCAGCCATGCGATCCACGAGCAAAATGTGCTGATTAAAAAATAACGAATCAGTTTTTGAATGCCCGCCATGCGTAATGCTAAAGCACGCGGCGGGGTGTTTATGCCAAAGAGGTTGTTTAATACTTTATCCAGCGGCTGCAGATCCGCTTCGCTTTGCAGCTGATTAAACAGTTTTTCGTCTAAGGTGATGCGCCAGTAAAAATAATACTGAATTGCAGCGCCAAGGCTGGCAGCGATCAGCAGCCCTGTTTCTGCTTTGCTGAGAATATGGCTGGCAGCCAGCCAATAGCTGATTAAAAATAAAAATGGCGTGGGCCAGATCAGGCTTTTGCAGGAAGAGAGCACTGCTGCGCTTAATTTAAAAATAAGTGATTCTTCAGTATTCATTGCATGCCATCACAAAGCCGGGCTAATTGATTTAATTGGGCGTTATTTAATACAAACTGGCTGCGTTTTGTTTGTAAAAAGGCCACTGCAGCATCAATATCTTTGGCTTGCCGGCTGATTACCAGCCATGCCAGCACGACCGCAGCGCTTCGGGTCATGCCAAGGGCGCAGTGAACGAGTACGGGCTGAGGCATGGATTGCAGCGTGTGTACGCAGTCGCTTAGGGTTTGCTGATCGGGCAGTTGTAAATCCAGCAGCGGACAGGAGTGATAAACCGTGCCAGCCGGTGCCTGCCTGTCGTATTCGGCGGCCAGATCCAGTACGGATTTAAATTGTGGGTCGCCCGCTGCGCTGACGGGGCCCAGCCAGACGCCCTGGCTGATTTCTTCGGCAGCGGGCAGCGATTTTAATAAATAACGGTGCACCTGCTGCGTGACAATAGCGTAAGGCCAGAGCAAAACCTGCGCTGAAAAACGTCTTTGCCCATGATCTTTTTGCATTACTTCCGGCCCCAGCCCAAGATAGGCCGCGGTGAGAATCAGCAAGGAAGTGACCGGCCAGAGCAGCAGCCAGCCCCAGCCCTGCAGGCAGGCAATGGCCAGGGATAAGAGCAGTGCTCCGGCAAAATAGCGCAGGGCGAGCTTTGGCGAGCATTGCCGGGGCTTTGCTGCAAACAGGCGCACGCCGGGGCTTGGCAATAAATAGCAAACGATAAAGCCCAGCAAAAACCCGCTGGGTATATCCCAGAAATGATGTTGCCAGGTGGTCAGTACCGATATCCCGATCAGGGCAAACCAGATGTGCAGCAAAGGCCGCCAGCGTGCAGGGATATGAACGGCATAGCGCAGCCAGAGCACGGTAAGCAGGCCGATATGCAGCGAGGGCGCCTGATTAAAGGGCTTGTCAAAGCCCATTAAGAGTGTAAACAGCTGGCCAAAAAAGCCGTCCAGCTCCGGGCGCTCAAAGCTGAAGCGCAGCGGAAATAATACAAAAAATAAGCAAGATAGCAGCGATGTGGCCAAAAGGCGCCTGGCGTGGGTATTAAGCTCGCCACGGCTGGTGCATATAAAGAGAGAAATGCCATAGAGCAGATCAATGCTCCAGTAAGGCACGATGGTCCAGGGCCAGAGCGGGATATGCCGCTCCCAGCTCATCGCAATACTGCCTACTTCGGCCGGGGGTAAGGAAGCGGTGTAATGATTGGCCGCCCCGTAAAAAATAAAGAAGCCCGGGCCCAGCACCAGCAGCCACAAAAGGGCGAGCCGCCACGGGTGCGGCTCTTTTACCTCGCTGTTTAAAGCTGAACTCATTTATTTTTAACCCTGCGTGCAAGGCTGACGGTAAAGATGCCCCACTCATCAATGCGCTGGGTGATTTTTTCAAAGCCTGCCTGCTCAACCAGCTGATCCATTTCGTACTGGGTGCGGCGGCGCATAATCCAGTCTGCACCGCCCCTGTGGCTGCTCAGGGTGCGGGCAATCAGCTCCAGCTGCGGATGCCATGGCTGATTGGTGTAAACCAGAAAACCACCATCGGGCACGGCCTCGGCAAGCCCCGCCAGCGAGGCTTTAATCGGGGCGTTTTCTGGGAATAATTCGTAAAGGCCTGAAACCACGGCCAGCGTGGGCGCAGGAGAAAGGCTGGCTAAACTGGCCTGATCAAACGCATCGCCCTGCTGAAAATCGGCCAGATGCGTTAAACCTTTTTCTTTGATCAGTTCTTTGCCTGCTTCTACATTAATCGGGCTGTAATCCCGCAATAAAACACGGTCGATTTTATGGCCGGCAATGGCGTCCAGAATATAGCGGCCATGCCCTGCGGCGATATCCACAATCCTGACGCTTTGCTTGTTTTCTGTCAGCGATTTAATCGCAAGGCCAATGAGCTCTTCCAGGTTGACTTTACGCTGGCGTATGCCTTTCCAGCCTACGCTGTCCAGATAAGTGCGATCACCAAAGCGGCCCAGCGGGGTGCGTCCTGATGTTTTGTTTTTATAGACATAATCTAAGGTACTGCCCGAATCAAAACCGGTTTCCCAACCCAGCCGGATGCCGTCTGATAATTTGCCCACGGTAGAGAGCGATAAGCGGGTAAGGGCAAAGTGCCAGTGCTTCAGGGTAAGGGGCGAGCCACTTTGCTGCAGCTGTTGATATTCGCTGGCGGTATAGCCGCTTTTGTCTGCATGGCTTAAATCCACTTTGGCTACGCCCGCTTCCACTTTCTGAATAAAGCTGCGGATTAGCGTAAAAGCCTGGGCGCGGTCTTTTTCGCCCAAGGTATCGTGATAAAAACCCTCAAGCGTATGCATTTCTTTGCACGGGCTGCCTAAGCGTTCAAAAAATATACGCTGCGGTGCTTGATGCACCACAAAATCAGCACCTGAAATCAAAAGCTGGGTTGGGGTTTGGATCGCACCTGCATCGGCAATAATCCGCTCGGCCGTGTCGTAAAGGCCCAGCAGGATATTGACTGAAATAGGCCGGGCAATCAGCGGGTCAGTATTGTAGGAGGCAATGCGCTCCGGGTCATGCGTCAGAAACCTGGCTTTTACATAAGAATTAACATAAAAATTGCCGCGCAGTTTTTCCATCAGCCGCAGGCCGGGGCGGGCCAGAGGCACGTAAAGCTTCACTTTAAAAGCCGGGGACGCCAGGATCAGTGCGCGGATTTTGGGCGCGTAATCGTGTACCCAGGTTGATGCCAGTACCGCGCCCACGCTTTGCGCGATGACGATGATGTCTTCCATGGCGTAGCCATAAGTCTGGCAAAGATAGTGAATAAACGTATCCAGATCGCGCACGGTGGTGCCAAGACTGGGGCTGTAGCCGCGCGGCCCGCTGTTCTGACCGTGTCCGCGGGCATCCCATGCAAAAAAAGGCGTATCTGTCATGCCCAGCTCATCCACAATATGCTGCAGCCGGCCAGAATGCTCATGCCCGCGGTGCAGCAGCACAATGGCGCGGCGCGCAGCGGTGCTGGTAGCTGGCCAGTGCCGGTAAAAAAGCGAGCTTTGATCAAAGCTGTTAAATGTTTTTTCCTGAGGCGTGCGCATAAAGGGGTCCTGTTTATTGAATTGGGCAGTGCGTGCCTGGCGCTATTGAGGGCCGGGGGCGGAGAGCATGGTTTTTTGCTTTAAATTAAGCAGGGCGTCTTTGATGGAGGCCCGGAACAGCGCTTTTTCGGGCAGCCAGGGCAGGGCGCGGCCAATGGCGATATCAACAAAAAAAGGAATAGGGAACCATTGCCCTTTGCCCATCGCGCGGCCCAGCCCGTTTAAATAAACCGGCACAACCGGTATCTGCGGAAAATCACGATATAAATACCAAATGCCGGATTTGATTTCGGAAAGCATCTCTGGCTCGCCGCGTGTGCCTTCAGGAAACAAAATCAGAATACGCCCCTGGCTGAGGGCTTCTTTACAGCCTGAAAGCGGATCAAACCCTGCAGCAGCGCCACCCCGGATCACGGGGATAATGCCCACGACCTCGGTGGCAAACTAGGCAAACAGGCGGTTTTTTAAAAAAATAATCGGCAGCGGCAGCTGGCTGCACATTTGAAATAAGCGCCAGGGGAAACAAGCTGTATAAAGTCAGAATATCCAGATGACTATTGTGATTGGCCAGCACAATCGCCGGCCCTTTTAAAGGCAGACGCTCCTGATGCCGTACGGTGACACCAAACCACAGCCTGACAAGAGGCCTTGCCAGTAATAAGACAAACAGAATTCTTAAAAAGCGCTTCATAGGCTTAGTAATATAAGTAATGGGTGTAATGAAAAAACAGGGGCGCGGTATAGGTTAGAGAATCCAGCCTGTCTAAAATGCCGCCGTGCCCTGGCAATAAGCGGCCTGAATCCTTCACCCCGATATCACGCTTGACGGCAGAAATCACAATATCGCCAATAAAGCCCATTACACCAATCAGCAAACCGGCTAATGCCGCGTGCAGCGGGGAAAAGGGCGTGAGTAAAGGCCCAAGCAGCCAGCCCAGCAGGCAGGTGGTGAGTGCGCCGCCTAAAAAGCCTTCCAGTGTTTTATTGGGGCTGACTTTGGGCGACACCTTGTGCTTGCCCAATGATTTTCCCCACAGATACTGGGCCACATCATTAAGCTGAGTGAGCGCCACTAAGTAAAACAGCAGCATAGGGCCATGTTCTGCCTTGCCGATGCCGGTTAAAAGGGGCAGGGCGAGCACGGCGCCCATATGGCTTAAGCAAAATACGCAGATCATCAGCCCCCATTGCAAGGAGGCGGCGGCTTTCAGAAAGCCCTGTGTTTCGCCGACTAAAACCATACGCATCGGCACAAATAAAAACACATAAACGGGAATAAAAATAATAAACATCCCGTACCAGTGAATCCCCAGCCAGTAATATTGCAGCGGAATACATAAATAGGCCCAGAACAGCACCACATGGTCCGCGGTGCGGGTAGAGCAAAGCGTCAGGTATTCCTTCAGCGCGAGGAAGCTGACCAGCCCAAGCACAACCAGGGCAATGGGCATATTGCCCAGCAGCGTTAAAGAAAAGCACGCCACAATCCACCACCAGGTGCGGATACGCAGCTTTAACTCTAGCCAGTTTTTTTGTGGGTAGCGCTTACCTAAAACAAACAGGGTAAGGCTGGCTGTAATCAGCAGGGCAAATACGCCTTCCAGTGCGGTAATGAGCGCAGGGGGTAAGAGCAGATTAATGATCATGATCTGCCCAGTATTCCTTTAGCGCGGTTTACACAGGTCCACAGCATCAGCCCCGCGGTCACCGCAAAGAGCGCGCTGGTCCATGCGGCAAGCGCAGGAAAAAATCCAAAAAAGAGTGCAAAGCCGCCGTAAACAAAGGCCCGGTCGCTTTTGCCCATGGGCCCGTCGTAGCGCCTGGCTGCGCCCATTGAGGGGCCCAGCACGCCAATAAATTCGGTTAAAAATGCCAGAAAAACGGCCACAATAATCCATGCAGGCTGATTACTGATCAGACAAAAAGGCAGGTAAAGCGCGATATCAGAAACCACATCGCCCACTTCATTCAAAATGCCGCCCAAGGCCGATTGCTGATTAAATTCGCGCGCCAGCATCCCGTCTATTGCATTAAGCGCCATCCGCAGCAGCAAAAATAAGGGCAGGATCAGCCAGGGCAGGCGGGAATCAGATTGCAGGCTCAGCCAAAGCCCCATCAGGATGGAGGCCGTCATGGCAAATAAGGTGACTTGATTGGCGCTGATACCCAGGCGGGCGATCAGGCTGCACAGCGGTCTGAGCAGAGATTGAAACCGGGATTTTAATTGATAGATGCTGGGCATTGGAGTGCAGTGAGGCTCGGTTTATTGAGTGCTGAATAGATAAAACACGCATTGTGTTTTTGTAAGTTTTGTGTATGTTTTTATCTAGTTTGAATGTAAATTATTGTCTATGCAACTGTTTTTTATGCACTATTTCAAGCAAGCTTACGCCCGGTATTTGCAGCGTTATGGCAATAAGATATTCATTGTATTGTGGGTGAATTGACTGCCTGTTTAAGAATAATCGCCAAATCAGGGCATTTTTCCGGGCCTGCTGATCGGGGTTGAGGCAATATGAAGTTGCGGGGGGAATGCCGCTATTTTTTGGCTTTGATGGGCTGCGTTGTTGCGCTTGTTATACTTGGTTCTTAAGCAGGCAGAATCGGGCCATAAAAAGATTGCCGGTGGTGAATAAAACGCTGGGTGAAACAGAACTTATAAAATGGATAAATAAAAAAGGCATGCCATTTTGACATGCCTTTTAATCTTTTAAATCATGGCTTTATTTTTGAAATAATTCCTTTTCCGCAGCCGGGCGCGTTCTTGGCTGTGCCGAGATGGCTTTCATAAATTCAAACAGGGCGTTGATTTCATTTTTACTCAGCCCGAGTGATTTAATTTCCGGCGAAGTTTTTGGAAAGTTTGGATCGAATTTATCTAATCCCGTGGGCAAGGTTTGCACCATGCCTGCGTTATACATGGCTAAAACGCCCACGCCATTGCCCATAGAAAACAAGCCATTATGCATATAATTGCCGCTGTAAATAATATCGCGCAGCATTGGCGTGCGGAATTTTCCGATATCGGCCGGGTTTTTTGTGACGTTATAGCGGCCCAAATCTTCTAATTCACGGCCGTAATAATGCAGGCCATTGCTGTGATACTGGTTGTCCGACATTAAAGGCGTGTTGTGGCAATTAATGCAGCGCGCTTTGGTGCGGAATAATTGCAGGCCCCATAGCGCGTCATTGCTCAGCGCCTTGCGATCGCCTTTTAAGAAACGGTCGAAATCACTTTCCTGGCTGGTAATGGTGCGCTCAAAAGTGGCGATGGCTTTGGCAATGCGCTCAGCGTTAATGGTTTGATCACCAAAGGCTGCGGTAAACAGCGCGGCGTATTCCGGGGCTGCGGCAATCTTGTAAGCCGTCTGGCTCAGACTCTGGTGCATCTCCAGCGGATTGCTGATCGGGCCGGTGGCTTGCTCTTCAAGCGATTTGGCGCGGCCATCCCAGAATAATTCTTTCACGTAAGCGGTGTTGATGATCGTCATCGCATTACGGCTGCCCAGCTGGCCCACATGGCCTTCGGATAATTCTTTCGGATCGCTCCAGCCATTTTTAGGATCATGGCAGCTGGCGCAAGAGATTAAGTTATTCCGCGAAAGCCGCGGATCAGCAAAAAGCTTTTCACCCAGCGCTACTTTCTCAGGCGAATAGGGATTATTCGCGGGGAAGCTGGGGGCGGGCAGCAGGCCTAAATCGGCAAAACCTTCCCTGGTGCTGGCATCCAGTGTGGGTGCAGGCCAGTTGGGCTGGGTGCTGCTGCCTGGCTGGTAGCGTGAATACTGATCGCGCCAGCTGGCAAGCTCTGCATCGCTTGGGCGCGTGTTCGGGCCGGTTGGTACGCGCTCAAAGAAGGGGCGGGCGGTTTGGGAAATCAGCACAACGCGCGCTGCAGCTGGGTTTTGGGCATTGGGCGAGTTAGCAGAAATGCTGCTCAGCTGCTCAGCTGTGCCAACCCAGTAGCTGGCTTTGTTATCCAGATATGGCATAGTCTGGCGCAGCTCAGTGTTTTCTGTATCCAGCGCCATGGTAAGGATTTTGCTCATTTCGGCGCTGGTGGGTAAGCGCCAGTTGCTTACGCCACACGCACCTGCATTGCTGGTGGCCAGCAGTGTTTTAACTTGCTCCGGGCTGAGGCTTTGATTGGCGGGCGCGTTTTTATCTGAAGGGGTGAGCAGGCGGATTTCTGCTTTTTGCTTGTTGGCCAGCAAAGCCCGGTCGTTGATATCCACGCAGGCGTAAGGCTGGCCAATTTTTGGCAGTTTGCCTTCATTGGTCAGCGGAATATAGTTTGGGTCTTCCTGATCTTCTTTACTTGGTGCATCAGGGATCATCGGGCCGCGCACCAGGCGCAGCGCGCCGTAACGCTCTTTGGCCAGCAAAGTAGAATCGAGTGTTTTATGCGTATCGTTAAACCATACCGCTAAAAAGCCCTGCACTTTTCTGAGCGTATCGCTCCAGTAAAACGTCGGCGTAGCATCAGGGAAGGCACGCCGGTCAATGGCGGCCAGCTGCTTAGCCGCATCATACTGCGAAGGATCGAGCAGGGTTTTCAGCTCGGCTTCGGTTGGGGTGCGCCAGTCTTCAAAGCCGCATAGTCTGGCCTCGTTTACTTTTTCGCTGTAATCCCCCGCAGTGCAGACTTCTAAGCTTGAATCGCACTGGCCTTCATTACTTGCGCCCCGTACCATGGCGGGCAGGTAGCGGTGTTTGGCTGCACGTAAGCCATCAGTGGTTTTAACTTCCCAGCTTAAGCCTGTCTGGCTGTCTGCCACACAGCCTGCGCGGGTGGCTTCATCGCTTAGTGTTGCACCGCTTGCTTCATCTTTGCGGGTATAGCGCTGGGCGGGCTTCACGCCGCTGATGGCCTGCATGCTTAAATTATAAAACTGACGCGCATATTCAGCGCTGACCAGCGTATGTGCCACGCCGCTGGTATCGATTAATTCTGAAATATCAGCAGACTGAATGGCCTGCGCTTTAACAAAGCGTGCCGCATCGCTGGCGGCAATCTGAATGCCATTATTGCCGTTGTCGTCTTCATCCAGCGTAAGCAAAAGCTGCATGATTTTGTGTGCGCCCGCTTCGCTGCCGGCCAGCGTCAGCGGTGTGATGGCGGCACCCGCGGCCACCTTGCCCAGCTCCAGCGCGCCTATACGAAATGTAATGCTTTCGCCTTCAAGATACTGATACTCGCCATTGGCCGTCGTGCGGCCATGCTGGCTGGGTGTATCGTAATCAAGGCCGGAGATATTCTGTAAGCTGCCTGTTTTGATTTCTGGTGAAGAATCGCTGCTGCAGGCGGTAAAAAGGGAGAGAGAACAAAGGAGGGAAGCGAGGTGACGCAGTTTCATTATGGAATACGAATAATTATCAATTCAAGATTGTACGCCGGAGATATTCTATTTGGCTATAAATTTGTAAGTTAGGAGTGCGAGAATCTTACTGATAAGAGGGGGTATGCTGCTGGGTCTGGTGCTTGAAAGGAGTGCAAGTTGTTTTTCCTGCACTCCTTCAACGGCAAGGCCGGGTTTATGCCGCGGCCATTCTGCCGCTCATTAAGTATTCGATCAGCTCGCGCACAGGGCGGATGGCTTCTCCGAAGGGGAGGCTGCCGTTGCCTCTGAAAAACAAGCCTTTGTCGACTTCGCCGTTCATGGCGGAGGCGAGTTTGAGGTCGATGCAAAATTGGCCGACTTTGCTTAAACCATCCCTCAGGCCGCAGTGGCTCAGGCAATCCATGCGCTGGGTGCAGCGGCGCGGGTCGGCTTTGGCAATGGCTTGCAAATGGCTTTCGCGGCGTAAATATTGTTTCAGCCATGGGGTGGCAACGGCACGGGCGGGCAGGCCGGCTACGCTGACAAACTCGGCCAGATCGCTGGCTTTAGCGTTGATGAGGGTTTGTTTAAAGTTGATATGCGCATCCCCCTCCTCGCATACGGCAAAGGCCGTGCCCAGCTGTACCGCATCGGCACCATTATTGAGCCAGTGGCTGACTTTATCGTGGCTGTCTATGCCGCCTGCCACAATCAGCCGGGGGGAGTCACGGCCCAGACCCAGCTCGGCAAAGAGGGCATGGCAATCGGCCAGCACCTTAGCAAAATCAAAGCGTACATCATGTACATCGCTGATACGGGCCGCGCCTAAATGGCCGCCGGCATGACCTGGATGCTCGATCACAATGGCATCGGCCTTGCGGCCTTTTTTTAGCCATTTTTTTAAAATAATCGCCACGCCACGCGCATCAGACAAAATCGGGATAAGCGCTACTTTGGGGTGATCGCTCGTCATTTCGGGTAAATCAATCGGCAGGCCCGCGCCCATCACAATGGCGTCTGCGCCGCTTTCACAAGCTTGTTTTACAAGGGCAACATGATCCCGCACGGCTTTCATTACATTCACGGCAATCATGCCGCAGCCATTGGCAATCTCTTTAGCGGCACGAATTTCCCTGTCTAAAGCGGTTAAATTGGTTTTGTCGATCAGATCTGCATCAAGGCAGCGATGTGTTTGGGCCATTAAATCGGGGTGGTGCTGGCGTAAATCCACACTGGCAATGGTGCCAATGGCGTTTTCTTTTGCAACGGCTCCGGCGAGTTTATGCGCCGAAATACCCACGCCCATGCCGCCCTGAACAATGGGTAAGAGGCTGCGGCCTGAAATCTGAAGTGGTTTAAAACTCATTATTTTTATCCTTACGTAGGTAAGGACCAGCTTATGCTCTCTGTGTGTTTGCGTATTGCTCAGGGTCAAGTGTGCCCGGCTTGCAGGGAGATTTGCTTGTGTGCATCAGGCTTGGGGATAAATCGCCCAATGTTTGCGGTTTCAATTATGATAACTGTTGGTTTTTGTAAGTTTATTCACTTAGGGGCATAAGATGGCTGAAGAAACAGCGGTAGCAGGGGGCTCGCAAGATGCTTTTCTGGAAGAAAAAGCATTCGAATCCCGTTTTGTTTTTATTATTGGCAGTATTAACGACGTATTGGCTAAAGATACGGCGCGGCGCCTGATTGCTTTGGCTACCGAATCGGCCAAGCCCATTAATGTGCTGATTTCATCGCCTGGCGGCCATGTGGAATCGGGAGATGTGATTCACGACATCATCAAATTTATTCGTGCGCCGGTGAATATGATAGGCAGCGGCTGGGTGGCCAGTGCAGGGGCGCACATATTTCTCTCTGTTCCAAAAGAGCGCAGGGTATGCCTGCCAAACACGCGCTTTTTGATTCACCAGCCCAGCGGCGGCATGGGCGGATCGGCATCTGATGTGGAAATTCAAGTTAAAGAAATCATCCGCATGAGGGAACGAATTGCTGCGGTGATCGCGAAAGAAACCGGCCAGAGCTTGGAAAAAGTGCTCAACGATATTGAGCGCGATTACTGGATGAATCCGGAAGAAGCGATTGAATACGGCCTTGTTTCACGCGTGATTCAAAGCCACGCCGATTTGGAGTAATCGCCAGCTTGCCAGCAACAGCCCTCAGTGATCACTGAGGGCTGTTGTTTTTTATGCGCAGGCAGGCAGAGTGATCTGGCTGAATGTCGGGCAATTTTGTAAGGATTGCTGCAGTGCCGTTTGTGATCTGCGGCAGGCCACAATATGCATACGATTTGCGGCGGCTGCGGCGCGGTAGTTTTTCATGACGTTATGACCTAAAAAGTCGGTAAATAAAATCATGATATCCATGTCTTTTAAACAGCCGGGCTTGCGCTGATGCGATGGATTTCTGCCGGTAATGTGCTCGCCTATCGTAATACCATACAAGGCAAGTAATTTTGGAATATGACCCAGGTGATCGGCACCTACAATATATGCTTGCATATTTGCCCTTTATTCGAAAGGTATGCAGTCAGCTTAGCAGTTCTATATAGCTCCATTTAGACTATTAAATTTGATTTATATATCTATTTGTAATTTAAATGCAGAGGCTGCTTTTCATGCTCAGGCTGTGGGCATGGTGCGAGAGGTTTGCATATACTGAATTTAGCCTGGAGGAAGCCATGTCTTATTTGCATATTCGCAGCTATCGTCCCGAAGACGCCCCACAATTGCATCATGTCTATTACACCAGTATTCATCAGTCCTGCCGGAATGATTACACCCAGGCGCAGTTGGATGGCTGGGCGCCAAAGGCGTTTGATCCTGTGTGCTGGGGGAAAATTCTTGAGGGGCTGATGCCAAGGGTGGTGGAGTGGAAGGGCCAGTTGGTGGCCTATGCCGATTTGCAAAAAGACGGGCTGATCAGCCACTTTTTTGTGCATGGCGACTGGCAGGGCAAGGGCATAGGCAAGCGCCTGCTCAGGCATCTGGAAGACAGAGCGTTTGAAAAGAATCTGCCAGAGGTATCCAGTTTTATCAGCATCAGCGCGCAGCCTTTTTTTCTGGCGCATGGCTTTACCTTAGACCATACGCTTTCAACCGAAGTGCGCGGGCAGTGGATTGAAAACGCCTTGCTGCGAAAACGAATTTTGCCGCCATCCCCGTTGTAAACTTCCCTGCATTAGTGCTGAGAATTGCTGTCCAGCCGGTACAGTAAGCCCATCTCCTGGGCAATTTTAAATCTCCCCTTTACCTGCATTCTGTCTGTACTCACCTTGACCGGCTGCTGGCTGTTCACCAGCACCATTTCTTCTGCGCCGCCGGGCATACAGGTGGCACAAGTGGGCTGCTTCGCAGACAAAATAAAGCGCCGCACTTTCTCCCCGGATTGCAGTGGAAACATAAACCCGGCCAGCCTGATGTCTTTTTGCTCCAGCGATTTGATGGCCGGATCAAAGATGGTTTCTTTATCCCCGAATAAACCCGGTTTGATTTCAACTTTGGCTAAAAGTGACCAGCTCACCAGATTGTCTTCGGCATTAAAAGCCAAAGACGCGAGCAGGCCCGCTAAGGCGAGCAGACTAAGAGGAAGTATGAGTTTGTGCATGGCTGGGGGGCTTATTTGGGCTGATGATTTAGATGCTTCAGCTTTAAGCTGAGTGAGCAAAACCTCGAACCACAGAGCGCACAGAGGAAATGATAGATTCAATGTTTTTCTCTGTGGCCTCTGTGTTCTCATTTTACTCTGTGGTTTAAGGTTTGGCTCTCTGCCAAGGCAAGCTGCAACAGCTTTGTAATTATGTATGTTGAATGGGGTTGGCTTATTTCAAAGCATCCAAAATTGCCTGCGTATTATGGCTAAACATGGCCAGCCAGCTGGGGGTGTTTTTAGATAAGGCATCGGTATAAAGCGCCGGGCCGACTTTGGCCTGAGTTTCGCGGGCGATTTGCTCTATCAGTTTGGGGTTACTGATGTTCTCAGCAAATACGGCGCGGATATTATTTTTGCGAATTTCACGAATCAGCGCGGCCATCTGGCGGGCGCTGGGCTCGGCTTCGGTAGAAATGCTTTGCAAAGGCAGTAATTGCAGCTGATAACGCGCACCTAAGTAGCCAAGCGCATCGTGAGAAGTCACCACTTTGCGTTTTTCGGCCGGAATCGCTGCAAAAGCGGCACTGACTTTTTGATCGAGCTGAGTGATTTTCGTGGTAAAACGCGCGGCATTTTGTGCATATTCTTTAGCGCCTGCCGGGTCTGCCTTGCTTAAAGCCAGCTTGATTTCTTCGACCATCGATACCACCGCGCGTGGATCATGCCAGGCATGCGGATCGGTGTGGCCATGCTGATGGCCTTCATGCCCGTGATCATCCGCCATTTCGCGAGGTTTGATGTTTTTGCTGACGGTAATTACTTGCCCTTTATAAGCCGACGCTTGCTCAACCCGCTTTAACCAGCCCTCAAAGCCCAAGCCATTCACAAAAAATAGTGATGTTGCAGAGAGTTTTTTTAAGTCTGCAGGCCTGGCCTGCCACACATGGGCATCCTCATCCATGCCCACAAGGCTGCTGACCTCCACCCGCTGGCCACCTACTTCCTGTACCAAATTAGAGAGCACGCTAAAGCTGGCCGCGACTTTAAGCGGGGCGGCATGGGCGAAGCTGCTGGCAGCCAGCAGCAGGGCGAGTAAGTGTTTATGCATGGGGAGTGTCCTTCTTTTTTTGTGTTGATTGTTATTTTAAGAGCCTTCGGCACGTTGATTTTGCTGCGGGATCCTCGCGGAGTATTTGATTTCTGCTTATTCTCCCTAAACCGCATGGTGCCTCGCTTTGCGGCGGATAAATAAGCCGAAGGGGGCGAAGAGGAGTGACAGGCAGTACAGTCCGCCAGCGATCAGCACAATGGCCGGGCCTGAGGGTAAATCCCATTGGTAAGATGCGATCAGGCCCGCGACGCAGGCAAATAATGCAACCAGCCATGAAACTGCAAACAGCATTGGTAATCTTTCTACCCACAGCCGGGCGGTAGCGGCGGGGAGCATCATCAGGCCAACGGCCATCAGCGTGCCCATGGCCTGAAATGCGGCCACAAAGTTAAGCACGGCAATCACCATAAAGCCGATATGAAAGCGCATGCCATTGCCGCTGGTGGCGGTGATAAAGCCAGAATCGGCGCATTCCAGCACAATGCCGCGGTATTCAATGGCCAGCCAAAGCAGGGTGATGCTGGCCACGCCGCTCACGATAAGCAGCGATGGGTCGTCAATGGCGAGCACCGAGCCAAATAAAAGGTGAATCAGATCAACGCTGCTGCCCCATTTGGAAACAATCAGCACGCCAATGGCCAGTGCCAGTAAATAAAAGCCTGCAAAGCTGGCGTCTTCATTGAGGCGTGATTTTCGCGCTGCTACGCTGGCGGCAAGGGCCACCAGCAGGCCAGCGATCAGGCCGCCTCCGGCCAGCCAAGGCAGGGTCAGGCCGCCAAGTAAAAAGCCAATCGCCGCACCAGGTAAAACGGCGTGCGACAGCGCATCACCAAATAAGGACATGCGGCGCAGTAGTAATAAAACGCCAACAGGGGCGCAGCCCATGGCCAGCGCCATGCTGCCAACCAGCGCGCGGCGCATAAAGGCAAATTCGCTGATTGCGCTGATGATTTCAAATTGAGCCATTATTCGCATACCTCGCACCAGGCCGCATCATTGCGCCAGTGCTGGGCGCGGCGGTTGGCCTCGGCCAGCAGCGGCTCAATCAGCACATCGGCTGTGTTGCCCCATGCTATGGCCGATTGGGCCAGTAGCAGTGTTTGCGGGTAATGCGCCCGCACTTGCGAAATATCGTGCAAGACGGTGATCTGTGTTTTACCCATGCGATGCCACTGATGCTGTACTTCCAGAAGCTTGTCTATGGTGTTGCTGTCTACATTTGCAAAGGGCTCGTCCAGCAGCAGCACATCGGCGTCTTCCACAATCAGCCGGGCAAAACGGGCGCGTTGCAGCTGCCCGCCCGATAGATTGCTGACAGGGGCACTGGCAAAGTCACTCAAACCCACTTGCTCTAAGGCGCTGTCAGCTTGCTCACGATCTTGCTTAGATAAGCCGCGCCACGGGCCGCGCCTCGACCATGCACCCGCTAAGGCCAGCTCTCTGACCATAAGGGGAAATTGTTTATCCAGCGTTGAAAGCTGTGCCAGATACGCCACTTTGCCGTGGGCATGGATATGGCCTTCATCCGGCGTTTTGATGCCAGCCAGAGCAGAAAGCAGTGTCGATTTGCCCGCGCCATTGGGGCCGACAATCGCAGTGTGGCTGCCCGTTTCAAAGCGGCCAGAGAGGGAATGGACAGCAGCCCGGTCGCGATAGCACAGGGTAAGGTGGTGGACTTCCATCATGCTTGCAAAGCCCAGTCTGTCAGCGCCCAGAGCAGTAGTAATAAAGGCAGCACACACAGCACCCGCTGCCACGCTGCCATTTCAAATAAACCTTTCACAGCCTTATCCTTTTTTACTTGTTTTTATTTTCCTTTTTTACAATAGCAATTTATTGCCTCTTTGTGCAAGTCAGTTGCATTTGTCGTGAATATTACTGATGCATATGAAGTGGGTGTTGATTAGCTCTTACCAGGCTTTATTTTGAAGCAGATGCCTGATTTATTCATAAAGTGCATTGAAAAACGATTATTTGTTCTGATCCTGGATAAAAAAAGGGCCGCACAATAAGAGCAGCCCTTTTTAGTAAAGCCAGCAGGCTTAGAGTTTGCCTTCCAGCCAAGCCGGAACGCTATTCAATGCTACGGGCAGGTTTTCTGGCTCGCTGCCACCGGCTTGCGCCATATCCGGCTTGCCGCCGCCTTTGCCACCCACTTGCTGGGCCACAAAGTTGACCAGCTCACCGGCTTTCACTTTGCCAGTCAGGTCTTTGCTGACGCGGGCCACGAGGCTTACTTTGCCATCTGAGACACTGGCCAGCAGAGCGATACCGCTTTGCAGGCGGTCCATGAGTTTATCGCTCATTTCACGCAATACAGTACCTTCGGCGCCTTCCACCACGGCGGCCATGCACTTGATGCCATTAATGCTGCGCAGACCGCCACCAATCAGGCTGTCCAGCTGGGCAAAAGCCATTTGGCCTTTTAGGCCTTGCACTTCTTTCTGGGCCAGCTTCAGCTCGGCTTGCAGTTTTTCCAGTTTGGCAACCAGTTCACCCGGCTTGGATTGTGTCATCGCGGCAAGGGCTTTGATTTCGCTGTCCTGTGCTTGCACCAAGGCTAATGCCGCATCGCCGGTGATGGCTTCAATACGGCGTATCCCTGCTGCAATACCGCTTTCAGCAACGATTTTGAAGAGGCCAATATCGCCTGTGCGGCCAACGTGCGTGCCACCGCACAGCTCGGTAGAGAATTCGCCCATTTTTAATACGCGTACATCGTCACCGTATTTTTCGCCAAACAGCGCCATGGCACCGGCGGCAATCGCGTCGTCAAAGCTCATCTGGGCAGCAGAAACAGCGTCGTTGCGCATGATTTCTTCGTTGACCAAGGCTTCGATCTGAGCGATTTCAGCAGGTGTGACCGGTTTAGGCTGGCTAAAGTCAAAGCGTGTGCGCTCGAACGTCACCAGCGAGCCTTTTTGCTCTACATGCGTACCAAGTACGGTGCGCAGTGCAGCGTGCAACAGGTGCGTGGCGCTGTGGTTGCGCTGGCTGGCTTGGCGTTTGGCCAGGTCAATGCTGGCGGTGACGGCATCGCCCACTTTCAGGCTGCCGTTTTTAAGCTCACCTTGGTGGCCAAATACATCGGACTTCACTTTTTGTGTGTCAGTCACGTCAAACAGAATATCGCCCGCAGCAATAATGCTACCTACGTCACCGGCCTGACCGCCTGATTCGGCGTAAAACGGTGTGTGATCCAGCACAACCACGCCTGTTTCACCTGCGTTCAGCACTTCAACCGGCTCGCTGCCACGGTAGAGCGCCAATACTTTGGCGGCTTGGCTGCTTTCGGTGTAGCCGTGGAAACAGCTGGCTTCACCTTCGTACACGAGGCCGGTTACGGCTTTAAACTGACCGGCTGCTTTGGATTGCGCACGCTGGGTGTTCAGCGCCACTTCAAAGCCTTCCATGTCTACGCTGACATTGCGCTCGCGGCATACGTCAGCGGTTAAGTCGATCGGGAAGCCGTAGGTGTCTGAGAGTTTGAAGGCAGTTGCGCCATCCAATACCGTTTTACCACCTACTAAAGCAGTATCGAGCAGGGCCATGCCGTTTTCCAGCGTTTTGGCGAACAGCTCTTCTTCGTACTTCAGTGTGTCTTCGATCAGCGTTTGTTTTTGTGCTAGCTCTGGATAGGCGTGGCCCATTTCGGCTACGAGCGCGGCAACCAGAGTAAAGAAGAATGATTTCTTCTGGCCCAGTTTATAGCCATGACGTACAGCGCGGCGGATGATGCGGCGCAATACATAGCCACGGCCTTCATTACTTGGCAATACGCCATCAGTAATCAGGAAGGAACACGCGCGGATATGATCAGCGATCACTTTAAGCGAAGGCGTTTCCTGGTTGTAAGGCACGCCTGTTGCGGCGGCTGCAGCTTGCAAGAGTGCAACAAAGGAATCAGTTTCGTAATTGGTATGTACTTTTTGCAGCACGGCAGACAGGCGTTCTAGCCCCATGCCGGTATCAACCGATGGCTTAGGCAGCGGGTGCATTACACCTTCTGCATCGCGGTTGAACTGCATAAAGACGTTATTCCAGATCTCTACAAAGCGATCGCCGTCTTCTTCCGGGCTGCCCGGAGGGCCGCCCCAGATATGGTCGCCGTGATCGTAGAAAATCTCGGTACAAGGGCCACAAGGGCCGGTGTCGCCCATTGCCCAGAAATTATCCGAAGCATAGGCTGCGCCTTTGTTGTCGCCAATGCGGATGATTTTATCCGCAGGCACGCCCATGTCTTTATTCCAGATTTCAAATGCTTCGTCATCCGAGGCATAAACCGTAACTAACAGTTTTTCCTTAGGAATGGCCAGCCACTCAGGGCCGGTTAAGAATTCCCATGCGAAGTGAATCGCATCCTTTTTGAAATAATCGCCAAAGCTAAAGTTGCCGAGCATTTCAAAGAAAGTGTGGTGGCGCGCGGTGTAGCCAACATTTTCCAAATCATTGTGCTTGCCGCCAGCGCGTAAGCATTTCTGGCTGGTGGTAGCTCGGGTGTAATTGCGCTTGTCAAAGCCCAGAAACACATCTTTAAATTGCACCATGCCGGCCACGGTAAACATGATCGTTGGATCATTGCCTGGCACAAGCGGGCTGGAGTTAACGACCTGGTGGCCTTTAGAGGCAAAGAAGTCGAGGAATTTCTGGCGGATTTCGTTTGATTTCATAGTGTGTAGGGTCGGTATTCGGTGAATACGAAAGTGTCGATTCTAAATGAAAGCCCTTCATCAGGGTAGCGCCCTGTTAATAAGGGGGAGAGCTTTCAGGCAGGAGGAGGAATCTGACGGCTTGCTGGCGCATTTTTAATGCCAAGGTCATGATGGGGTGGCAGATTTTGCTTTGTTTTACGGGTTTATCCGCCACACAACAGCTATTCATTGCTTGAGCAGCTGTGTATGGCAGGCGTGGTTCGTGGGTGTGTCGCCCCGGAGGGCGACACTTTGAGTCTGGTTTAAGCCTTTGCAGCGGTTTCGCTGCGATTCAGCAGCCATGCTCCTGTGCCACATGCGGCGAGCAGTGTCAGCAGGGGGAGTGCGCTGTTGTCATGCCACAGGCCGATTAATAAACCGGCCAGTGTGGCGCAGCCAAATTGCAAGGTGCCAAGCAGGGCAGAAGCCAGCCCGGCTTGTTTGCTTTGGTGTTGCAAAGCCATTGCCGATGTATTGGGGGTGATAAAGCCCATGCTGGTGATAAAAACAAACAGCCCCAGCAGCAATAGCGGGAAATTGAGCAGGCCAAAAATTTGCAGTAAAAACAGACTAAGCCCGGAAATAGCAGGCAAATAGAGCGCGCGTCTGAGTAAATTAGCCGTGCTGTGGTTTTTAAGCGCACGGGCATTAAATTGGCTGCTGATAATAAAACCCGCTGCATTGCTGCCAAAAATCCAGCCAAAGTGCTCGGCAGGCACGCCGAATAATTCGATAATGATATAAGGTGAGCCAGCGATATAGCCAAAGAAGCCGCCCATAACGAGCGAACCCGTCAGGGTATGCCGCATAAATGCTTTATCGCGGATCAGCGCGGCGTAACCTTTTAAAACTTTGCCCAATTCAAGTACCGGGCTGTGCTGTGTATTGTGTGTTTCTTTAAAAAAGAAATGCACATTAATTAAACAAGCCAGCGCGAAAAACATCTGGAAAGCAAAAATGGCCTGCCAGCCCAGTGTGGTAACCACCCAGCCGCCCACAATCGGCGCCAGGATTGGGGCAAGCCCCATAATCAGCATCAGGGTAGAAAACGCTTTAGCCATTTCTTGCACATTGCATCTGTCCCTGACTACGGCTCTGGAAACCACCATGCCGGCGCAGCCGCCTAAGGCTTGTAAAAAGCGTAAAGCAATCAGCTGATCGATATGTGTGACAAAAATGCAGCCTGCGGTGGCCAGAATATAAATCACAAGGCCAAAGTAGAGCGGTGGCTTACGGCCAAAGCGATCGCTGAACGGGCCATAAATTGCCTGGCCAATGGCAAGACCAATAAAAAAGCTGGCCAGCGTAAGCTGCACCGAGCCAGGCGAGGCGCCCAGACTATGTGAAATAGCAGGGAAGCTGGGTAAATACATATCAATGGAAAGTGGGCCAAGTGCGGTAAGCGCACCCAGTAAGAGCAGCCAGGGCGGGAAATAGCGCATGCAGTTTTGCTTTTTTTGAAATGGAGAGAGGTGGCTTATTGTACGCTGACTAAGCAGGGCACAAATAGCGCAGTATTCTATTGTTATGGTGCTTAATAACGACAGATCGAAGTGATTTGCGCTTTTATGCGGTATGTTTTAAATCTGTAGCAGCAAATTGCGGTATTGGTATTAATAAGCGCCCCATTCTTCTGATGCGGATCATGGGGCGCTTTTGGGGCTTTATGCTAAAGCCCGGGTATTAATTAATAGCCTACGGTAAAGCGCTGACGGCTGTGCTGAGGATTTTCTGCTTCATTCAGCATGGCTACAGCAAAGTCTTCTACCGAGATACGGCTTTCGCCCTGAGCATCAAGCAGCAATTGATCGCCGCCCAAACGGAACTGACCGGTGCGTGCGCCTGGCTCTAAATGAGCGGACGGGCTGAGCAGCGTCCAATCCAGCGTGTTTTCTTTGCGCAGTAATTCCAGCGCTGTGCGGGCGCCCAGTGCCGAGCCTTTCCATTCGGCTGGAAAACTTGGGGTGTCAACCACTTGCACGCCAGGGGCTACTTCTAAGCTGCCTGCGCCGCCCACAACTAAAAAGCGGGGAACAGCAGATGCTTTTACGCTGCTCAAAATATGCTGAAAGCCATCTACAAAATACTGGTAAACATCGCCAGCCGCATGGCCGCTGAATGCGCTGATTACTAAGTCGTGGCCTGCTAATTGGGCTGTCAGTGCGGCTTCATCGTTTACATCTGTTTTAACTGCGGTCAGGGCTGCGTGAGCAGGCAGTTTGCTGATGTTTTGTACCAGGGCGCTGACCTGATGGCCGCGCTCCAGTGCTTCGTTTAAGAGTTTAGAGCCAACATAACCTGTTGCGCCGATGATTGCGATTTTCATGGTGTTCCCTTGTTTGAATGTAAGTTAAGAGTGAAGCAGGGGCTGCTTTGCAACAAAATCAATTAAATCTTGCGGGTCCTGGTACATCAGAGAGCTGGGAACAACAGATAGTTGGCCGCCCTTTTGTAATAGCAGTGTGGGTACACCACGTAAGCCGTTTTCTTGCATTAAAGACTGAGCCTTCTGTGTTATAGCGCGTAATTCTTTAGGCCAGCCAGCTGCAAAGTCTTTGGCAAATTGTCCGGCATCAAGGCCAAACTCCGCTGCCAGCTCAATAAAGGCCGCCGCTTCTTGTGTGCCTTTGGCGTAGCGCAATTGTTGCACCCGGTGCAGCACATCCACCGATTGATCCGGCACGGCCTGGCTGATCAGGTAGTAAGCCAGTGTGGAGGCGCTGGAATCAAATGGCGTATCCAGGTCGGCTAAAATTTGTTCTTTATAAGCCTGGCTAAATTCCTGCCCTGTCATTTGGGCGATGCGCTGATCGTTGCTCCAAAAGTAGCTTGCCATCTCTGCATTCATTGCCTGCGGATGGGAAAACAGCCCTGTCGGGTGCAGCTGCCACTTCAGGTTTGTGTGTGTTTTTAAAGCAGAAAGCGCCGGCGCTGCGCCGTAACACCAACCGCAAAGCGGATCAAATAAGAGATGAAGCATATTGTGTGTCCTGAAAAATATGCTGCTATCTTGCCTGTGTTGATTGATTAGATAAATACGCCAATTAAGAATTGAATGTTTATAAATATGGAACAATGTAGGATGGGGATGTTTTTTTGAGGGGCTATACGCATTGTTGTTCGTAGGGCGGGTGCAACCCTCCATTCATACTGAATAACGCGTGGGTTGTACTCGCGCTAACCAAAGTCAAAAAGACCTTTTCAGTGCCTTCGGCACATTAATTTAGAAGCGGTAGCCACCGCGGGGCCTTCCTTTCTTGCTTCGCCAAGAAACGAAGCCAAAGAAGGCGACCCCACGAAACACGAAGGCTCCTGCGCTGCGGACAATCGAGTCGGCGGCGGGCGGGATTGGCTCGTACCTCGCTCCCTTGCCGAAACCCCGCCCCGCTTGTTCCTCGCTCCGGCGTGTTTCAAGGGGGCTTTTAAGCCCTACGCGAATAGCCGCGATAGCAATCTAGATGGCAAGTTTTGAAAATATTAAAAAAACAAAATAAATAACTTAATTTCACAAACCATATAAACGAGAACAGCCTTATGTTGGATTTAAATCGCCTCGCCACTTTTGTGGCTGTGGTGGAGTCGGGAGGGTTTACTGCGGCTGGTGACAGGCTCGGGATGGCTAAATCCCTAGTGAGCCAGCAAATCAGCAAGCTGGAATCGCAGCTTGGGGTGGCGCTGCTGACGCGCAGTACGCGCAAAGTGCTGCTTACCGAAATTGGTGAGCAGCTTTATGCCGATATTGCCCCGCTGCTGTTAGCGGCGAATGAGGCGCTTGATCGCCTGGGGCAGGTAAAGGCATCGGGCCTGCTGCGGATTACTGTGCCGGTGGATTACGCAGGTGCGGTGCTGGCTCCGCTTTTGGCTGAGTTTGCTGTATTGCACCCTCAGCTGGAGATTGAGTTACTCGCCACGGATGAGGTGCTGGATCTTTTGGCCGAGCGGATCGATGTGGCATTTCGTTTAGGGCGATTGCAGGATTCTGCCCTGCATGCGGTTAAGCTGGCACAGTTTGCCGAATGCGTGGTGGCATCGCCTGGCTGTTTGGCAAAGTACCCCGGGCTGAAGCATCCTCAGGATTTAGCTGCGCTGCCCTGGGTGGCGATGACCCGCTTACATGCGCCACTGACCTGGAAATTTAATCATGGCGAAGAATCGTGCACCGTCAGAATGCGTTCGGTGATGCGGGCCAGTGCGCCGTCTTCTGTGCTGGCGCTGGTCAGAAGCGGGGCGGGTTTATCGGTCTTACCTGATTTTATGGTGGCAGAAGACCTTGCGGCAGGGCGTCTGGTGCATTTATTGCCCGAATGGACTATGCCTGCAGGCGGCATCTACGCCGTTTATCCGAGTGCCCGCTATCTGCCTGCCAAAGTCAGAATTCTGCTTGATTTTATGCGCTCAAGGCCGATGACTGGATAGAGCAGGGCAGGTTGATATTATCCTCCGGTCTGCTATTGCAATGTCTTTGACATGGCTGGAATAAGCTGTAAGCAGAGTTTGTGCAGGAGGCGGTAATGGCACTGAGTTGGATCTTTAGCGCGGCACTGGTGCTTGCACCTGATGCAGGGGATGCGCCTTTGCTGCAGGAAAATTTACTGGCCGCGGCAAAGCTTGAGTCGAAGGATGCCTGGGGGGCAGCGGTTCTTTATTGTGCGGCGGCAAGAAAGGGATCGATTGAGGCGCAATATCGCTTGGGTATGTTGTATGCCTTTGGCGAAGGCGTACCGGAAAACAGAAAAATGGCCGCCACTTTGTTTTCCAGTGCGGCAGAGCAGGGGCATATGCGTGCACAAGCGATGCTGGAAACAATCAGGCTTGGCGCAAGCGTGCTGCCGCCTTGCATTATGTCGGATGTTAAGCCGGAAAAATTACCCGAGCTGGCTGCCCCTGTTTTACCCGTGCTGAATGCCAGCCAGCAGAAAATTGCCCGCATTGTGCAGCAAATTGCACTGTGGCACGATGTTGATCCGCAGTTTGCCTTGAGCATTGCCAGGGTGGAATCTCAGCTTAATCCGCAGGCTTTATCGCTTAAATCAGCGCAGGGGGTGATGCAGTTAATTCCGGAAACAGCAGAACGCTTTAATGTGCGCGATGCATTTAATGCCAGCCAGAATATCAGGGGCGGGGTGCGCTATTTACGCTGGCTGCTTGATCGCTATCAGGGCAATGTGGTGCTGGTAGCGGCCAGCTATAACGCGGGAGAAAAAGTGGTAGACCGCTATCGTGGGGTGCCGCCATACCCTGAAACACGAGACTACGTGGCTAAAGTGATGAAGCTTTACCCCTATGCGCAGCACAAGATGAAGCAGCATTACATCAGTAAGGCGCAGATGCGGCCGGTTTTGTAGGGTGCTCACAGATGAGATGCAACGATCTTTGCTTTCGGTGCGTTGATTTTACTGTGGTATACCCGCGAAGCATTTGATTTCTGAATGGCCAAAAATCCTGCTGATTTGTGCCTTTCGTGGTTCAATCGTGGGTTTGAAGCCCTCAATAATCCTCATCCTCCCCGCCCACTACTTTGTAAATCACAGATACAGAAAAACCACGGCTGATAAGAAAGCGCAATTGTTTGTTTTTTTCCTTAGGGTCCTTTGGCGGGCTGCCAAATTTTCTTCGCCACAGCGCACGGGCCTGTTCCAGTTCGGTGTTGCCGTGCTCTTCCATGACGCTGGAAATAATGTCGCTGGAAACGCCTTTTTGCTGCAGCTCGGCGCGCAAGCGTTGCGGGCCATAGCGCTGGGAGCGGTAGAACACCCATTGCTCGGCAAAGCGGGTATCAGATTGCCAGCCGCGCTCGATGAAATCGTCGAGTACCGCATCAACTTCACTGGGGTCATCTGCAAAAGGAAGGAGTTTAAGGCGCAGCTCACCGCGCGAATGATCCCGGCGGGCAAGGTGTTGCAGGGCTTTATTACGCAGAACGGTCGTCATTTATAACTCTGTTTATTGCACCGGTTCGTATGGGTGAACCGATAGCCGGCCCCTCTGGCGAGGAGGGGCCGGGTCGAACTACTTAAGCATCCAGCTCTTCTTCTTTACCATCATCAAGCAAAGCAGCCGGATCGATTGGCAGCAAGCCACCCGCGCCTAATTTGGCACGAATTTTCTGTTCAATTTCAGCCGCAACTTCAGGATTATCTTTCAGGTATTGACGGGAGTTTTCCATCCCCTGGCCAATCTTATTGCCGTTGTAGCTGTACCATGCACCGGCTTTTTCAACGATTTTATGCGTTACGCCGTATTCGATGATTTCGCCTTCATGGCTGATCCCTTCGCCGTAAAGAATATCAAAGGTCACAATGCGGAAAGGAGGAGCCACTTTGTTTTTGGCGATCTTCACTTTAGTTTGGTTACCTATGATCTCGTCGCCCTTTTTAACCGCGCCAATACGGCGGATATCAAGACGAACCGATGCGTAGAATTTCAGCGCATTACCACCTGTGGTGGTTTCAGGGCTTTGGCCCGGCATCATATTGCCAATCTTCATACGCAGCTGGTTAATAAAGATCACCAGTGTATTGGTGCGCTTGATATTGCCGGTGAGCTTACGCAGTGCCTGGCTCATTAAGCGCGCTTGCAGGCCCACGTGAACATCGCCCATTTCGCCTTCGATTTCGGCTTTTGGGGTAAGGGCGGCAACCGAATCAACCACGATGATATCCACGCCGCCGGAGCGGACCAGCATATCGGCGATTTCTAAGCCTTGCTCGCCGGTGTCGGGCTGTGAGATCAGCATTTCTGATACATTTACACCGAGTTTGCTGGCGTAAACAGGATCCAGCGCGTTTTCAGCGTCGATATAAGCGGCCACACCGCCAAGCTTTTGTACTTCGGCTACAACGTGCAGACAGAGGGTGGTTTTGCCTGATGATTCTGGCCCGAAAATTTCAACAACGCGCCCGCGGGGTAAGCCGCCAACACCAAGGCCCAGATCTAAGCCAAGGGAGCCGGTGGAAACCACTTGCAGATCACCCTGAATCTGATTTTCGCCCATTTTCATGATGGCGCCTTTGCCGAACTGACGTTCGATTTGCGCGAGTGCCGCGGCGAGTGCCTTGCTCTTGTTGTCGTCCATGTGTGTGTCCCGAGCGCTGTTTAATTAGATGAGTGATTATAGAACAATCGTTCTGTAAATGAAAAGAGATTTACAGATTTTGTGGATCTTGCCACTCTGAGTCAATGCGGCAAACGGTGATCTGCCTGAGGCTTATTGGGCAGGGTGAAGTAGAAAATTGTCTGGTTGTCCGCCTGAGATTTGGCCCAGATGCGCCCGTCGTGCCGGTGAATAATCCGCTGGACGATGGCAAGGCCTATGCCATTGCCGGTAAGCTCGGTGTGTGAGTGAAGGCGCTGGAAGGGCGAAAATATTTTATTGGCATGGGCCATATCAAAGCCGATTCCGTTGTCCTGAATATAGAAAACAGTCTGGCCATTGATATCATTTGCACCAATGCTGATTTTGGCATCCTGGGCGCGCTCGGTAAATTTCCATGCATTATCAAGTAAATGTCTGAGTGCAATCAGCATGAGTTTAGGGTCAGCATAGGCCCTGAGATTTTCTTCAATCTGGATATCAATTTGTCGCTGCGGTTGCAGGCTGCGGAATTCATCAACAATTTCTTCGCTTAAGGCGCTCAGATTAACGGTCTGGCAGCGCACCTCAATGCGAGTTAGCTTGGACAGATTGAGCAAATCATCGATCAGGCTGGTCATATTGTGTGTAGTGCTGCGGATGCGCGCTAAATAGTTGCGGGCATTCACATCCAGCGAGCCGATATAGTCTTCCAGCAGCACCTGGCTGAAGCCTTCTATGGTGCGAAGCGGAATACGCAGATCGTGCGATACCGAATAAGAAAACGCTTCCAGCTCGTGATTGGCAGAGGCCAGTGCGCGGGTGCGGGCTTCTACGACTTCTTCAAGGTGGTTGCGGTAGCGCTCCAGATCCAGCTCGGCCTGTTTGCGCTCGCTGATATCAATAATAAAGCCCTGTAAAGTACGTTTGTTATCGGCATCGCATTGTGCGGAGGCAGTAAGCAGCACCCATTTTTCTTCGCCGCTGCTGCTTAAAAAACGGCATTCAAATTCAGAAACGCCAGTTTTGCTGGTTTCGCTGAACAGGCGATAAGCATGATGCCGGTCGTCCGGGTGCAGATAGCTGGATAAAAAGCCTTCTTGGTACCACTGGGCCAGCGGATAGCCGAGCAGGGCTTCGGCCTGAGGGCCCACATAGGTGAGCCGCCACTCGTCCGGGTTGGCATCCCATGGGATGATATGCGTTGATTCAACCAGCCTGCGGTAGCGATCCTGGCTGGCGCGCAGAGCCAGCTCAATTTGCCTGCGGCCCAAGATGTCGGTTTCCAGCTGCAGATTTTTTTGTTCCAGCGTCAGTATCAGGTCTTTCAGTGATTTTCGCGTGGTTTCCAGGTTTTGCCCCAAAGTGCCGATTTCATCGCTGCGCCGCCAGACAAAGGCTTCATCCAGCTCACGGCGGGCCAGCTGAATAGCCTGGCGTGACAGCTCGGCGAGCGGGCGGATAATCCTAGATTCAAGCAGTAATAAAATCAGCCCGAGGCTGAGCACAATCTGCAGCAGCACCGCGGCCAGATATAGGCGCTGCTCACTGCGGATGCGGGTGGTGGCATTGCCATCATCTAATTCAATCGTAATGGTGCCAATATTGCTGCCCTGCTTGCTCACTACCCGGGTGAGTGAGTGCAAATGCCCGCGGCGGCGCTCTGGTTTGTTGGCCTCAATAAACAGGCCCAGTGTTGAGTCGTTGACGGTAATGCGCACAATACGCTCATCGCTGATGACGGATTCCAGCAGGGGTTTGCCAGCATCCGGAGACAAATTCCAGAGTGGCTCTTGCATGCCCAGAACCAGAATATCGGCAATACGCTGGTGATCCAGGCTGATCTGGCGCTGGGCGTTGTCCAGCTGGCGGGTCAGGCTGATATAGCCATTGACACCAGAGGGCAGTAATAAGCCCAAAAGAGTGGCAAAAATAATTGCAGTTCGAAGCGACAGATTCATAGCGTGGTGGGGCTTGGTTTTTTGTAAGTGGAGAGTTTCAGATGTTAGTTTAGATCAAGTAACGGCTTTCTAGTAAAACGTATCATCATTTCATGATTCTTAATCAAGTATTATGAATCGCATTTGTTAATTTTTTTGTAAAAAATCTTGTAAAAAATCATTTAGTACAGGGCTTGTGGCGTGGCTTGAATCAATCTGTTTGCCGGGGCCGGTATATTTTCTAATACAAATCATATTGTCTGCTTTGATTTACGCGTAGCAATTCATTTTTTTTGCGGGCGTATAAAAAAATGATGAGCGGCCGCGATATTTTTTGCCTGGTTTTAGCTTGAAAACGTATTCGATTTGAAATTGATTCATAAGGGAAAAATATGAAGGTGATTGTACTGGGGGCGGGCGTAATAGGGATTACTTCAGCCTGGTTTTTGAGCCAGGCGGGGCATGAGGTAACGGTGATTGAGCGTGCACCAGAGGCGGCAAGGGAAACCAGCTACGCTAATGGCGGGCAAATATCGGTGTGTCATGCAGAGCCCTGGGCTAATCCCAAGGCGCCCTGGAAGGCTTTACAGTGGCTGGGTGAAGAAGACGCGCCGCTCTTGTTTCGCTTTAAGCTTGACTGGCATCAATGGCGCTGGGGTTTGCGTTTTTTACAACAGTGCACCCGGGAAAAAGCGCGCTATAACCTGCAAAACCTCGTGCGACTTGGTTTATACAGCCGCGATACCCTGCAATCCTTACGGGCGGCAACGGGCATTGAATACCATCAGCGCACCGAGGGGATATTGCACTACTACACCGAGCAGGCTGAGTTTGAATCGGCCATTCCTGCGGCAAAGCTGATGGGGGAGCTGGGTCTTGACCGGCAGGTAAAATCTGCGGCCGAGTGTTTATTGATCGAGCCTGCTTTGCGCAATTCGATGCGGCCCATTGTGGGGGGCACGTATACGCCGAGTGATGAATCGGGCGATGCACGTTTATTTACCAATGAACTGGCTGTTCTCTGCGAGCAAGCCGGAGTGACATTTCGCTATGATTGCGAAATCGCCGGTTTTGATTGTGCAGGCGGGGATGTGGTGGCGGTGCGGGTAGAGGGGGATGAAGGGGTAGAATCCCTCGGCGCAGATGCTTTTGTGGTGAGTCTGGGCAGTTACAGCCCGCTGCATTTACGCCCCTTAGGGATTAATCTGGATATTTATCCGGCCAAGGGCTATTCAGCAACGATTCCGGTGCGTGATGGTCATTGTGCGCCAACGGTCAGCCTGACCGATGACGGGCATAAGCTGGTTTTCTCCAGATTGGGGGATTATCTGCGCGTAGCCGGGACTGCAGAATTTGATGGTTATAATCTGGATCTGAATGCCGTGCGCTGTAAGGCAATTATTGATCGGGTCAGGGATATTTTCCCTGATGGTGCTGATTATGCTGCGGCCGAGTTCTGGACAGGTTTACGCCCGGCAACACCTGGCAATTTGCCTTATATTGGCCGTACGCGCTATCCGAGTTTGTGGCTCAATACCGGGCATGGCACCTTGGGCTGGACAGAATGTTGTGGCTCGGCGCTGGCTATTGCCGATTTAATTTCCGGTAAAAAGCCAGATGTTGATTTTTGTTTTCAGTAATTGACCATGTCTGAATAAATGGCCCGGCTGTTTATTCAGACTAATTACCTTGCGATATGTTTTTTCCAGAGAATATGATGCGATCTCTTAGCTGCTTTTTATTATGCTGTTTGTTTACCCAATCAGCATTGGCGATTAATATCAAAGTGCAATCTAGGGTGCAGCCCCGTTGCACCGTTTCTGATAAAGCAGCTGTATTAACGACAGCTGCTTCAATTTGCTCCCGGTCTTTATATTTTATGCGCACATTCAAGCGTACTGAAAATAGCGGCGCATCGGCCGTAGAGCGGGTTGTGATGGAGTTTTAAATGAATAGTAATCTCTGCCGGTTTGTTTTTTGTTTGTTTTTTGCTGTGCTTTCTTTTTCTGTGTCTGCAGAATCTCAGCGTGTGAGTGCCGAAGTCGTAGGGAGCTGTGTATTTGCACGGCCTGATGATGTGGTGCTTGATTTTGGCGGTTTAACTCCCGGGCAGGGCGATCGCAAGGTGGTGGGTGAAGTGAGCTTTTCCTGCTCTAAAGGCACGCATTACAAGGTAGAGCTTGATAATGGCCGCTACTTTAATCAGGGGTTAGGGCAGGGCAGGAAAATGGCCAGCATCAAAGGGGACGATTATCTGCCCTATAACTTGCAGAGCAGCCTGAGCAGCGGCACCGGTGCGGGGGAGGCCGTGCTTATTCCATTAAAATTAAGTGCCAGTGTGCGCGGTGCAGATTATCTGGCAATTAAAGCCGGAAATTATTCTGATTGGGTTGTTTTAAAAATAAATCCCTAATTTATTATTTATGTGATAATTTTTTATCTCTGTATAAGCCATTTCTAATGCAATGTAAAAGTACCACTCAATAAGTATTTGAATGATGCAGATCACCCTTTTTCTGCAAAGTATTTAGCTTATTGCCGAAGAAGATTTCTTATAAAATTGCCTCCCTTATGACTGACTTCATTTAAATAAAAGAGGGATACAATGAAAAAAATGATTTGGGGTTCTTTATTTGCTTCGGCTGCTTTTCCTGCCTTTGCTGCTAATGTAAATGTCCATGTATTAGGTAAAGTATTACCTGTTTGTACTTTTGTAAATCCTGCTGATGTCACTATGACTATTCCGGATATGACGCTTGGTGTTGATGCACAAAAACAAACAACAACGGATATCAGCTTTTGGTGTTCCAAGGGTACAAGCTATACCGTTTCAATGAATGATGGTTTAAATGGTGCTGAAGGTAAAAAAAATATTAAATTAAGTGGTGGCGATGCCAGTGATTTAATTGAATATAATCTGACCGCAGATAAAACATCTGGCGTGGGTGAGGGCGGCTTAACAGAAAATAAAGTATTGCTGACCGCCGTTGTTGAAGGTGCTGCCTATCAAAATGCCAAGGCGGGTGATTACACTGACACGGTAGTGCTGACCGTAGCACCTTAAACGCTCTGCACCTTTGTATTACTCCAGCTTTTAAAAATCCGGTGTGCACGCTGGATTTTTAAAAGCGATTGGAGTGAGGGTCAATCAGTTTTTTCTTGATTTCCTTGGGCAAGGGGCATCCGTTTATTACACTGACCCCTGATAAAAAATTCAATCCGCGTTTCCCTGAAGATACCGGCTTCTTTGCTGCATGCGTGGCAGGGTTGTTTCGTGTCTTTCTCTGCGCCATGCTTGCTATGCTCCATTCAGAGCAGCAGGCTGTTGCGATCAAAACTTACTTTAAATAAAGGGCCTGATATGCAAAAGGTCTTGATTATCTTATTAGCTGGCTGGATCAGCCTGTTTTGTGCCCCTGTGTTTGCAGCACAATTTTCTGTGTCGCCTGTACGACTGGATTTTACGGCTAAAGATAAAACCTCTTCTATTACTATCGCCAATGTCGGTGATACCCCGCTGCGGGTGGCGCTGGATGCTAAACGCTGGGAGCAGGATGCGGTTGGCGAAGATATTTACAGCGAGACCAGCGATCTGCTGTTTTTTCCAAAGCAGGCAGAAATCGCCCCGCACAGCCAGCGTGTTGTGCGTATTGGTTTACGCGTGCCCAGAGCCGCTGATGAGCTGGCTTATCGCTTGTATGTTAATGAGCAGCCGCCGCTTAAAAGCGAGGCGGGCAGCTCTCAGTTATCGATGGTATTGAGCTTTGGCGTGCCGGTCTTTGTGCAGCCTGCCGTTTTGAATAAGGCCGCAGCGATGGAAAACATCAAACTGCAAAAAGGGGATTTAAGTTTTACGCTTAAAAACACAGGCAATGCCACTTTAAGATTGTCTTCGCTCAAAAGCGAAACGCTAAAGCTTGATCAGCAGGAATTCAGTGCATGGTATTTACTGGCGGGCACAGAGCGCGAATATTATTTCCCTTTGGCGCACTGCACGCCGGGACAGCATCTTATTAATGTGTCTTTTGACCGCCACAGCCTGAGTGTGCCCTTCAATATTGCAGCAACGGCTTGTAAGTAATGGCGGGTAAATTGGCCTTATGGGTCTTGCTCTTATGCTGCTGCCGTTTTGCAAGTGCCGCTGCCGAGCCGCTGATCCTGAATATCATGCTCAATGGCATGGCAAAGGGCGATCTAGAAGCCAGAGTCGATGCCGATATTTACTGGCTGGATGCGGATGCTTTAAAAGGCATGGGGCTGAGTGAGGTTAAAGGCAGCAGCCAGCTTTTTTCCGGGCGACGTTTCGTACGGATGGATCAGATCAGCGGCGTAAAAGCCAGTCTTAATCTGGATCTACTGCAAGCCAGCCTTCAGGCCGATCCGGCTTTATTGCCCTTACAAATTTCGGATTTCTCGCAGCAAAATCATATCCGCCCCTGGCAGGGCGGTACATCGGCTTATGTAAATTACGCTGTGTCGGCAAGCCGAGATGCCAGCGGGCAAACAGGAATGGGCTTTGCTCCCACCTTAAATATGGCTTCTGATGGCTGGAATCTGCGCAGCCGCCACGATTACCAAAGCCATGGGCAGGGCTGGCTGCGGCTGGACAGTACGCTGAGCTACGATAGCCCGGATCAGATGATGCGCATCACGCTGGGTGATATCTCCTCCACGGCAGGGGCATTAGGGCGTGGTGTGCCGATGGCGGGGATAGGGGTGAGCCGCGTGTTCTCCATGCAGCCTTATTTTGAAACAAAGCCGGGCCTGAATGGCGGTGCAGCCATCACCAGCCCATCCACTGCTGAAATCTATATCAATGGTGTGATTGTTAAAAATGTTGATCTGCAGCCGGGGATGTATCAGTTTCAGGACTTAAGCTATTTTTCCGGGTTTCAGGATATATCGGTGGTGGTGAAAGACCAGTACGGTAATCGTCAGGTTTATAACCTGCCCTATTATTTTGATGATTCCCTGCTGAAATCGGGTTTGCACGAGTTTAATTACAACCTGGGTGCAGAGCGTAAAGAGGGCTTTGATCACTATCAGGGCCTTGCATTTTCAGGCCTGCACCGTTACGGCGTGAATGATTATCTGACCGTGGGTTTACGTGCAGAACGCACCCCGGAGCATCAGAGCGCAGGCGCATTAGCCAATATTCGCCTTGGCGATTATGGCGTGCTGGGTGTGGCGGCATCCTGGGCCAAGAATGGCGAAGAGCAGGGCCAGGCTAGCTTGTTTAACTACCGTTATGAGGAGCAGGCTTTTAATGTGCGCGCCATGCTGCAGCAGCAAAGTGCATGCTATTTGTCTTCGATGCCTGATTGGCCTTTACCTGCATGGAATGGCAGTGTGGGTTTTGGTTTTGGCAATCAGAGCATGGGCAACTGGGGGGTGGATTTTATGCGCCAGACGGGAGGCACGGCAGAAACAGAAAATGCGCTAAGACTGAGTTTTTCTGCAAGCCCGGCGCGGGATTTCTCGGTGTCAACATCGCTCTCAATCCGAAATAATGGCACCCAGGGGTTTGTTAACTTAACCTGGCTGTTCGATGGCAATCAGTCGGCGGGCACCAGTTTCCAGCGTGATGACTTGAATCAGCAAAGAATCAATGCCTATTACGCCAAAACGACGCCCGCAGGTGAGGGCTGGTCCTATCGGTTTAATGCAGAGCATGACCGGGTGGGTATAGCGCAGGATGCCTATGTGCAGGGGCGGTTTGCACAATCTCAGCTCACCGCCAGTGCAAGGCAGTACGATGGCCGCAGCAGCTACAGGGTGGCTGCTGAAGGGGCTGTGGCGTATGTGGATGGCCATTGGGGCGTAAGCCGGCCTGTAAACCAAAGCTTTGCACTGGTGCAAAGTGAAGGTTTGTCCGGGGTGGGGGTGACGCAAAACAGCCAGCTGATTGGTCATACCGATGAAGAGGGGTATTTGTGGGTGCCCGAATTAAGCAATTACGGGCAACAGCAAATTGCGCTGGTGCAGGATGATATTCCTATTGAATATACCCTGCCGAAGCTGCGCCTTGATGTGATGCCGGGGCAAAACATGGGGCGGCACCCAATGCTGTTCACTTTATAGTCAAATGATGGATAATTGATAGATAATTTCTTTTTTTCATTAATCATGAAGTATGGCGAGCAGAGCTGCACATTTGGAAGATTCGATTCGAATATCTGACTACTT
>NZ_PDZG01000187.1 GCF_002735645.1 Iodobacter sp. BJB302
AAGCATTTTGCTTAAAATGGCATCTTTACGAGCCTTGGGAATACGCGACATGATAAGTAACCAGCCCCCTGAGTAAGTTGGAATCCCTGAAAAGGGAGTATCTCAACTATCCTGACACAGGGGGACCTCGAAACGCCCAACGGGACGATAAACCTACGGTTTCCAGATGCACTGCAGCGAACCATAGCCGGAGCCTTCGGTGACCGCATGATTGGCATAGTTCCTCCGCTCGTTTGTCGCATACATGCAAAGCCAGACTGCCCAAGCACTATAAATGAAGACGGTGTCGCACACTTTATCATCGGAGCGCTCTCGTTCTATTCCGAAGGAAGGGAAATTCTCAGAGACTTAGAGCGACAAGTGGCGTTCTATTTGTTATACCATTCAAGGTTGAAAGAAAGCACTCCCGTTGCCAATATGGACGGTGATAGGGTGGACTTCGTGGAAGTTTCTGCACAGCTGCCCGAGCGCAACGAGAAGCAAGAATTGGAGTTGGTAGGCTCGACTGCTGGCATGGTCTCCAGCCACTTTGAGTGGCTTACTACGGCAGACGCAGGTATCGGTAATTGTCAAGATAGTTGAGATGTTTTTACGATTTAAGCGACCTGTAATTCCTCGCTTGTTTTAGGCTCAATAGCCCGGTCGGGGTTCAATTGCACTTCATCTTGCCAGCTCCAGTTCCGAGT
>NZ_PDZG01000188.1 GCF_002735645.1 Iodobacter sp. BJB302
CAACAGGACGCAGTAATCCGCGGGTTGTGAAACGACGAACTAAGCATTTTGCAAGTAGAAAAGGCACGGAAATTCTTAATCAACGGCATAACTGGGGAATAAAAATCATAAAGTGAACAGCATTGCGTTAGCCCCTTTCTTAGGAACCACCTGTGATCATCGAAATCGCGCAACTGCAGGTAAAGCCAGAGCAAACTTCAGAGTTCGAATCTGCATTCGACAAGGCGCAAGCAATCATTTCGTCCATGCCTGGCTATTTGGGCCATGAACTGCAGCGATGTATTGAACAAGTCGCCCACTACATGTTGCTAGTGCGTTGGGAGTCGGTTGAACACCACGAGGTTGGCTTCCGCAAATCAGAGCAATACCAAGAGTGGCGTCAGCTTCTGCATCACTTCTATGATCCATTCCCAACTGTGCTGCACTACGAGCAAATTGCCGGCCCCGGCCTCCAGCCAGTCCCCCAAATGTGCACCCGGATTCAAGCATCAAGACCCATGGCGCATGCAGATATTGATTGAGCGCCAGGTGAAAGACTGAAATCTTCCATATCCCCCTATGTCAGACTAGTTGTCGCCTCTGAATTTTCATGGGCTTGAAAAAAACATAGGCTTCATCATGCAAAAAATTACGTATTCTGACGACTTTAAACACCAAGCATTGAGCAAGGTTTAT
>NZ_PDZG01000189.1 GCF_002735645.1 Iodobacter sp. BJB302
GCATTCGCTTATTTAATGTGATTGATGATTTTAATCGGGAAGGATTAGGTATTGAAGTTGATTTCTCTTTGCCGGCAGAGCGCGTAATACGCAGCTTGAATCAAATCATTGAATGGCGCGGCAAGCCTAAGCGAATTCGATCAGATAATGGGCCTGAATACATTAGTCACATATTAAAGAATTGGGCAGAACAACAATCGATTGAATTAGCTTATATTCAGCCAGGTAATCCGCAGCAAAATGCATATATTGAGCGCTATAATCGCACTGTGCGTTATGAATGGCTGGCTTGCGATGATTTTGAAAGCCTTGCCGAAGTGCAAGAAACTGCAACGCAATGGCTTTGGACATACAATAATGAACGCCCGCATATGGGATTGGGCGGCATCACCCCGAAACAAAAACTGGCATTACATGCCTAGCCTCTACTTTTAAGTGAGCTTAAAAATGGGGGGATTACCAGTATCTCAACTATCCTGACACAGAGGGGAGAATTTCCATTGATGAATGGAGGGTTGTTTTTTGAAAGTAAAATATATACTGCCCCCTGTGTCAGGATAGTTGAGATACTCCCTTTTCAGGGATTCCAACTTACTCAGGGGGCTGGTTACTTATCATGTCGCGTATTCCCAAGGCTCGTAAAGATGCCATTTTAAGCAAAATGCTTG
>NZ_PDZG01000190.1 GCF_002735645.1 Iodobacter sp. BJB302
AGCATTTTGCTTAAAATGGCATCTTTACGAGCCTTGGGAATACGCGACATGATAAGTAACCAGCCCCCTGAGTAAGTTGGAATCCCTGAAAAGGGAGTATCTCAACTATCCTGACACAGGGGGACCTGTTCGCTCTATTAAAGACTTTTTAAGCTGTTTAGGCAGTATCTTTCTTCCTCCAAGTTTTCCATCTTCAATTTTGGAAGAGTCGCCAAAACGATATGCAGCGATTTTGCGACCATCACCGCCAGTAACTTTAAATGTTTCTAGTGGTACACCTTGGTCTCTTACATCTGCCGCCGCTCTTGGCGGGTGGTTGTATCCGTAGGTCTCTTTGAGGTCTTCTGTTGTGATGTGACCGTGTTTGATGATGTGGTCTATCACAACCTTGGCTCTGTGTGCCGTAACTTTTCGTGCAAGTTCAAGCACTTTCTCGTCTGCTGACATTTTGTTACCAATTTTTGAGTTGACATCCTCAAAATTGTACGCTTGTCAGCCGTTTTCGAAAAGCTGTAAGTTTATAGACGAAAAAAAAGCCACTTTATGAACTGCACCCCAAAAGTTGGACACCCGTCCATATTTTTGGGGTGTTTTTATGTCCAAGTACTCAACGCAATTCAAGCTCTCTGTCGTTCAGCAATATTTAACTGGCGAAGCAGGTATCAA
>NZ_PDZG01000191.1 GCF_002735645.1 Iodobacter sp. BJB302
AAAACAGTCATGGCTGGTATGGTGTCCTTACACTCCGACGGCTGATTACAAGCCGGAAGAGTCAGTTTAAATGGCGAACCCTAACGGAAAATCCATTCATCTTGCACGATAAGCCGATCAGCACTATTGAATCTAGGTATGGTGAGGTTGCCTTTGCGATGAGCAGCACTTAGATGGAGAGCCGGATGCATTGAGAGGTGCAAGTCCGGTTCGGAGAGGAGAGACGGGGAAATAGTACGACTACGCCCCGTCTCTTACTCTACTTCCGACCGCAGAAGGCTGGCTGTATTTGGCTGGAATTAAGGATGTGTTTACGTGTGAAATCGTCGGTTATGCGATGGGTAGTCGAATGACAAAAGAGTTGGTGAGTGCCGCACTGACGCTGGCCTTGGCGCAAAAGCGACCTGAGGAAGGATTAATTTTGCATTCGGATCGAGGTAGCCAATATTGTTCATACGACTACCAGCGGCAAGTGGCAATGGCGGGCTTGCGGGGTTCTATGTCACGCAAAGGGAACTGCTACGACAATGCGCCAATGGAAAGTTTTTGGGGCTCATTGAAGAATGAATTGGTTCATCATCGTAGCTATAAAACACGAGCAGAAGCGCAGGAAGAAATCACCGAATACATTGAAATATTTTACAATCGGAT
>NZ_PDZG01000192.1 GCF_002735645.1 Iodobacter sp. BJB302
TGACATCATCACCCATTTTGGCGAGGGTGAGCCCACACTCTGCGCAGCTGCACGAGTCAGGCTCGTGCAGGATTTCTGTGCGTGGCAAGTGGGCAGGCAGCGCTTGTCGACCGGCCCGCTCACGTTTTTCTTTGGGCGCTGCCGCCTCAACGCGTACCTCGATGGCGGCAATATCACTGTCAAGTGTGTCTTCAAACAACTGACGTTGCTCGGCACTCAGACTTTCGGCTCTGACGCCGTAACGCATGCGGCGCAAATGGGCAATTTCTAAGGTCAGCGCGGCAATATGCTGATCACGAAATTTGATTTGACCAGACTGCTGTTTGGCTAATCCCGCCTGCTCCTCGACCAAGGCCAACTGAGCCAAGAGTGCGTCACGCACTGCACTGGGTAGGTTGGATTTGGCGAGGTGGTCGGCGATATTCATGGGGTCTATTTTACCAGCAATCACCTCGCCAAGGCCCATTTTTATTGAGTTTTATCCCATTTATCCACAAACAAAACCCATGGGTTTTGCCGACAAGCGCTGCCAGTCGATGCCGGTGATGAGCCACTGCCATTCATGCGTATCCAAGGTAAAAATCTCACGATCGCTACGCGGCCAAACGAACCGGCCCCGATGTAGCCGTC
>NZ_PDZG01000193.1 GCF_002735645.1 Iodobacter sp. BJB302
TTTTACAATCGGATCCGTCGCCATTCGCGTCTGAACGACGAAGCACCAGCGGTATTTGCTAAGCAGTTTGAGCTAGCAAATCAAGAATAAACCCAAAGCGTGGTGTCCGTGATTGACGCAGCCCTCACCATTTTGGCTTTCAGGGTGTAACTTTTCATCGGCGCACCATTGTCTGAATGTAAAACCAGCGGGCTCATGCTGCAGCGCTGGGCCAGCACGCTACGTTGCAGCAGCTCAGCGGCCAGTTCTCCTGTTTCTTCTGCGTGCACTTCCCAGCCCACCGGATAGCGGCTAAACAGGTCTTCGATCATATACAGCTTGTAATACTCGCCTTTTACTGGCCCCGGCAGCCAGGTGATGTCCCACATCCATACTTGATTCGGCCCGGTGGCGGTGAAGCTGGTCGGTTTGGCTTTGCGCACCGCTTTGGCGGCCCGCCCACGATGCTGAAGTTGATTGGCCTGACGCAGTACGCGGTACATCGTTGATTCAGAAGCTAAATAGCGGTAATTGTCAAACCAGTTGTCGCCTTAATCGTTTAATATTTATGCCGTTCTTTGCTCTGCTTTTTTCCTTACAGCACCCGTCTCCGCTTCCGGTGATTTTTCTGGATTGAGGTGGACGATAT
>NZ_PDZG01000194.1 GCF_002735645.1 Iodobacter sp. BJB302
GACTCGGAACTGGAGCTGGCAAGATGAAGTGCAATTGAACCCGGACCGGGCTATTGAGCCTAAAACAGGCGAGGAATTACAGGTCGCTTAAATCGTAAAAACATCTCAACTATCTTGACAATTACCGCGACTCTCACAGTACCTAAAGGCCGGCTTAGTGGTAGGTCTATTAAGCCTTTTGCTCCTCTCACTTGAGCATGGAGAGTGGCTAGGTCTGGATCTGGCCTCGATTATCGCTGCTAACTCAATCATCGGCGCAACCTTGTACTGGGCACTCGGGGTTCGTGGAGCGGGCCCTAACAATTCATTCAAGCCGAAGCCGCTTCGCGGCTCGACTTAATTCAGACGTTAGGCCGCGCAGCCAGCATTCAAGGACTTCAGTGTATGCACTCAACCAGCTCTTCTGCGATGTCGGTGGGTCAACGGGTTCGCTTGGCGCGCATCGCAGGTGCGATGTACCTTGCTACCATCGGTAATTGTCAAACCAGTTGTCGCCTTAATCGTTTAATATTTATGCCGTTCTTTGCTCTGCTTTTTTCCTTACAGCACCCGTCTCCGCTTCCGGTGATTTTTCTGGATTGAGGTGGACGATATT
>NZ_PDZG01000195.1 GCF_002735645.1 Iodobacter sp. BJB302
GGTGGTCCCACTCCTTCCCATCCCGAACAGGACAGTGAAACACCTTAGCGCCGATGATAGTGCAGATTACCTGTGTGAAAGTAGGTCATTGCCAGACACCCCATTCGTAGTAAAGACGTAGTAAACAGAACCCCCGTACTCGAAAGAGGCGGGGGTTTTGCTTTGGGCGCAAGAAATGCAGGTGTTAGTGCAACTACAAAATCAAGTTTCTGTGGTTCGCGTGTTGTCGGGTTACGCGGTGAGGTGGTTAAATCGGTGGATAACAGTCTGTATCTCTTGGTGTAACCGGTAATTGTCAAAATAGTTGAGATGTTTTTACGATTTAAGCGACCTGTAATTCCTCGCCTGTTTTAGGCTCAATAGCCCGGTCCGGGTTCAATTGCACTTCATCTTGCCAGCTCCAGTTTCGCGTCGCATTACGCCACCGTTCTGGACGCGCCAAGCGGGCGGCTTGGTAAACCGCATGGCGTTTTTCTAACAGCGCTTTGTCCTGCCCTTGATGCCGCTGCGACGGGGTAACGAATTGAATGCCGCTGTGCCGGTGCGTATGGCTGTACCAATCCACAAAGCGCCTGACCCATTGCCTTG
>NZ_PDZG01000196.1 GCF_002735645.1 Iodobacter sp. BJB302
GCTTTCAGGGTGTAACTTTTCATCGGCGCACCATTATCTGAATGTAAAACCAGCGGGCTCATGCTGCAGCGCTGGGCCAGCACGCTGCGTTGCAGCAGCTCAGCGGCCAGTTCCCCTGTTTCTTCTGCGTGCACTTCCCAGCCCACCGGATAGCGGCTAAACAGGTCTTCGATCATATACAGTTTGTAATACTCGCCTTTCACCTGACTCGGCAGCCATGTGATATCCCACATCCAGACTTGATTCGGCCCGGTGGCGGTGAAGCTGGTCGGTTTGGCTTTGCGTACCGCTTTGGCGGCCCGCCCACGATGCTGAAGCTGATTGGCCTGGCGCAGTACGCGGTACATCGTTGATTCAGAAGCTAAATAGCGACCTTCGTCGCTCAGAATAGGTACGATCTGGCTGGGTGGAGCGCTGTTAAAACGTGGACTGTTACACACCGATAAAATCGCCTGACGCTCCGTTTCACTCAGCTTATTCACCGGATCACTCCGTTTGGCCAAGGGCCGCTGATCCGCGATCACCTTACCTGCGGCTTGCCAGCGATACCAGCTATGCACCGAAA
>NZ_PDZG01000019.1 GCF_002735645.1 Iodobacter sp. BJB302
CATCGCCGGCTTTTACAACTGCGTCCGTTTGCACTCAGCCAGAGGCAATTTACCGCCCATTATTTATGAACAAACAATGGCAGCAAAAAAACCGATCTTGGTGTCTGTAAATACTTGACCACTTCACCCCGCCCCGATTGTTCCTCACTCCGGCGTGTTTCAAGGGGAGATTTAAGCCCCGTGCTCAGAGCGTAGTCATCCTCTTTTTTCTTTGTTTGCTACTAAAAACCAAATTGGTTAGCGCACATGGGGCATCGCCCGCGCTCAGCAATTTACCGCTCAGTGGGTGGCCTATTCAATCACCAGCGATTTAACCTGCCACGCCGATCGGTAGTAATAAGGTTTGGTCTGCAACTCTGGCTTTGTATCGTAAGGGTAAACAATAAACAGCGGGCCTTTGGTGCGGGCAGGGATCGGCTGGCCGTTCATTTTATGCGCCAGAATCATATTAAACCGATGGGTGTCACTGAAAGGAATCTCGGTTTTGTAATCATTAACCGCCACTGCCTTAATCACAGTGCCACTGGCCCTGGCCGCCGCCAGCACATCGCGTAAATAGGGGCCGCTAAATTTAACAGGCAGCGCTTCCCATGGGGTTTGGGTGCTGTAACTTTGCTGCGGCAGTTTTTCCAGCATGGCCAGATCAAATACTGCGGTATTGCCTGCGTTTTTCTCCCCCACCTTGCCACTGATGGTGAGAATCACCTTTCCGGCCGGGGCATCCAGCGCCAGCGCAGGCCAGGTAAAGAGCAAAACCAGCAGCAGATATACGCGGTAAGCAGTCATAAAGTAAGCTCGCATCGGCTTAGTTTTTAAGTTCTGCCGGTTTACTCCGGGATGAAACCGGCTCTTCCTTTATAGGCAGTAATTTTTCGATTGCTGCAATATCCACTTCATCGATCTGCTCTTTACGCATAAATTTCCCGGCAAAGACCAGCCACAATTTGCTGTGTAAGAAATACCGGAACAGCTCAGCATCGATATGCTGATCTTTGGCCATAAACGCCATAATTTTCAGCGATTCGGTCAGTGTTTTGGGTGATTTATACGGGCGGTCTGCGGCGGTGAGCGCTTCAAACACATCGGCCAGCGCCATCACCCGGTCTGCCGTGCTGAGTTGATCTGCCGACAAGCGCCGCGGATAGCCCTTGCCATCGAGCTTTTCATGGTGAGTGGCGGCAATCTCCGGCACTTTCGCCAGCCGTGCGGGCCATGGCAGACTGCGTAGCATAATCAGTGTCTGCACAATATGATCGTTGATTTTAAAGCGGTCTTCTTCGGTCAGTGTGCCGCGCCGGATCGATAAGTTGTACAGCTCGCCCATATTTTGCGCGTGCTTTGGCAATTCCATATCAAAGCCATGGTGATTATTCGGGTCGCCTTTTTCTACCGCAGGCTTACGCTCGCCCCATGGCACTACATGGTCGCTGCGATCAGCCAGCAGCTGCTCAGCGATCGGCAATTTTTCAGGCACATAGTCACCCAGCCTGCGGTTTTCGTCAGCAGACAGGCCCAATTGCTTATCAAAAAATCGCAGCCATGTTTGCCTGCCTATTTGCTGCAGCCGCCGGATATCCTCATCGGCCATAAATTCGCCGCCCACATTACAGCGGGCCACAAAAGAAAAATCATTCTGTAAGACTTGCTGGCGCTGTTTCAGCACGGCAAAAGAAGCCTCTTCATCCCCGCCAAAAGCCACCGCCCGCCAATGATCCAGCTCGGCATCGCGCCACATCACCTCAAAACGCATACGTATCTCGTGGATGCGGTTGTAAATGGTTTCCAGCTTGGTGGCTTTATCAATAATGTGCTCGGGGCTGATCACCTTGCCGCAATCATGCAACCACGCGCCCAAGTGAAACTCGTAGCGCTGATCTTCACTCATTTTAAAACCGGCATAGGGGCCGCTTTCTTCCCGCCCCATTTGATCGACCAGCATGCCGGCCAGCTCGGGCACCCGCTCGCAATGACCACCGGTATAAGGGCTTTTGGCGTCAATCGCGTCGGCCATCAGCCTGATCACCGCATCCAGCAGTTTTTTTTGTGCATCAATCAGCTGACGCGTTTCTATCGATACGGCCAGCATGCCAGACAGCTTATGCACAAACCCGGTAAACGCACTATCAGCATGGCTGTCATCATCCTGATACTGTAAAATCAGCAGCCCTTCCAAGAGGCCACTGCGGCCGCGCAGCTCAATCTGCATTTCAACCACGCCCTCAGCCACCTGATGCGTTTCAGGAATCGCCTGCTGCTGATCGGTATACATAAAGCACTTTTCTTCATGCCCGCACAAATCACCATGCGCCACGGCCCGCTCCATTTTATGGCTGGTGTGATTCAGTAAATAAACCACGCCTGCCAGGCAGCGCGTGGCCATCACCATCTGATCCAGCACATTATTCAGCATGTGCTCTACTTTGGGCTCAGTGGCCATATCTTGGCTGATTTGTAAAAAAGTCTCGATGGTCTGGCCCATATCGTGCATCACGCCAGACAGATCATTCACCTCCTGCACCATGGTGGTTTTAAGCTGGCTCTGGCTGAAATCAAAACGGCTCATGCGCTGTGCCTGAGCCGTTAACTTATCCATACTTTCGCCAATTTTTGCCCCGGCCCACCAGCCCAGCGGCATTAAAAGCAAAGCCAAAACCACCACCACAACGATCAGATGTAGCAGTTTGCCGCGCAGCCCGCCCAGCAAATCATCACTGGGCGCGGCCACCAGTAAGCGCATGCCATCCGATTGCCACACATCGAAAGGCAAAGAAGCCCCCAGCCACTCCTGCCCGTTTACTTCAAAAGCAGCCACCTTGCCCTTATCCAAACCCAGCGCATTGAGCTTGCTCAGGCTGGGGACAGCCAGACCATCCACCGTGCTAAATTCAAATTTATCCCCACCTTTAATCAATACTTTTTGCATATCGGGGTAAGCCAACACCCTGCCCTTCTCATTCACTAGGGCCAGCTGGGTATTCGGTGATATTTTCAGCCCTTCCAAACTATTGGCCAAATCATCCAGCACCACATCAATACCAAAGATCGCCTTACCATTTTGGCTGGCCTGGCTGAGCGTTACGCCAATTTGCCGGGAAGAAAAGAAAATATACGGTTCAGAAAGCTGCGGTGCCGCTGTTAGCACAGAAGCTTTATACCAGGGACGTGTACGGGGATCAAAACGGTAATCTGGCTGGCTACGGCGCTCCAGCAGAGTGCGGCTGGCATTAAAAAATAAAAACTCGCGTTTAAACTCGCCATTGGGCTGGCTTTGCACCGATTGCACCATAAAATTAGACATAGGCGGCGCATTAAACTTTTTACGCAGATCCTCCCTGTCCAGCGGACGAACCAGCATAAATGAGCCATCGCTATAGCCCACAAAGACGGATGACATCAGCTCATTGGCCGTCAGCACATCAGACAGCGTACCCAGCCTGAGCAGCCGGTCTTCCAAGGTTGTTGCACTTGCAATCGGATCGGCCACCAGCATGCGTAATGTGGCTTGCGCCGGCTCCAGCATACGGCGAGATTTTTCTGTAATCAGCTGGCCTGCATCTCTTGCCGTTCTGGCCGCAGTATCAAGCAGGGTGCTGCGTGCGCCACTCCAGCCAATGCCAATCACCCCGACTGCCAGCACCAGCATGCAGAGCACCACTACCGTAGCGATTGAAAGCTTAATGGGCCAGCTATGCCCCCGCGCTAAAGAATGCGGCCCGTTACCCATCCTCTTCTTCCCTTTAAAATTGAAGAAAAACACGCCGTTTTTATTTGCTGGCGTTCCGTGAAGACAGAGTCAGGGCTTTAATGCAGTTTGTTTTTGTTATTCCAGCACTCAGGCAAGCCCTTTCCCAGACAACCGCCCATATCCTTTTTATGCTAGACCATGGCTTTCTTTATTTACAATTTAAAACATTGAAACTTGTAATTATTCATTAAAATTTAAAGAAGAAAAGACAGAAAATTCTATAAGTCAGGCATTAAAACTGCTTACAAATGCAGAGCAAATCAAGCGTTGCCTGCACTTATCATCTTGCCGGACGTTGCAAGCTAAAAAACACTTAAATGGCCAGCTTTAAATAATTTAACGGAGAATCTGTGTAAACCCATCACTGTGATACTCAAAATCAGTCCTGCCATGCAAAGGCGTAAATAAACCTTGTAAGACAATCACTTATTAGCAAAAAAATAAATTATCACCCCGTATCAGGATATAAAAAGCATCATTTCTATTTCATTAAGACAATTACTTGTTTTTATTCATTGCCTGCATGTTTATTTGCTAAGGTGATCTGGCACAGCCACTTGTCTTTTTTCAACAATTAACCTGCGCCATTATTGGCGTAATGAAGGTCTGTGCCCGGCGTTTTATTCCTTTTTTTAATCAACCATTTAAATATGTGGAGCAAAGAATGAATATTAAAAATGGATTTCGGATATGTGCCGCAATATTGGCAGTTTTTTTGTCATTTAGCGCCAGCGCAGATTCTAAAGATATACAAGTCAGCCTTAGCGCAGACAAAAACACATTAATTGAAAGCGATGATGTATTTGTGAATGTTACGATGAAAAATACCTCATCAGCACCTCAGTATATTTTAAAGTGGCATACCCCTTTTATTGCCGCACAAACCGAATTATTTGATGTATATCGTGATGGCGTAAAAGTAAATTACCTGGGGCCCATGGTAAAACGCGCAGCACCTAAGGCCAGTGATTATTTTGAATTAAAACCGGGAGCCAGCTACCAGCAGAAAGTCGAATTATCTGCACTCTACGATATGCGCGTAACGGGCAATTACACCATCCAATATCATGTTGATGCGCCGCACGCAGGAAGCGATGCAAAAGGGCTTGTAAATACAGAAGCAGACATTGCGCCATCAGATGCCATTTCAGTATGGATAGATGGCAGCCTGCCACGAGGCACCATCAGCAGTGAGCCCGTCCAGCCCAGCCTTGCCGGAGGCAGCTTATCCTTTAATAAATGCTCCGCATCGCAATCTGCACAGGTAAAAACAGCATTCAGCGCAGCGCAAACCATGTCGGCCAGCGGTGATGACTATATGTCGACAGGGGCCAGCAGCGCACGTTATTCCACATGGTTTGGTAAATACGATTCATCACGCTACGCCACAGTCAAAGCGCATTACGTGGCGATTAAAGATGCTTTCTTAAATAAACCGGTTACCGTGGATTGCGGCTGCACAGATTCTTACTTTGCCTACGTTTACCCCAGCCAACCTTACAAAATTTACGTATGCAACGCCTTCTGGACTGCCCCGATGACAGGAACTGATTCTAAAGGCGGCACTTTGGTCCATGAAATGAGCCATTTTTATGCAGTGGCTTCAACCAAAGACAATGTTTACGGGCAATCCGGCGCTAAAAAGCTGGCCATCAGCGATCCGGCCAAAGCGATTATGAATGCCGATTCACACGAGTATTTTGTTGAAAACACACCGAACCTGCCTTAATTGAAATGCTGGCGGATCAATCCTGTATGGGGTTGATTCGCCAGAGCAGCAAGAATTAGCCCGTCATCCCCGAATGTGTTTGCCGGTGATCCAGAAATCAAGCTTAAACTCAGCGATTTCTCGCTTTAAAAAAGCTGTAATGCTGGTAAGGCTCGCCGGGCAGATAGATCGCCGCAGCTTGCGCGGGAATATCCAGCAATACGCTGCCTGCCTGCACTTTGGTATCCGCTGCATTACCCAGCGCGTCGTGCAAAGGCACGCCGTCGTACCAGTGTGAGTAAGGGATTAACAGCCTAGTTTGTAATGGCCGGTCAGATAAATTAACAATCACCAACACCGCCTCACCGATCACATCCGTAGCACGCAAAAACACCAGTGCATTGCCTGCCAGCCTGTCGCCCAATACCTGCACATCACCGTACTGTAATGCCGGGGTGCGCTGGCGAATCGCAATCAGCTGCTGCACAAACTGGCGCTGTGCGTGATTCCAATCTGCCTGATTCCAGCGCATGGGGCGGCGGCAATCCGGGTCTGCCCCGCCTTCCATACCGATTTCTTCGCCGTAATAAATCAGCGGGATACCGGGCAGGGTGAACTGCATAATCATTGCCAGCTGCGCTTTTTTTACACTGCCCACCGTAGTCAGCAGCCTTGGCGTATCGTGGCTGGAGAGCATATTCCACGAGCAAAGCAGGCCGCTCAGGCCGTAAGCTGCTCTGGCGTCTTTAAGCGCATGATTCATTTGCAGCGCGTCAATCTCGCCAGCCAGCCAGGCCAGCGTGGCGGTACGATACCAGTAATTCATCATGCCTTTAAAGCCGCCACCCGCTTCAAACCAGCTGCTGGAAAAGCCATTTAACTCGCCCAGCAAACCAGCTTTCGGAAAACGCTGAGCCACAATAGCCGCCATTTCCTGCGCCACGGCAATACCCACATCCTGCGCCACATCAAAGCGCCAGTTATCCACGCCCTTAGCCAGCCAGTGCTGCACCAGGCTATCTGGCTGGCGGTATAAAACATCGCGAACGCTTGGGTTACTCAGATTCAGCTCCGGCATCAGGCCATAATCCTGCCAGCACAGATAACTGCCATCGTCTTTAAAACTAAACCAATCACGCTTACCCGCATCCACTGCCTTAGCCGCCAAAAACCACGGATGGCTGTCGGATACATGATTAAGCACCGCATCCAGCGTCAGGCTCATGCCTTTGGCGTGTAATGCCTCAATCAGCCGCAGCAAGGCAGGCTCGCCACCAAACATCGGGTCGATGCTAAAAAAATCCACCGCATCGTATTTATGATTACTCGGCGCGGTAAATACCGGCGTTAAATAAACGCCGGTGACGCCCAAGTCCTGCAGGTAATCGAGCTTTTCGGCAATGCCATCCAGATCCCCGCCAAAAAACTGCATACCCCAAGGCTGATCCAGCGTACTGTCGTCCCAGCCCCGCTTCACCACATCCGGATGGGCATACGCCGCCTGCGCCAACTTCACGCTGCTGGCAAGAGCGCCACCGATGGCAAAGCGCTCAGGGAAAATCTGATAAATAATCTGACTCGCCATTTGCTTGGTGGCGGCATCCAGGGTGGTTTTCATAATGGACTCGGGCAAGAAAAATACAATAAACCCATCAGCAAACTGACGCGGGCACGATGGTTTGATTATTGAATAAAAAGCCCAGTTGTGCGCGCTTAAATACGAGCCAAGCAGCAGGCTGATTAACAAAGTAAGGTAATTTATACTGCCCATAGCTTGCAATCAAACTGCCAACAATCTCAAGTAAAATGATAAAATTAAGAAAAAATATAGTAAGCAATTAACATGAGCAATGATCTTCATCCCGCCAGCTCTATGAGGAATGTACAGTGAAAAAAAGTATCGCTATTGATATGGACGACACGGTTGCAGACACCTTGCAACGCCATCTCACCTGGTACAAAAATGAATTTGGAATTACGCTTTCAAAAGAGATGCTCAGAGGAAAAAAAATTTACGACGTGATTTTAAAAGAGCACGTCAATACAGTTCGCTCTTTCCCCCATCATCCTGATTTTTTTCGCGATTTAAATGTCATTGAAAATGCCGTAGAGGTCATCTTTGAGCTGTCAAAAGATTACGAAATATACTTTGCAAGCGCTGCAATGGAATATCCTTCCTCTTTTAATGCCAAGTATGACTGGCTGAAGCATAATTTTCCTTTTATTAATGAAATGAACTTCATTTTCTGTGGGTATAAAGGGATGCTAAATTGCGATTACCTCATTGATGACAGCTCAAGGCATATCGATACTTTCTCTGGGCAGGGCTATTTATTTACCTCGGAAAAAAACATAAACGAAACCAGCTACCAAAGAATCAACAATTGGCTGGAAGCAAAAGAAATCTTTGCTGGCAGCTAGTTTATGTTTAAAGCAGCAATAATTATTTTATAAATTAACCAACTGGAATAAATAGCTCCGTCACTGAATCCGGGTGATCCGGGGCTAGAAAACGCTGATCCATATATTCAAACTCAATACCATCCAGCGCTTTAAGCCCTGCAGCTGGCAGCCAGCTGCTGTGAATGGACCTGAAAGTATCTGCAATGCCACTCACCGGGCCAATATGTTCAAAGCGGGCATAACGTTGCTCTGGTATATCCAGCGCCACCATACCATCAGGAACCGCAGCATCTGCGGCTGCTTCCAGAGCGGCCAGATAGCGCCATTGTCCATCGGCTAAGGGCTGGCAAAGCCCATAACAACTGCCTAGGCTGATAGCGGCGATTTCATGCTCTCTAGGCAAAAACCGCCCCCACATGTCAGGGATACTGCCTTCATCTTGTGGAGTCCAGACAAGGCCAATGACACGGAAAGCAGCACGGGTAACAATTTCAGGGGTTTGCATAGCGGGGCTCCTTGGGGCTTTGGTAAGGTAAATCTGAATTTGGGTGATCTGCTCCTGCTTATCCTTGATCTCGCCTTGCAACCGCTCTGAATGGGACTGCAACAGCTGGCGTAATGCCTGATCATCCATTCCGGCTTGCCAGAGCTGGCGGATTTCTTCCAGCGGCAGGCCAAACTGGCGCAGGCGAACAATCTGCCCCAGCTCTGTGACTTGGGCGGGCAAATAATAGCGGTAGCCGTTATCGCTGCCCGTGAAGGCGGGGCTGAATAAACCAATGCTGTCGTAATGCCTCAGCGTTTTAGTGCTCAGGCCATAGCAGCGGGCAAGTTGTCCAATCGTAAGCATAAGTGTTCTCGTAAGCAGAAATACCAGTATCAACCTTTCCGCAGGGGCAAGGTCAATAGGCCAATTTCAAAAATATCCTTTTGCAGCGGCAATTTTTTTACACGCCCTTACCGCAACTTACAAACCACTTGTCATTATTATAAATAATAATGATTCTTGTTATCCCTCATTTCAAACGGTATGATTCGCCGTTTTTCTGCTTTGGGTTGTGTTCGGTGTTTGAGCGTTATTATCACGATTTGCATCTGTTTATTGCCCGCTCGATTGGCTGCCGCGATAAGGCTCAGGATGTAGTGCAGGAGGCTTATGCACGGGTGCTTGCCAGCAAGCAGGTTCCGCAGGATGGCGGGGCAGGTTTGGGGGCTTTGCTCTACACCACGGCCAAAAATATCGTGATTGATCAATACCGCCAGAATCAGTCGCGCCAATATGATAACTATGAACAACTTGAGCTGCCCGCCTCCCGTGCCGATGAGCCGGAGCACCGGGCTGCGGGCAGGCAGTCAATGAAGCTATTACTGGAGCTGATTGATGGCCTGCCCCCGCGCAGCAAAGAAGCCTTTGTACTGTATAAGTTTGAGGGTTTAAGCCATGCGGAGATTGCTAAGCAGATGGGCATTTCGATTAATATGGTGGAAAAACACATTATTAACGCCATGGTAAGCTGCAAAAAAGGCATGGCTGAGCGGGGTGGAAAATGAGCGGCTCAACACAGATCACCCAGATTGATCCGGATACCGCAGCAGCACAATGGTTGTTACGCCAGGAACAAGGGCTTTGCCCCGCTGAAACACAGCATTTTCAGGAATGGCTGGCCAGCCACCCGGCTCATCAGCAGGCATGGCAGGAGATGCAAAATTTCAATCGCCTGATCAGTGAAATGCCCCCCTCCTGCAGCCAGCATTTTGCAAAGCAGCGCAAGCAACTTGCCGCAAAGGCAAGGCGTGAGCGTTATAAGCAGCTGATCTCTGCTTATTTCACGCCGCGCCTGCTTACCGGCTGTGCGCTATCGGTGCTAGCCTGTAGTTATTTGTGGCTGAGCTTGCCCAGCTACAAGCAGCAAATACAAACCGCACGCGGGCAAATGCTGGAACAATATTTACCCGATGGCAGCCACTTAGAGCTTGATACCGACAGCCAGGTAGAAATAGCGCTGTACCGGGATAAACGTGAAGTTCGTTTAATCAAAGGCCAGGCGATGTTTCATGTCAGCAAAGGCAGCCCTTTTCATGTCATTACTGATCAGGCCCAGGTGAGTGTGCTGGGCACACAGTTTTCAGTCAGAAATACTCAAAAGCAGATTCAGGTTGCGGTGCAGTCCGGCAAGGTGGCTGTTCAGCCCAAACCAGCCGCATTGCCGGGGCTTATTTTGCGTGCAGGTGAAGCCGTTACACTGGCAGATAATGCCTTGAGCCCTGTGCAAGCAATTGCTCCGGCAGCGGTAGGCAGCTGGCGCCAGGGCAGATTAAGTTTTGATAACACCACGCTGGCCAATGCCATTGCCGAATTTGAACGCTATACCCCTACTGGCCTGCATATTACCGATCCTGAAATCGGCAAGCTGCGTATATCTGGCAGCTTTGAGATTAAAAAACTGCAGCAATTTACTCAGGCCTTACCGCAGGTTTTGCCAGTAAAAATCAACAAAGGTGAAATAAGCGCACCTTAAGCCTGCAGAGCACAGAGATTCAAAGCACCCGGTTTATGACAGCCGAAAACGCTGCATTTGTTTTTGTAACTGCAGGCTAATTTCAAATAACTGGCTGCTATCCAGGCTGGCTTGCCGGGTAATGCGCAGATTACTATCGGCAGATTGAGAAATGGCATCCACACTATTGGCAATAGCCTGGCTTTCAGCCACTTGTTCGGAAATATTTTGACTTAAGAGATCCAAATCTGCGGTGGCTTGGCTGGCCCCCTGCTGTAATTGAGTAAGGGGGTCCACAATTTCTCCAATCATCGCCACCGCCCGCGCCATTTCATTTCTTCCCAGATCAATTTGAAAAATAGCCTCACTGGTTTGCTGGTCCATCGCTTCAATCACGTTATAGATTTCGCGGGTTGCGCCAGAGGTTCGATCTGCCAGCCTTCTAACTTCGTCGGCTACCACGGCAAAGCCACGGCCAGCTTCACCCGCACGGGCGGCCTCTATCGCCGCATTTAAGGCCAGCATGTTCGTTTGTTCGGCAATTTCGGTTACTGAGCTGATCATCGTGCGCATCGAATTAGCCCTCTGCCGCAAAACATCAACGGCATCTGCACTGCTTTGAATCGTACCGGCAATCGCGGCAATTTCCCGCGAAGCGGTTTCAATCAGCTGATGGCCACGCCCAGCTAAACTTGCCGCTTGCTGTGATTGCTGCTGGGCTGAATAAGCCGTTTTTTCAGCAAAATGCAGCTTATTGACGAAATCTCCTACCACCCGATGAATCTGGGAAATCTCAAGCTGCTGGCTGGCTACGCCATTGGCAACGTCTGTAGCGCCCTGCTGACCAGACTGAGCTGAGCTTGAAATTTGGTTCGCCGAATCGCGTAACTCCAGCACCATCGCGGCCAGACTAATCTGCATTTTTTGCATCTGCGTCAGCATCATGGCGGCTTCATCACGGCCATGAATAGTCAGCTGACAGCGTAAATCGCCAGCGGCCATGCCCGCCATCGCGGCAACACCATGATCCAGCGGACGAATAATGCTGCGGGTCACTGCCCATGCAAAAAAAGGCCCGGAGATTAAAGCGCACAGACTCAAAATCCAGAGTAAGGAACGCGTATCACTCATACGCTGCAATACGCTGGCTAATTCTTCCGCCATATTGGTTTGCTGCATTGCTGCTAATTCAGCAGTCCCTTTAAGCAAAGCGTGCAAAGATGGCTCAGTGTGGCTGGCATACTGTTTGGCCAGAGCGGCCTGATCTCCCAGCTCAATTAAATCAACCGTGTCGGTAAAGGCCTGGAGATACTTTTCGCGCAGCGTGGCTAAATTCTGCAATGATGCAGCTCTTTCCCCTGCCCAGGGTAAGCTTTGCAAGTTTTTAAATGAAACACTGGCTTGCTTGCCTGCCAGATCCATCGCGGTATAGAGAGGCACACGAGCCTGACGCTCTGGTGTTGTTACAATTTGCAGTAATAACAAGGCGGCATTTTGCGAATGCCGGTCTAAATCAGCCGTGAAACTTTGTTTTTTTGCCTCAACCTGCACAATTTGATGCATGGCCTGATCAATACTGGATAAACCTGCCCGAACACTCAGAAATAGAATAAATATAAACGCCAGCATCACCATAAAAGCCAGCGTTAATCGAGCACCAATTTTAATTTTATTTAGGAAACCCATTAATTTGCCTCTGTTTGTGTGTTCAAAGTAAGCATCACCCTCTATGTAAACTGCATCTCCTTCCTTTTACTGAAACCCCAGTCCGGTCACTTGTTAAGCAAAACAAAATTTTCTTTAGAGTAGTTGAAATTTTTGTTGTCAGTATTAAGCCAACCGCATTGATCAAACGCTAAGCAATTTTGCGCCATCCTCTTCCATACTCCGCCTGCTTGCCACCCCGGTGTGTAATATAAATTTTTCTCCAACAACGTCAGGGTAAGCTCTCTTAATTCGTTTTAATTGAGAATGATTATTAAAATCACAAAACGAGAGAGTGAAACCCTATGAAAGTGTCCTGCCGCCGCACGGCGATCCGTCCTTTAATCCTGGCTTTAAGCCTTGCAGCGTCTGCCGCCAGCTATACAGCCCAGGCTGCCCCGATTGAATTAAATATCACATCCCAGCCGCTGAGCAGCGCCCTCAACGAGCTCGCCCGCCAGTCCGGCATGGTGTTGCTGGCAGATGCCAAGCTGACCGGTGGCCGCCAAAGCCCGGCCTTAAAAGGCAGTTACAGCCTGAGGGATGCGCTGCGTCAGTTGCTCAATGGTAGCGGTTTATGGGCCGATATTCAGGGCAAAGACACGATAATCATTAAAGCTATACCGGCCTCCACCGGCAATACAGTGAGCATTGGAGCCGTTCGTGTGAGCGGTGCGGCAGCGGGCTTTTTAAACGATGAGCAAATTGAAGCGAGCGATCGCCCCTATATCAAGCCCGGCTCCTCTGCCCATATCAGCCGCGAAAACATCGATCGCTTCCGTGGTACGTCACCGGCAGATATTTTTAAAGGTACGCCGGGTGTGGTGGTGAGTGATGCGCGTAATAGCGGCGCCGTGGATGTGAACATCCGCGGCCTGCAAGGTCAGGGCCGTGTACCGGTGCTGATTGATGGCAGCTTGCAAGCCACTACCATTTACCGTGGCTACTCTGGCGTGGCCGATCGCAGTTATATCGATCCGGAAATGATCAGTGAAATCAATATCACCAAGGGGCCAAGCCTGGATGCCCAGGGCACTGGTGCAATTGGCGGCATGGTGAGCATGACAACGCTTAAACCTGAAGATGTGTTAAAGCCGGGTGAGCGCAGCGGTTTCAGAGTGCGCACTGGCTTACAAAGCAATAGCGTAGAAGCACGCCACGAATATGAAGCCACGCCAAGGAGCAATCGCAACAGCATTCTAGACCCGCGTGATGGCTTTATTAGCCTGGCTTACGCCCTGAAAGAAGATGATTACGATCTGGTTGCGGCCATCAGCCATCGCCAGAATGGCAATTACTACTCCGGTAAAAATGGCTACACCAGCTATCAAGAAATTGATATATGGGGGAAAGACACCGGCCTGACCAAGTTTTACAACGCGGGCGACGAGGTGTTTAACACCATGAATATCGCCAACTCTGCTTTGCTTAAAGGCACTTACCGCTTTAGTGAAGATCAGGCTTTAGAGCTGGGCTATCGCTATTACAAGAGCAATTATGGCGAAATCATGCCTTCGCAAATCTGGCGCAGTGAATCCAATGTGCTGCATGATTTTAAAGCCAGCGAAGTCAGCACCGAGGCCTGGACGGCCCGCTATAAATACGCGCCAGCCGATAACCCGCTCGTCAATCTGAAAGCCGGGCTGTGGTACACCGATATGCAAACCGCCGCTCGCAATGGCGATGTATTTAGCAACCCGCTGGAAGGGAAACCCCATCCGGGCGATGGCGATTGTGAGACTTGCGTAGAAGTCGTGTATCTGGCCAAAAACCAGGCCCAGCGCTATGGTGCAGATTTATCAAACACCTCTCGCTTTGAAACATCACTGGGACCGGTGCAGTTGAACTATGGTTTCTCTTTACAAAAAGAGAACATCGCGCCATCCGATAGCGTTAAAAAAACGCAGGAAGACTTTGAAAACAACAGAACGCTACGCAGCGGTATTCGTAATGAACAAAGCGCTTTCCTGAATATGCAATGGCAGGCCAGCGATCGCCTATTACTGGAAGCCGGTGGCCGCTATATTCATTACAGCAGTGAAGACCGTAATGTGACCAACACCCCTGTGCGCGAGAAAACAGGCTGGCAGCACATCCAGATGTGGGATAAGGATCAAAACCACCTCGGCTACGCCGTCTGGCATCAGGATGAAAATGGCCAGTTTACCGATGCCACCAATCCGATGCTCAACGGCAAGGGCACCTTTATTCCTGCTAATGAAGGAGAGGAAGGCCTGCCCATTGATGTCAGCAAAGTGGAGGAATGGGGTACCACAGGCGAAGTGGTTTACAACAGAATCCCCGGCGCATTTACACACACCGCGCCGATTGAACGCTCTGGTAGCGGCTTTGCCCCGGCCTTTAGCGCCACCTATAAACTGACCGACAGCACCAGCACCTATCTGCGCTACACCGAAGGCCTGCGCATGCCTAGCCTGTATGAATCCACCGTGGGTTTCTCTGCGCGTTACACTTCGCCGCTCGTGCCAGAACACAGCAAAAACTGGGAAGCGGGCGTTAGTTTTGTAAAAGACGGCGTATTTAAAGAAGAGGACAAACTGCGCCTGAAAGTGGCTTACTTTAATAACAACACCGAAAACTACATTACCCGCCGCAGCTTTAAAGGCGTACCGGGGATGCAGAATTTCACCATGCATAATCTGGATAGCTACAGCATTTCCGGCTTTGAGTTCCAGTCTTCCTATGACCGTGGTGATTTCTTTGGTGAGTTGGCGGCCACACTGAATCAAAAAAGTACCATTTGTGATTCTAAAATGGCAGCGCATTTCCGTGAAAAAGGCGAAGACTGGCCAGAAGCCAGAGAAACACCAGACTGCTCACCCGTTGGATTTAACGCCTCTTACGTCAGCAATATGATTCCGCCAAGAGTCATGGCCAATGCAACCTTTGGCACGCGCCAGCTGGATCAGAAACTCACGCTTGGTTTCAGAGCCAGCTATGTCAGTGGCCCGCTCAATGTCACAGAAGACAAGCTCTGGACCAACTACAGCGGCACCTCGGTGCAGATTAAAACCCTGCCCTACAGCCTGGTTGATCTGTTTGCCAGCTACAAAATCAATGCCGATACCCGCGTGGATATGACCATTGATAACGCAACCGACCGTTACTACCTCGACCCACTTACACTCAGCCTGATGCCAGGGCCTGGGCGTACCGTGCGGATGTCTTTTGCTGTTAAATTCTAAATATCAATCCCTTAGCGTAAACAAAATAAGGACACCCCTTGGGTGTCCTTATTTGCACCGTCATTAAGCATTTTTGTTCCGGCTAAAAAATATTTTCATTTCAACGTCAGGATTCTTCAGCCTCATTCGTTTAGTTGGTAATGATTCTTAAAATCACTCCTAAATGAGAGCTAATCCCATGAGAGCATCCTGCCGCCGCGCGGCGATTCGGCCATTAATTCTGGCCTTAAGCCTTGCATTTGCTGTGCCTGCACAAGGCATTGCTGCCCAGCCTGCCGCGATTGAATTTAATATCAGCTCCCAGCCTCTGAGCAGTGCATTGAGCGAGCTGGCCCGCCAGTCGGGCATGGTGCTGCTCGTGGATGCTAGGCTCACCGCTGGCCGCCAAAGCCCGGCACTTAAAGGCAGCTACAACCTGCGTGATGCGCTGCGCCAATTACTGAGCGGCAGCGGCTTGCGCGCCGAAGTAAACAGCGATGGCACGATTGTTTTAAAGCAGGAGCCGCAAGCTGATAAGGCCGTTGCCATTGGCACGGTTAAAGTCAGTGGCGCGGCAGCAGCGTTTTTAAGTGATGAGCAAATCGAAGCCAGCGATCGCCCCTATGTAAAAGCAGGCTCTTCCGCACATATCAGCCGAGAAAACATCGATCGCTTCCGTGGCACCTCTCCTGCCGATATTTTAAAAGGCACGCCCGGCGTGGTGGTGGGCGACGCGCGTAATAGTGGTGCGGTGGATGTAAATATCCGCGGCATGCAGGGCCAGGGCCGTGTGCCGGTGCTGATTGATGGTAGCTTGCAATCCTCCACCGTTTACCGTGGCTATGCAGGGATTGCCGATCGCAGCTATATCGATCCGGAGCTGATCAGCGAAATCAATATTGCCAAAGGCCCAAGCATGGGCGCTGAAGGCGCGGGCGCGATTGGCGGCTTGGTCAGCATGCAAACATTGCGTGCCGAAGATATTTTAAAGCCGGGTGAGCGCAGCGGTTTCAGAATCCGCACCGGCCTGCAGGACAACAGCAAGGAAGCGCCCACTGATTTTGAAACCACGCCGCGCACAGACCGCAACAATATCCTGGACCCGCGCAGCGGTTTTCTGAGCCTTGCCTATGCAACGCGCCAGGATGATTTTGATCTGATTGCCGCCATCAGCCACCGCAGTACCGGCAATTATTTTGCAGGTAAAAATGGCTTCAGCAGCTACCAGAATATCGATGAAAATGGCGAGGATGACGGCATCACCCGCTTCTATCATGCAGGGGACGAGGTTTTAAATACCTCAAACACCACCGATTCTGCCCTGCTGAAAACCACCCTCAATCTAAGCGACGATCAAGCCTTAGAGCTGAGCTACCGCTATTTTAAAAGTACCTATGGCGAAATTATGCCTTCGCAAATTTTGCGTAACAGCACCGGCATTATTAAGCAATGGAAACCAAGCGAAGTCAGCACCGATGCGTGGACAGCACGTTATAAGTATCAGCCTGCAGACAATCCGCTGATCAGCCTGAAAGCCAATCTGTGGCACACCGATATGGAAAGCGCCGCCCGCAATGGCGATGTTTTCCGCAACCCGCACGAGGGCAAGCCCACCAGCTGGGAGCACGAATGCGAGCAATGTGTAGAAACACTCTATCTGGCTAAAAACCAATCGCAGCGCTATGGCGCAGATTTAAGCAATACCTCGCGCTTTGATAATGCCTATGGTGCTTTCAGCCTGAACTATGGCTTTTCGCTGCAAAAAGAAGATATCGCCCCTTCCGACCGCGTAAAGATCGATATGGATGATATCAATCATAACCGCACCTTACGCAGCGGCACGCGGCATGAAGAAAGCGCCTTTCTGAATATGCTGTGGCAGCCCTCAAACTGGCTGACAGTAGAAGCCGGTGGGCGCTATTTGCGTTATCGCAGCAAGGACAGAAATACCACGGCTACCCAGCTTGAAGATCCACTGGGCTGGAAACGTATCTATTTATATGACGATCAAAATGAGCGAATCGGCACCGTGCTCTGGCATCAGGACAAAAACGGCCAGTTTAGCGATGCAACAAACCCGCTCAAGGCCGACAAAATTGTTCTGGAGCATGATAAAGACAAGGATCCGGTAGAAATCAGTCGCAGCCAGGTACACGAATCCACCGTTGACGATATGGTTTATCACGACGATATCCCCGGCGCATTCAGCCGCAGCGCACCGATAGAGCGTGAAGGCAGCGGCTTTGCACCTGCATTTGGCCTGACATTTAAACTAAGCGAGCACATCAGCAGCTATCTGCGCTACACCGAAGGGCTGCGTATGCCCAGCCTATATGAATCCACCATAGGCTTCTCGGCCACTTTCTCTTCGCCGCTGGAGCCCGAGCACAGCAAAAACTGGGAAACGGGGATCAGCTTTATTAAAGATGGCGTATTTACAGCAGAAGACAAGCTGCGCCTGAAAGTGGCTTACTTTAATAACAGCACCGACCACTACATCACCCGCGTGCAGATTTCCGGCAAAAAAGCGTGGGAGCAGAATTTCTCGATGGCCAATATCGACAACTTCAGCGTGTCTGGCTTTGAGCTGCAATCGTCTTACGACAGAGGTGATTTCTTTGGTGAATTAGCCGCCACCCTGAACCACAAAGCCATGATTTGCGATTCAAAAATGGCAGGCTATCTGCGGAGTAAAGCAGTTCACACACCCAAACTCAGCGAAACCCCAGACTGCTCGCCCGTTGGTTTTACCTCGTCTTATGTTAGCAATATGATCCCGCCTCAAATCAGCACCAATGCCACTTTAGGTGCGCGTTTACTGGATCAGAAACTCACTATGGGCTTGCGTGCAAGCTACGTCAGTGGCCCATTAAACACCCAAGAGAAAGACGCAACCTGGCAGGACTACAGCGGCACGGCGGTACAGATCAAAACCCTGCCCTACAGCCTGATTGATGTCTTTGCCAGCTACAAAATCAGCGCCGATACCCAGGTCGATATGACCATCGATAACGCCACCGACCGTTACTACCTTGATCCGCTCTCGCTCAGCCTGATGCCAGGCCCGGGCCGCACGGTAAGGATGTCTTTGGGAATGAAGTTTTAAGAGCATTCCCGTGCGGCAGGCAAAGCCTTGGCCGCACGCATCAGGATGGCGGTTCCCAAAATAGATTTTTTTTAACCCTGTTTTTTTATTACCTGAGCAAATAAACCACTATGAATGCTGTAGCCGAACTAAGCCGTACTCAACAACTTAAAGCCTTAACCACAGACACACACGATCAGCTAGATAAGCGCATCATGGCCAATAAGCCTTTTGCCAGCGAAGACAACTACGCACGTTTTTTGATTGCCCAGTACGGCTTTTTAAGAGATTGCGATCCGCTTTATGACAACCCGAATCTGGCCGCCCTGTTCCCTGATCTGGCGGAACGCCGCCGCTATGACCGCATCGCGGCAGATATCACCGATCTGAAACGTGCACTGCCAGCGCACGATACTTTGCCAGCCCTTGAGCATAAGCAAGATATTCCCACTGCTTTGGGCTGGATGTATGTCACCGAAGGCTCTAAACTCGGCGCGGCGATTTTATTAAAAATGGCCGGTGCGCTCGGGATGTCCGAAACATTCGGAGCCCGCCATCTGGCAGGCGCGCCAGAAGGCCGCGCTAAAAACTGGCGCGAATTTACTGCGGTGCTTGATGGTGTACTACTCTCAGAGGAAGAAGAAGCGCGTATGGTGGCCGGAGCCAAAGCCGCTTTCTCACGCATGAATAATCATTTGGATCAGGTGTATTAATGCATCAAGGCGGACTGCACGCACCATTACGCTGGGGTTACACCATTCTGGGGTGCCTGATGGTGGTGCTCGGCATTATTGGCGCGATGCTGCCCGTGATGCCCACCACGGTTTTTTTACTGATGGCACTGGCTTGCTTTAGCAAATCGTCGCCTAAGTTTGAGCAATGGCTGCTGCAACATCCGCGTTTTGGTGCCTCTTTGCGCGCATGGCGGGCCAACCGCCTTGTGCCCAAAAGCGCCAAAATATCGGCCTGCCTGGGCATGATGCTGGGGCTGATCATCCTCGCCCTCACCCCCGCCCCAAAGTGGGTGGTGGCGGGCGTGGCAGTTTGCGAGCTGATCGTGGCTATTTATCTGATCCGCCGCCCATCAACGATTGAAGAGGCGGGCAGCCCTGCTGCCTGCCCGGCAAAGCCCACATCAGGAATCAGGCGCAGCTTTGCCATCAGCTTTTTATTACACCTTGGCCTGCTCAGCTATTTTGTCAGCAACTGGAGCACTGTCCCCCCTCACCCGGCACATGAAAGCGAGCAAATAGAAGTCACGCTTTTAGAGGCCGCAACACCTGCGCCTGCTGTTCCGCTGGAGCAAAACGAAGCCAGACAGGTCAGCAAAGCCGCAGCGAAACAAGCCCCGGCACCTGCCCCCAAAGACACCAAACCCACGCCACAAGCCCAGCCCCAGCCCAGTATCGTGAGTAAAACACAGGCCGAATCGCCGCTTGCCGCCGCAGCTCAGCCCAAAACCACGGAAGCTGCGGCCAGCAAAGAAACAGGCCCGCTCAATAAAACCGCGGCCATCGCAGCCGCCCCGCCAGCGCCCCCGGCCTCTAATCAGCAGGCCAGCGGCGGCAGCAACAGCTGGGAAGGCAAGGTGCTTGCCCGCTTAGAGCGCTTTCGCCGCTACCCTGCAGCAGCCCGTATGCGCGGCGACGAGGGCGTGGCCTATTTACGCATCATGATTAATCGCGAAGGCCAGGTGCTCAGTGCAAAACTAGAGCGCAGCTCCGGCGTGCCCGCACTCGACAAAGCCGCCATGGAAGCCCTCAGCCGCGCCTCCCCCCTGCCCCGCATCCCGCCAGAGCGCCCGGACGAGCTGGAGCTACTGGTGCCTTTTGAGTTTTTTATTGCAAACTAAAGTAAAAATATGCATTGTGCTTCCCAATCATCAGCACAATATAGTTGGCTAATAACTCGAGTTCTATTCTGCGGGCACAGGAAACGGCATGTTGCGTTGCATTTGAGCATGTGCTTATCAATTACTAAGCCATCCATCAGGCTTGAGCCACACTATTCAGCCTCGCTTACCAAACCTTTCAAAAAACTCACAATCTATAGCAAAAACCCTTAAAGCGGTGTAATCTTGGCACGGTTCGTGTTGCAACTTAGCCAAAAAGTTATTAAATGACTTTGTGCTGACGCACGTAAGCGGTTAAATAAAAAAACATCAGGCTAAATTACTTTTATTCATTTGATATGCGATAAAACAATGATACTGCTCTCTGTACTGATTCCTCTCGCCCTCTTTGCCGCTATTTATTATTATTTTAGTTATATGCCTGGGGCGCAATCTGAATGGGAAAAATTGCCTACGCTAGATGTTTATTTAGCCAGACACCCTGCAAAAAACAACATTATTACCTGCCATAATTGTAGGCATACCGGGCGGATGGATATTGGCCTTGTGCAAATAAGTGACTACAGAAGAAAAATAATCTGTACCCAATGTAAAACCACATTATGGCGTGAACAAGATTGAGTAATGACTCTGCAAATACTTTAACAGCAAATAAGCAGGTCGCGGATCCATCAAGTCATTAACTTATCATCTTTATACAATAAAATATGGCTCATTCCCCATTTAAGGGGCTGGTACTTTATGAGTCAATATGGTTATTTATAAGAAAGTCTTTTGTTTTATTTTTATATTGAACATAAGTTTCTATGTTCAGGCGGCAGAACAGCTTAATGCTTTAACCGAATATTTACCGCCGCTTAATTACGAGCAGGATGGAAAAGTAACCGGGTTTTCAACAGAATTACTAGATTTAATCGCCCTTGATTCTGGCATCACCCTAAAAAAAGAAATACTGCCATGGCCACGGGCCTATAGCCGGGCGCAAAAAGAAGCGAATACGCTGATTTATTCTATGGTGCGCACGCCAGAGCGTGAAGGGCAATTTCAGTGGCTGGGCCCGATCAGCTCGCGGCGCATCCTGCTTTACAAGCTGGCAAAGCGCAAAGATATTGTGGTTAATAAATTAGATGATGCACGCGCTTATCATATTGGTGTGGTTCGTGAATCCGCAGCGGCCAGAAGCTTAATACGCCAGGGTTTTGATCAGCTTGATTTAGCAAGCGATGATGAAAACAATATGCGTAAATTAAAGTATGGCAGGTTTGATCTGCTGCTTTCCCTTAATTGGGCTGCCGCATACAATGCAGAAAAATTAGGAATAAAAAATGAAATAGTGCCTGTACATCTGGTCGCAGGACAAACAGACTATTGGTATGGCATCAGCCTTCGCACGCCTCCTGCCATTGTGCGTAAAATGAACAGGGCATTAAATACAATTCGTAAAGATGGCCGCTTAGACCGGCTAAGACAAAAATATATCTCTGATTTTCAAAATTAAAACTCATCTTTAAAAGCGATCTGCGATGATTTCCCTTGTTCAGCCTGGCAACACCGCTTTAATTAACGACCTTTGCAGCCTGTTAAAGGATGCCGTGGATGGCGGTGCATCGGTCGGCTTTCTTGCCCCGCTCTCTGCACAGGATGCGGACAAATACTGGCAGCAGGTTTTTTCTGAACTGCACAGCGGTCTTTATTTATGGGTGGCAATAAAAGATGAAAAAGTAGCCGGGTCGGTGCAATTAGCATTATGTGGCAAACAAAACGGCCAGCACCGCGCCGAGATTCAAAAGCTGTTTGTATTGCGCGAATACCGGGGCCAGGGGATTTCCAGCCAATTAATGAAAGCGGCAGAAGCATTTGCAGTTCAGCAAGGCCGCAGCCTGCTGGTACTCGATACCGAGGCAGGATCGGATGCAGAATTAATCTACCGGCATGCAGGCTGGAAAGCAGCAGGCAGCATCCCGGACTATGCACAAAGCCCTAACGGAGGGCTGCGTCCTACCGTATATTTATACAAATTCATTCAGCCCATTGTTTAAATCAGCAATTCATCATTCATACCACGGTGGCCTCTGTGCTTGATATTATGAATAATTATATTTTGCCTGCCTGCTTTTTATCCGTATTGCCAGTGCTGTTTGTGTATTTATATTTGTGCTGCCATTTACACACTATTTTTAAAGATTGCTACCCACAGCTGCTGCCGGCCAACAACGGCGCAATGGATTCAAATATTGGTATTGAATTTCAGTCACTGCACGTTATCCCGCCATTAATCAGATCTGATATCGTGCAGCAGCTGCCCAGCCAATACCATCAAAAATTATGCAAAGCTGCAAGAATAACAAGCTGGCTGCTGATTCTTTTGCTTTTAATTATCATCACTTCATTTATATTGATGCCAAAAAGCTAATTACTGATTTAATTTACCTGGCGGCCACCGCCAAAAGGATAAGCAATGAAAAACATCAGTCGCATCGTTGTAGGCGTTTTAGTATCCGCCGGCATTGCCAATGCGCAAACCCCGCCCCGGCTGCGCACGCCTTTTGTAGAAAACTGGGGGCAAATCCCCCCTGCAGTGCTGGACAGGCAAGCTAAAGAGTTTGCCGGAACATATTTTCTGGAAGGGCCGGGAGATCGCAAGGAAATTGCCTTTACCTACGATGATGGCCCCAGCCTCGATACGCCCGCCCTGCTGGATTTACTTAAAAAAGAAAATGTAAAAGTCACCTTTTTCTGGCAGGGCAGCCAGATTGAGCAATTCCCTGAAACCGTGCGCCGTGCACTGGCAGAAGGCCATACCTTGGCCAACCACAGCTATAACCACCCCGATTTAAGCAAGCTGGAAGACGGCGGTGTGTGGTGGCAGGATCAGCTGGAAAAAACCCAGCAGGCTTATCAAAAAGTAGTGGGATTTCAGCCCGCTATGATGCGCCCCCCCTATGGCTTTTTAAATGACAGCCAAATTAAAAGCCTGCAAGGCAAAGGCATGAAAGCCATTTTGTGGTCTGTAGACAGTGCCGACTGGTTTCATACCCATCAAAACAAAATGGACGAGCTGGCCAGCAATGCCATCGAAAACGTAATCCGCCAATATATCCACCCGGAAGCGATTGTGCTGATGCACGATTCCGGCGGGCGTGGCCGCAAACCCACTATTTTGGCGACTTCGCGTTTGATTCCGGAGCTAAAAAAACAGGGCTATCAATTTACCACCGTGGATAAATTACTGAATATCCCTGCAAAGCTGGCAGCAGCGCCTGCCGCTAAATAATGGCATATCACGCTGCGCTCCTTTGCAAAGGAGCGCACAAAATAGGTGTGCGATGGATATAGAAGCCACAAAAAACTATTGCCGCTCACTCGCCGGGGCCAGTGAAAAAGTATTTGCTGCCCCGGCCAATATTCATGTTTTTTATGTGGGCGATAAGCAATTTGCCTGGTTCAAAACCAGCCAGCCAGAGCAAGGGCGATTGAGTATCCGCAGCGCAGCTGAGCGCTTTTTAGAGCTGACCGATCAGGAAGGAATTAAGCCTGCACGCTATATGCAGCGCTTTCACTGGATCAGTATCAGTGATTTAACATCAAAAGAAAGCGGTTTTATCAGAATGCTGATTGATGAATCCTACCAAAAAGCATTCAGCAATCTGACTAAGAAAACACAGAAAAATATAAAACCCGTTAATTCTTAGTGCCATTTTCAAAAACCACAGAATGATAGAGATCATTCATGCCTTTCACTCTTTTCATAAATATTTCTTTAAACCTTCCATTCCTAAGTCTGGTGTTTAATTCTGCGCTCAAAAAAAATCTGTCTTTTTCCTGCATACTGGCTTTAGACAAATAAAAGCCAGAATTAACAACAGGAATTGCCGCTATCGGAACAGCATGTAATTTTGATTCTAAATGAAACCTTTCGACCGATTTTGCAAATGCAGATGCCCCAACAACCGTTGCATCACATCTTTTTTCAAGCATTTTACGGGCGATAATATCGGTATCCAGCACGTCTTCTAATTTATTTTTTTGCTTTAATTGTGCCAGCAAGGCCATATACTCCGGCCCCAGATCAAAGCCCCGTACCACATTCACCTGCAGCTTTCCCTGCATTAATGCATCAAGCGGTGTGTCCGCATCTGGATGATCTTTTAATAAAATCAAACTGGGCGGCTCTGAAATCACATTGATATAATCGCCCACCGCATCCCGTTTATCTATTTTTGATGCAGCAATGATGTCAATTTTTCCTGCTTCAAACATCCGCAGCGCACGTATTCTGGGCATCACTTCGTAAACAAACTGGCAGCCTGTTGTTTTTGAAACTTCAGCTAAAAAATCAGGCACCACGCCGCTGACACGATCTGATTCATCAATTTCCATAAAAATACTGATCGGGCTGCTGGCCACAATCAATGGCCTGGAACAGCCAGCTACCGCAACAGCAGACCATTGCGCCAGCAACACACAGAATACAACGCGTAAGGAATACATAGCCTGCCTCGGTTCTGAGCCATTTTTACCACGCCGGGATTTTGTTCAGCATAGCTTATGCTTCAAGCACTGTAATCAGCCCTTTCAGATCGTTCTTAATGGGGTTTACGCAATAAAAAACGGCGCAGCTTAAAAAGCTGCGCCGTTTGATCGGGCCTTATGCCTTATGCAGTAATGAATGATGGCGTGAATAGCCAAAATACACCATCAAACCTAAAGCTAACCAAATAGCAAAACACAGCCAGGTCATTGCAGACAACTGCGTCATCAGAAACACGCAAAAGATCACCGCCAATGCCGGCACATAGGGCACGCCCGGGCAGACAAATTTACGCGGCAAATCCGGCTCACGCTGACGCAGCACAATCACGGCAATCGCAATCAGGGAGAACGCCGCCAGCGTACCGATATTCACCAGCTCGGCCAAGGTATGCAGCGGCACAAAGCCAGCAATTAGCGCAATCATTGTGCCGATCAGCCAGGTCGCTTTATAAGGTGTGCCGTAGCGCGGGTTGATCTCAGAGAAAATCTTCGGCAAGAGGCCATCGCGGGACATGGCCAGCAAGATGCGGGTCTGGCCGTAGGTCATCACCAGAATCACCGTCATCATGCCCAGAATTGCCCCCAGATCCACAAAACCTGCAAACCAGTTGAGCTTGGCTACTTGCAGTGCCAGTGATACGGGGTGATCAATACCTGCAAACTGAGCATAAGGCACAATGCCGGTCATAATCGCGGCCACAATCACATAGAGCAGGGAGCAAATGGCCAGCGACCAGATCACGCCCTTAGGGATATCTTTAGCCGGGTCTTTTACTTCTTCAGCCGCACAGGTCACCGCATCAAAGCCCAAAAAGCTGAAAAACACGATGGCCGCGCCATGAAATACGCCAGAAAAACCAAAAGGCAATGCCGGGCTCCAGTTCGCTGGCTCAACATGCCACACGCCAATCGCGATAAATAGCAGCACCACGGCCACCTTGATCAGCACCACAATATTATTGACGCGCTTTGATTCTTTAATCCCAAAAGCCAGTAAAGCAGTAATCACCATCGCAATGGCAAATGCGGGCAGATTAAAAAACGTACTTTTGCCTGGCACGGCACCCGCTGCGGCAGTCAGCATATCGGGTAAGTGAATCCCAAACCCGGCCAGCAGGCTCTGGAAATAACCTGACCACCCTACCGATACGGCAGAAGAAGCCAGCAGGTATTCCAGCATTAAATCCCAGCCTATCATCCAGGCAATCAGCTCGCCCAAAGTGGCATAAGCATAGGTATAGGTTGAGCCTGAAACCGGCAACATGGAGGCAAATTCGGCATAGCAAAGTGCAGCAAAACCACAGGCCAGCGCGCCAATGATAAATGACAGTACGAGGCCCGGCCCTGCAACCGTCGCCCCTGTGCCCGTCAGCACAAAGATGCCCGTGCCAATAATTGCGCCAATACCCAGCATAGTGAGGTCAAAAGCAGACAGCTCCCTGCGAAGCGCCGTTGACGTACTGGCAAATACCAGCATGTCCTGAACGCTTTTCTTGCGCATCAAACTCATATTCCCAATCCCATTTATGGCCTGCAGCTTGCTGCCAGCTCAGCAGAAGATGCACAGCAATCAACTAAAATACGCGGGCTGGCGATGTATTTAAAACACGCTCAAACCAGTGCAATAAAAGGGGCGGGATACTACAGTAATCACTTATGAGTGCAATCTGGTGAAAGCTGTATGCAAATGGGTTTTATCCCAAAATATAAAAATATTTTAGTTTTTTATGCCAAAAAATAAAATAAAAACAAAATTTAAAATCACAAAACAAAGAAAACTGCGTCATGAATCATGCAGATCAAACCTTACAAAACAACACTCTGCCTTTTTAAAAACAGAAGGGGAAAATGCTGTTTTTCTGCCTGAACGGCAGCATCCCCCCACCTGCTTAGTGCGCCTTTTTCATATCCGGCAAGAACAATGCAATCATCCCGCCCAGAGGCAAGAACGCTGTAAAGTGGTAGACGCTGGCAATCCCATACTGGTCGGCAAAGCTGCCAATGACTGCAGCCCCTATGCCCGCCACGCCAAAAGCCAGCCCAAAAAAAAGGCCCGATACCATGCCTACTCTTCCTGGCAGCAGCTCTTGCGCCAGCACTAAAATCGCTGAAAACGCCGACGACATCACCACGCCAATAATAAAACTCAGCGCAATGGTGCCGTTTAAATCCATATAGGGCAGCGCCATAGAGAACGGAGCCGAGCCTAAAATAGAAAACCAGATCACCCGCTTGCGGCCTATCCGGTCGCCAATCGGCCCGCCCAGAATCGTCCCCAGCGCCACGCCAAATAAGAAGATAAACAACATCAGCTGCGCCGCTTGCGCACTGAGGGCAAAACGCTCGATCAGATAAAATGTGTAATAGCTATGAAAGCTGGACATATAAATATACTTGGTAAACACCAAGGCAATCAGCACCACCATCGCGTAGAGCGTCTGGCGCTGCGGCAAGGGCTGAATCGCAAGATGCGCTTTGCTGCCGGCATTTTTTTGCTGATGCGCTTTCCAGATACTGATCTGCCAAAGCACCCCCATGGCCAAAAGGGCCGCAGGTGAAAACCACGCCAGGCTGCCCTGCCCCAGAGGAATCACAATCAAAGCGGCCAGCAAAGGCCCGCAAGCACTGCCCGCATTGCCCCCCACCTGAAAAATCGACTGCGCCAGCCCATGCTGCCCGCCCGAAGCCAGCCTCGCCACTCGGGATGATTCGGGGTGGAAAATCGCCGAGCCGGTGCCGGTCAGCCCCGCCGCCAAGAGCAACAAGCCAAAGGTAGCCGCTTGCGAGAGCAATAACAGCCCGCACATTGAAAAGCCCATGCCCACAACCAGTGCAAATTTCTGCGGATGCTTATCGGTAAAGCTACCCACCAGCGGCTGCAAGATGGAAGCCGTAATTTGGTATGTGAGCGTAAGTAAACCAATCTGGGTAAAGCTGAGGTGATAGCTGCCTTTTAGCAGCGGATACAGCGCCAGAATTAAGGATTGCAACATATCGTTTAAAAAATGCGCGCTGCTAATTGCCGCCAGCACGCGATAGCGCGTAGCCCCGATTGCGGGACTGATCTCTGCCGTGGTCATGACATTTACCTTTTTGTTTTAATAGAAGCATGTTAAGGTCATTGATCACGCCTGTCTTGCGCAGATAAGGCAGTAACTATAGTGAAAACGACATGACGCCAAAAATAGAAAACTTAGGCCCGCCGCGTGAGCTGGGCAATGCACTGCTGATAGGCAAAGCCGGCGAGCGTGAATCGGGCAGCAGTACCATCCGCCATCAGCACGAAGTGGCGCAATTGCTGTACGGCATCAGCGGCGTAATGCGCGTGATTACGCCTTACGGGCAATGGATCGTGCCGCCCAACCGGGGCATCTGGCTGCCGGCTGGTGTATGGCATGAAGTGCATATGCTGGCTTTTGTAGAAATGCGCACGGTGTATATCCACCCCGACGCCCTGCCCAATCTGCCCTGCTGCGTATTAGCCATCACCCCATTGCTGCGCGAGCTGATTCTGGCCGCAGTGAACTTTGATCAGGCTTATCCGCACGACAGCCGCGAAGGCCGTATTATCCGGCTGCTGCTCGACGAAATCATCAGCATCCCCACCCTGCCCATGGTGCTGCCCATGCCGGAAGACCAGGCCCTGCGCCTGATTTGCGACGAGCTGCTCACCTCGCCGGATGATATTCGCAGCAGCAGTGACTGGGCGTTAAAAATGGGCGTGGATGCCAGAACACTGCAACGCCGCTTTAATAAAACCACCGGCATGACTTTTGGCGAATGGCGGCGGCAAGCCAGATTATTAAAAGCACTGGAGCGCCTCGCCAGCGGAGAGCGCGTGATTGATATCGCCCTCGATTCCGGCTACGCCAGCCCCAGCGCTTTTACCGCCATGTTTAAACGCCAGTTTGGCGTGGCACCGAGTGAGTTTTTTAAGTAACGCCTTTGCTATTCTTATAAGGACTCAGGTGCATACAAAAACCCGAATCTTGAACCACAGAGAACACGGAGGACACAGAGCTACACGAAGAAAACTAAGCCATCCGATTTAACTCGCACTTTTCGTTCGTCCCTGCATTGTGTCGACGCTAAATTGTTACCATGCTTTAAAACATAATTAGGCTAATCAATCAGAATTTTTACATCCTTATCAACAACAGACAGAAGTACTCCAATAATCGAGACAAAAAACCACCTAAAATATGATAAATTACGCAAGTCAACCCGCTAAATTATTGCTTTAAAAAGATAGTCATTGCGGCCATGCTCGGAGAATAAAATGCATCTGAAATCACTACATATTCAAAACTTCCGCTCCCTTGAAGACTTCAAGGTAAGCAAACTTGGCCGCATCAATCTTATTGTTGGAAAGAATAATTCAGGGAAAAGTTCAGTATTAGAAGCTTTACGGATTTATGCGGCCAATGCTCATCCAGCAGTGTTAGAAGAAATAGCATCAGGCCATGATGAACGATTTAGACTAAAAGAGTCTGATAGTGTTGACGATTCATTTGATTTACCCTTTGAGCATTTTTTCACAGGAAGGATATTCCCCTTCGACGATAGTACTAAAATATCAATTGGGGAGTTAGAAAATAACTCATCAAAATTAACAATTGAACACTGCCTTCTAAAAACAAATGAAATCAATTCTGAGAAATATACTGATGATCGACCATCACCTAACTATTATGTTTTAAACAAATATGACGCAGTTAAAAATGATATTAACTATGACTCAGAAGCCCTTTTAGTTTCAAAAAATGAAACCAATAAATTTATTAATTTCAACACAAGCCCAATAAGACGTAACCGTTTCTGGTTTGAAGCTTCAGAAGCTATTTCTAGTAGCTATATCCCTACCCAGTTTATTTCAATGGATGAGCTAGCCAATATTTGGGATACTATACAATTTTCTGATCATGGGGATTTTATAAGGGAAGGCCTAAAGTTTATAGCAAATGACTTCGAAAATATTGCATTCATCGTAAACAATGAAGGAGTAGGAAATACTTCTAGCTTCATAAGCAACAATGTAGCACGCAAATTTGGAATGAAGCGCACGGCCATTGTAAAACTCAAGAATCAAACAAAAGCCATTCCGCTCAACAGCATGGGCGATGGCATGGTTCGAGTATTGCAATTATTATTAAAAGTATATCCTGCAAAAGGTGGTTTTCTGCTTATTGATGAATTTGAAAATGGCTTGCATTACAGTGTGCAAGAAAAAATTTGGCAGTTTTTATTTGATTTAGCAGAAAAATTAGACATCCAAGTCTTTGCAACCACCCATAGCTGGGATTGTATTGAAAGCTTCGCCAAAGTGGCCGTAGAAAATACGCAATCAGAAGGTGTGTTATTCCGAGTGGGGCGGAGCATGCTTACTAGTAATCAGGGCAAGGTGATTGCTACGGTATTTGATGAGAAACAACTATTAAATATTACTCAAGCCGATGTTGAGGTTCGATAATGGCTAACTCCAAGAAAAAATTACTTGTAGAGGGAGAAAGTGATAAAAGCTTTTTCCAAGAATTTTGTAAAGCACATAATTTAGACCTTACCATTACGGTTTCAGTAGCAACAGACGAAGGTGGGTATAAAAGTTCAAAGCAAGGAGCCATCAATACTTTAGATATACTATTACCCAATTTGTATGATGGTAAATTAGAGCGCCTCGCGCTAATTGTTGATGCAGACCAAATTAGCGATGGCAATGGACTTAACAATACCATCAATCAAATTGCTAAAAAAATTCAAACCTATGGCTTTGATCCAGAACCAGCACGGCTGCCTAATGGTGGGCTCACATTCAAACATACCGACGGGCTTGCAGACTTTGGCTTATGGGTCATGCCAAACAATCAAGATGAGGGCATGTTAGAAAACTGGATTGAACACTGTATTCACGCTAATGACATCGCTCTTTATCAGCACGCACAAACCACAGTTAACGCTCTGGCAACTCAAAAATTTAAACCGATCAGACAAACAAAGGCAAAGATCGCAACATGGTTGGCATGGCAAGAAAAGCCAGGGGAAGGGCTTTACTACGCCATTGATGGCAAATTGCTAGACCAGACAGCTCCACTTTATGCCGGTTTTATAGCATGGTTACACCATGTGTTTAGTTAACTCATAATCCTCTAAGCGTTCATTTTAGGAAGTATCTATACACAAGGCACACAGAAGCCCCTCAATCTCAGCATTACAATTGCATAAATTGCCAATATGTACGATTAAATTAGCGTCAGTTTGTGACTAAACGCAAATCAGCGGCCCTCGTATAGTGGTGTAATCCGATGAAAGCGAGGCCATCATGCAAATCACTCATCTTAAAACAGCCGAAGTATTTTCTATCCGGGCAAAATCATGGATTCACTGCGCTGCGGGCCAGCTATGGCTTAGCCATGATGGGCACGATGTTATTTTAGAGCGCGGGCAAAAATGGCAGATTGATGACACTGATCTGGCCGTTATTCAGGCACTGCAAAACAGCCACTTTATGCTGCTTGCCAACGAGAAACTGTCTCCTGCAGAGCAAAATTTCGCCTTTGCATAAAGCGCCGGCTAGCTGGCATGTATTGCCTGCAGCTTTTCCAGCTCATTAAACGTGGCAATGCGCAGCTGGCTGAGCTTATTCAAGGCATTGTGTTCTGGCGATGCTTCAAGCGAGGCCCAATACTGGCCCAGTGTTTCTGCGCCAATTTGCAAGGCAATCCCTTTGGCGCTGTGCGCATAGCGGGCTGCCTCGCTGTGTTCCTGCTGCCCGATTGCTTTTTTATAAAGCTCTTCTAATTCTGCAATTCTGTTTAAGCCCTTATGGCTTAATGCTAAGTAGCGGTCTGATTTAAATCCCAATGACGCCATTGCAGCATGGTGATCTAACAAGACCTGCTTAGAATTTAAAATAGATTTATAACGTTTGCTCAGTAAGCGAATAAGTTCATCAATCCTGAATGGCTTTCTTAAATGCCCGCTGAATGCATTAAAGCCCTCGGCATGCTGTAACTCTTCTATCGGGCTGGCTGAAACCAGATAAATTGGTTTTTTCCATTTTTGTTCGCGCAAAATACCCGCAGCGGCCATGCCATCCATTTCCGGCATTTGGTAATCCATAATAATGCTGTCAATTTCCGGGTGCTGGCTTACTTGCAAAATAGCCTCCAGCCCATTACCCGCTTGCAATGCACGGGCACCGAAATCCTGCAAAATACCACATATCATTTCCCGGTTAATGGTTTCATCTTCCACCACCAAAATGGTATGCCCGCATAATGCTTGCTGCTGAGGCTGAAAAATACGTGCTGGCGCTGAAGAAGCAAATACAATCTGTGATTCAATAGAGACAAAAAACTCGCTGCCTTTACCTTCCTCACTGCTGAAAGTAATATCCCCCTGCATCAGCCTTGCATAATCCCGGCTTAAAGATAAGCCTAAGCCTGTACCGCCAGCCAGCTGCCCTTCTTTGCTTTGCTCAAAAGGCGAAAAAATACGCGGGTGATCTTCTTTTTTAATACCACATCCCGTATCGGCCACCACGGCATTTAAACGATAGCAATGGGAAAGCAACTCACCCGATAACGTTAAAGTAATCGCGCCATATTGAGTAAATTTAAGGCTGTTACCCAGTAAATTAATAAGGATCTGCCTTAATTTACCCGCATCCAGGCTCAGATTTTCGGGCAGGCCTTCACTTAAAATAACCTTAAAAGCCACTCCTTTTTCTTTAGCCATCATATTAAACATAACTTCTAATTCATTTTTCAGCTGATTCAGATTAATTGTTTCAATAATCAGCAAAATTTTATTGTGCTCAGATTTAGACAAATCCAGCACATTATTAAGCAAGCTTAATAAATGAGTACCACTGTTTGCAATATAACCAATTTCTTTCTTTTCTTCTTCGCCCATATTTTTATTACGCAACAACCTGTCGGCATAGCCTAAAATAGACGTTAATGGGGTGCGAATCTCATGGCTAATATGGGCTAAAAAACGGCTCTTTGTGGCATTGGCAATTTCGGCCTGCTGCCTTGCTTCCTGCAATGTTTCAGCCAGCTCGGCAAGTTTTTTTCGGTTTTGCTCTGATCGCCACAGCGCATAAAGCCCAAATGCAGCACAAAAGATTAAGAATAAAATTTGAGTCGTCGCCAATAAAATACGCAGCTCACCCCAGTGGGTAATATTTTTTCTGTATTCATCAACGGCCTGCGCATCCTGAGTGCGGGCCTCCTGCACTAAATTATTAACAGCATCCTGCTGCAATTTTGTTTCTTTTTGAAATTTAACCCATTCTTTTTCAGAGGCAAAGCCCTGGCTTAATTGTTTTTCACCATCATGAATATACTGAACCAAAGGCATCAGCAGCCTGAGCTGCAGTTTCTTATCTTTAAAAAGTGCCGAGGCTTCAATTTCATTTTTAGCAAAGCTGTCAATCCGGCTGTAGTAAATATCAAAGCGCAAATTAACTTTATCCAGCTGATCACGCCGGCCATAGCCCACTACTTCACGCAGGCGATAGTACTCATTACTCAGCTGAAAAAACTGCCATAGCTGATTATCCATGCCAAATTGATTGGCACGGTCAAGCTCTCTTTTTTGCTCTAATTCAAAATGAACAATCAGGCTGAAATTAGCGAGTAATATTATGCAAATAATGCTTAATATTCTTTTAAATCGTGTCATTGTATTATTCTGCTGTGATGCTGTTCAGCTGCCAGCTGCAAAGACGAAAATATTGAGTTTTAATCAATTCTTTATGCTTATGAAATGGATACATTAAAAATAACGGACCTTTTTCACGCAAAGACATCACTTTGCCATTATGCTTACGCGCTAGAATAACATCGTATTGCAGCGCGTCGCTGACTGGAAAACTAATTGCATAATCATTCAGGGCCATTATTTTAACATTGCCGCCCTCAATGCCTGCTAGCTTTAATACATCACGAAGCAAGGGCCCTTCAAAGGTCTGCGGATTAGGATACCATGGCGTTTGTACCGTCATACTGACTTGGGGCATCTGATCAAGACGGGCGCCATCAAATTGAATATCAGGGCTGGTTTTACTGCGGACAGTAAGAATAATTTTATCGTTTTTTGCAATAGCCGGATAAGCAAACAGCATCAGGCATAAACTCAGAAAAACAGTACGAAACATTTAATACTCCCCGCCCGGCATAAGCACTGAAGCATTGTAATGTAAAAAACGGCTTCAGGTCATTGCAATGCAATATAAGCAAGCCCCCTGCACTACTGTAATAGTGCCTTGAATTTATTTTTAAATACAAAAAGGCAACACCTTTTGGCGTTGCCTTTCAATATCAAAACATAACTGCTATTAACACAGCCATGCAGCGGATTTAATCAACCGGCTTCAAATACATTAAACCCAATAAACCCGAAGCTGATTCGATTTATTTTTTCCCCAAATATGCATCCAATGCCGCACGCCCCACTGCAGGATCGTCAGTAAAGAAACCATCAATGCCTGCCTGTAAAAACACAGTCAGCTCGGCGGCCAGATCACCACGCTCGGTCAGTGATTTCACATCGCCTTTGCGTAAATTAGCCGGTAAAAAAGGGTTTTCCGGGCGGAACGTATAAGGATGCAATACTAAATTAGCGGCATGGGCATCTTTAACCAGGCTAGTCGGTGTGCCCAGATTATTATTGGCGTCCCGCGGAATAATCATGTCCTTAGAAGGGCCAATGCCATTTGCGTAAGTTGCAACTTCTTTAAGCCCTGCAGCAGTGGCAATATCGGCATAGCTGCGCTTATCCCCGACAAGACGAAAATCCTCCGGCTGGCCAGTGCCTGATAAAAGCTGAACAATCGGTAAATCAGTTAAGGCACGAATTTCTTTCAGATTGGCCACTTCAAAAGACTGAATAAACACCGGCGCTGTTTTGCCCTTATAGCCATTGGCATGCAAGGCATCAACAAGGCGCTTTTCCAGCGGAAGATTAATCGATTTAAAATAGCTGGGGTGTTTTGTTTCCGGATAAATACCAATCGTACGGCCTGTTTCTTTGGTCTTAGCCTTAGCCAGATCCATTACTTCCTGGAAAGTAGGGATCTCAAACTGCCCATCGTATTTAGCGTTTTCCGGGCGATTAGCCGGAATACGCTCTTTGGCACGCAATGTTTTAAGCTCGGCCAACGTAAAGTCTTCGGTAAACCAACCAGTGATACTTACGCCATCAATGATTTTGGTGGCTTTTCGGCTGGCAAATTCCGCCTTATCCGCCACATTGGTCGTGCCAGAAATTTCATTCTCGTGCCGCGCAACCAAAACGCCATCTTTGGTGCTCACCAAATCAGGCTCAATCACATCTGCACCAATCTCAATGGCCTTGGTATAGCCCGCAATCGTATGCTCCGGCCGCAAAGCCGACGCCCCGCGATGGCCGATCACCAGCTTCGCAGGCAGAGGCTTAGGCACCACCTGAGTCACAACAGGCAAAGCCTCAGTATCATCACTACTGCATGCACTTAAACCCAGCGCAGCAGCAAATACTGAAACGGTAGTCAGAATAGAAAATTTAATCAGCGACATAGGATAGGCGGCTAAAAAAAGAAGATGCCTCAATTTAAGCGAGCGCTGTGACAGTGTTGTGAAATGGCATGCAAAAAAAAGCCCCGCCAAATTGGCAGAGCTTTTCTCTTGTTGTCTTCCTGCTATTAAAGTGAATCACCCATAAATCGGCAACAATAAAAATAGCTTAATCAGAATCGCATTGGCAATATCAATAAAGAATGCGCCGACCATAGGCACAACTAAGAAAGCAATGTGGGATGGGCCGAAGCGTTCGGTTACGGCTTGCATATTGGCGATGGCGGTAGGTGTAGCGCCAAGACCAAAGCCGCAATTACCAGCAGCCAGCACCACGGCATCGTAGTTTTTACCCATCACGCGGAAGGTTACAAAGATGGCAAAGAGCGCCATCACGCTGGCTTGCAGCGCCAAAATGCCCAACATAGGCAGGGCTAATGAGCCTAACTCCCACAGGCGTAAGGTCATCAGGGCCATGGCTAAAAACAGCGAGAGGCTTACATTGCCCAGCACCGATACGCCGCGATCAAAGACTTGGTAAATACCCAGAGCCGATAAGCCATTTCTGAGTACCACGCCAATAAATAACACGCATACAAAGCCCGGCAATTCTAAGGCCGTGCCTTTTAAGACCGTGGCCAGCGCCGATCCGGCCATCAGGCTGATGGCAATCAGGGCAAGTGTTTCGATAAAAACCTGGGGAGTAATCAGGCGCACAGCGTGCGGCTGCTCAAAGGTTGTGGGCGTGTCGTCACTATTATGCTCAGCACCGGGGATGCTTACTTTTTTAACCAGGTAACGTGCCACTGGGCCACCGATCAGCCCGCCCATCACCAGGCCAAATGTGGCGCAAGCCATGGCCACTTCGGTGGCAGATGCCAGGCCGTATTTCTCGCCAAACACCGTGCTCCATGCTGCACCTGTGCCATGCCCGCCCGACATGGTGATTGATCCGCCCAACAAGCCAAGCAGCGGGCTGATGCCCATGGCGCTGGCTGCGGCAATCCCGACGATGTTTTGCATGATCAGCATGGAAACCACCACGCCAGTAAAGATGACCAGGGTGCGGCCGCCTTTTTTCAGGCTGGCCAGATCTGCGTTTAAACCAATGCTGGCAAAGAATGCGAGCATCAGCGGCGTTTGCATGCCGGTATCAAACTTTACTTCAGCACCAAAGCTCATCCGTCCAAGCAGCAATAAAACAGCAACCAGCAAGCCGCCAACCACAGGCTCCGGAATGCTGTAATTACGCAGCGGCGCAGACCATTCCACAATTTTGCGGCCTAATAATAAAACCAGCGATGCGGCGACCAGGGTGCCATAAAAATCGAGTTGAAGCATATTCATCCTTATTGTATTGATATATTCAATGACACTGCAATATTACATAAGAATATTTTGCCAATTTATTCAGATTGCGATTAAACAAGTCATCCTTATTAAATACAAGCGCGGAAAACCCGACTTAAATCTGCGAATTTGTCATAAAGGTAAAATAACCGTGGATAAATAATGCTATTGATCTTTTTTATGCAATCACCATGGTTGTGATCATTTTAATGATCCAAATAAAATATTTATATGGAATTTAATTCATATTTTCATCCACTCAAGCGCTGCCCAATTAATTGTGCACAATCAGCGCCACTACTTTCCGGTCTTCGGATGTCAGGATATTAAAGGTGCGGCACAGCGCGCCGGTATCCATCACATCCAGCCCGATATGCGCGGCGGCTAATGCACTATAGAGGCGCGGATGCGGAAAGCGAATGGTTTTGCCTGTGCCCAATAAAACCACCTCAGGCTTATAGGCCAGCACGGCGCTGAAATCCGCCTCGGTTAAATCATCAAAGCCAAGTGGCCGCCAGACATGGACTTCTGTCCCTGTAACCAGCACATTGCCCTGATATTGCTCGGTATTGACCCGCACAAAATCCTCACCATAGCCCGAGAACTGATTCAGATTTTCGACTGCGGTATGTTGTAATTTCATGATGATTTCCCAATTAAAGACCCCGTATTTTAACTTAAGCACTGATGAATAGGTTTTAGCAGCGCCTTTGTATTCATTTTTTTGTTTTCGTAATCACATTAAGTGCAGTACAGCGCAATCTTTCGTTAGAATATAAGGTCCTAGCCCATAAGCCGCTGCCATGACTACCATTCTTAAATCAAACAAATTACAAAATGTCTGTTACGAGATTCGTGGGCCTGTTCCTGAGCGAGCGCGTCAGATGGAAGAAGAAGGCCAGCGTATTATCAAGCTGAATATTGGCAATCTGGCCTCTTTTGGCTTTGATGCCCCCGAAGAAGTCGTGCAGGACATGATTCGCAACCTGCCTAATTCTGCAGGCTATGTTGATTCCAAAGGCCTGTTTCAGGCACGTAAAGCCGTCATGCATTACACCCAGTCTAAAAACATCAGTGATGTGACGGTAGACGATATTTATATTGGCAACGGCGCATCCGAGCTGATTGTGATGGCCATGCAGGGCCTGCTCAATGACGGCGATGAAGTGCTGGTGCCTATGCCGGATTATCCGCTCTGGACAGCCGCAGTCAGCCTGGCTGGCGGCACACCGCGCCATTACCTGTGCGATGAAGCCAATGAATGGTATCCGTCGCTGGAAGATATTCGCAGCAAGATCAGCGCCAAAACCAAAGCCATTGTGATTATCAACCCGAATAATCCAACGGGTGCTTTGTATCCTGATTCGCTACTGAAAGACATTATTCAAATTGCGCGTGAAAACAATCTGATTATTTATGCCGATGAAATCTACGACAAAGTGCTTTACGACGGCGTAACGCATACCTCGATTGCGTCCTTAGCCAATGATATTTTGTTTGTAACCTTTAACGGCTTATCCAAGAATTATCGCGCCTGTGGTTTCAGGGCGGGCTGGATGTTTGTATCCGGCAATAAGAAAATAGCCAAAGATTATATCGAGGGGCTCAATATCCTCGCTACCATGCGGCTCTGCGCCAATGTGCCGGCCCAATACGCCATTCAAACCGCGCTGGGCGGATATCAGAGTATTAATGATTTAGTAAAACCCACAGGCAGGCTCGCTAAGCAACGCGATCTGGCCTACAAGCTGCTCACGGAGATCCCGGGGGTAAGCTGTGTAAAACCAAGAGCAGCGCTCTATATGTTCCCCAAGCTTGATCCGGCTATTTACCCGATTAGCGATGATCAGCAGTTTATTTTAGAGCTGTTACAAGAAGAGAAAGTGCTGCTGGTACAAGGCACAGGCTTTAACTGGCAACAGCCTGATCACTTCCGCGTGGTGTTTTTGCCCAATGTCGATGATCTGACCGACGCGATTGCCCGTATTGCCCGCTTCTTAGAAAACTATCGAAAACGTCACGGTACAAATTAAACAAAGGACTAATAAATGAAACCCATCAATGTCGGTTTATGCGGTGTAGGCACCGTAGGCGGCGGAACAGTTACTGTTCTTAAGCGTAATGCAATCGAAATAACCCGCCGTGCAGGCCGGCCGATTGTAATTACCATGGCGGCCAACCGTGATCTGGTCCGTGCCCGTGAGCTCTGTGGTGAAGGCATCACCCTGACAGACGACGCCATGGATGTAGTGAACAACCCGGAAATCGACATTGTGGTTGAACTGATTGGCGGCACCACCATTGCCAAAGACCTGGTGCTGGCGGCCATTGCCAATGGCAAGCATGTGGTCACCGCCAATAAAAAACTGATCGCCGAGTACGGTAATGAGATTTTTGCCCGCGCCACCGAAAAAGGCGTGATGGTTTCATTTGAAGCCGCCGTAGCAGGCGGCATTCCGATTATTAAAGCGCTGCGTGAAGGCCTGACCGCCAATAAAATTGAATGGGTGGCCGGTATTATCAATGGCACATCCAACTTTATCCTTACCGAAATGCGCGATAAGGGCCTTGCCTTTGCCGATGTTTTAAAAGAAGCGCAACGCCTTGGCTACGCCGAAGCGGATCCTACTTTTGATATCGAAGGCCACGATGCCGCGCATAAGCTCACCATCATGAGCGCGATTGCCTTTGGTATTCCGGTGCAATTTGATAAGGCTTACCTGGAAGGCATCAGCAAGCTGGCCGCCATTGATATTCAGTACGCGCAAGAGCTGGGCTATCGCATCAAGCTGCTGGGCATGACCCGCCGCCGCGAGCAGGGCATTGAGCTGCGCGTTGCCCCAACGCTGATCCCTGCCAGCCGCCTGATTGCCAATGTAGATGGCGTGATGAATGCCATTCTGGTGAAGGGTGATGCCGTCGGCGCCACCATGTATTACGGCCCGGGCGCAGGTGCCGAGCCAACCGCTTCTTCCGTGATTGCCGATCTGGTGGATATCACCCGCCTGCATACCGCAGACCCGGAGCAGCGAGTGCCGCATCTGGCTTTCCAGCCATCGCAAATTGCCGATCTGCCGATTCTGCCTATCGACGAAATCGAAACCTGCTACTACCTGCGCATCAACACCGAAGACAAGCCTGGTGTGCTGGCCGATATCACGCGCCTCTTAGCCGACAACGGTATTTCGGTTGATGCCATGCTGCAGCGCCCGATTGCAGGTGAAGCGCGTGCCGATATCATCATCATCACGCATCTGGCGGTAGAAAAGCGTGTGAACACCGCCATCAAAGGCATCGAAGCCCTGCCAAGCATCACCGGCGCCGTTGTGCGCTTACGCCTTGAGCATTTAAACGGCTAACCATAGTTCTAAATCTAAAAGTTCTGTAGACACAGAAAACACGGGGAAAAGCAAAGGCGAGGAAAAGCTGAGAAAACTGTAGGTTGGGTTAGCAGCTTTATCGCGTAACCCAACATTCTTTTGCGCTTAAATGTTGGGTTACGCTAATTTGTGGCCCCAAGGCCGACAAATCAGCTAACCCAACCTACATGGGCGTAGGGATTAAATTGATAAGTTTCACCCGCCCCATGCAGCTCTAATCAACGCAAGTTTCATTTGGTTTTCCTCGTGCTTGCCCTTCTCCGTGTCTACAGACTTTAGGGTTTATTGAAAGGTCTAAAAATCATGCGCTATATCTCTACCCGCGGCGGTATGCCGCCTAAGTCATTTTCTGAAATCCTGCTCGGCGGTTTAGCGCCCGATGGCGGCCTGGTGATGCCTGAAGAGTGCCCGCGCCTGACGCAAGCCGATTTAGAACGCCTTGCTCCCCTGCCCTATGCCGAGCTGGCTTTTGAAGTGATCCGTCTGTTTGTGGACGATATCCCGGAAGCAGATCTAAAAGCACTGGTCAGCAAGACTTACACGGCAGAGGTGTTTGGCTCGGCCGACATCACTCCGATCAAAACGCTGGCCCCCAATTTGCATCTGCAACAGCTCTCTAATGGCCCGACGCTGGCTTTTAAAGATATGGCGATGCAACTGCTGGGCAATCTGTTTGAATACGTGCTGGCCAAAGAAGGTAAAGAAATCAATATCGTCGGCGCAACCTCAGGCGATACCGGCTCAGCGGCGGAATACGCCATGCGCGGCAAAAAGGGCGTGAATGTATTTATGCTCAGCCCAGCTGGCAAAATGAGCCCCTTCCAGCGCGCACAGATGTTTAGCCTGCAAGACGCCAATATCCACAATATCGCGGTAAAGAGCATGTTTGATGCCTGCCAGGATATGGTCAAAGCCATCAATAACGATGCCGCGTTTAAGCAGGATTACAAAATTGGCGCGGTGAATTCAATCAACTGGGGCCGCGTTGTCGCGCAGATTTGCTACTACTTCAAAGGCTATTTTGCCGTAGCCAAAACCGTGGGCGAGCCGGTGGATTTCTGCGTGCCATCGGGCAACTTTGGCAATATCTGTGCGGGCCATATGGCGCGGCAGATGGGCCTGCCGATTCGCCGCCTGATTGTAGCCACCAATGAAAACGATGTGCTGGACGAGTTTTTCAGCAGCGGCGGCTATCATCCACGCGGCCTTGACCGCACTTTCGAAACATCCAGCCCTTCGATGGACATCACCAAGGCTTCTAATCTGGAGCGCTTTGTATTCGATTTGCTGGGCCGTGATGCAGGCAAATTATCCGCTCTGTGGAAAGGCATCGATGCAGGCATAGGCTTTGATTTAAGCGCGGACGATTTTGCCAAAATGCGTGATGTATATGGCTTCAGATCCAGCCGCAGCACGCATCAGGATCGCCTCGATAATATCCGCAGCGTGTTTGAAACCTACGGCGTAGAAATCGACCCTCACACCGCCGATGGCTATAAAGCAGCTATTGAGCACAGAGATGCCAGCATCGCCATGGTGATTCTTGAAACCGCCCTGCCAGCCAAGTTTGAAGACACCATGCTGGAAGCCACCGGCCAGAAACCACAACGCCCGGCTGCCTTGCAAAACTTAGAAGATTTACCACAGCGCTTTGATGTGCTGGAAGCCGATGTTGCGGCGCTGAAGGCGTATTTGGTGGAAAGAATTAAAGCCTAACAAGCTGGCTATCTGGCGGTGTGCAAAGTGTTTGCTTGCACACCGCTCGCTTAGCCAGCATGGCAAAAGCGGCAGCCTTCCCCCATTTCCAGTGATTGAAGGCTTGATATTTGTTAGCTATCTAAGGAAGCACTGTGCCGCACTGGCCCATCATCTCAACCTCAAGACTCCAGCTGCGCCCGGCAACAATAGCTGATCTGCCAGCCATAGAAACAGGTCTTGCTGATCCCCGCTTTCCACCAGATCTGCCTCTTGCCCGCATGCAGCGCGAATCCACACTTGCAGCATGGCTGCAACGCATAACCGCCACCGCCCCACAGCTGTGGGCCATCACCGTAACTGGCAGCGATACCTGCATCGGCACGGTGGCGCTTATTGCCACACAAGCAGCAGAGACCTGCTGGCTTTCCTACTGGCTGACACCAAGCGAGTGGCATCAAGGTCTGGCACAAGAAGCCATTGGTGCTCTCCTTACCAGCACCGCCCAGCACTTGGCCTATAAGCATGTGATTGCGGGTGTAGCGCTAAACAACTTACCCAGCATCCGCCTTCTAGAACAACTTGAATTTGCGCAGGTGTCAACCAGCCAAACGGATTGGGCCATCCCTGAAGAGCACATCCTGCTGCAGCGCAGACTTAGTGCAAGCGTTGGACTTCGCACAGCACAGCAGCAATAAGGAAACCCAGCCTGTCGAGCTGATTAAGCAAGTTAACTCTATAAGTTCAAATTTAGTGCCTGCGGCACATTAATTTAGGAGCGGGTATCCCCCGCAGGGGACTCACTTTCTTGCTTCGCCAAGAAAGTAAGCAAAGAAGGCGACCCCACGAAGCACGAAGGCCCCTCATCTGCGGACAATCGAGCGGCGGCTGCGGAACTCGCTCGCAAGCTCGCTCAAACAGTCCTCGCCGAAACCCCGCCCGCTTGTTCCTCGCTTCGGCGTGCTTCAAGGGGATAATTAAGCCCCATGCGACAAATTTTGAAATAATTAGTAATTCAAATTGCTAACAATAAATAACAACAAATAAATAAAAAAACATACAGAAGAAGAAAAAAGTTAATTTTTCTTCTTAAATTTAATTCTAACTTTGGCTTTAGCTTTAGCAAATAATCAAACCCAATCAATCAATATTACAACGCATCGCACAGGGCTTAAATTTCCCCTTGAAACACGCCGAACGAGGAATAAGCAGCTCGGGGTTTAGGAAAAGGGGTAGCGAGGCAGCGAGCGCGCAGCCTTTTTCGCCGAGCTGCTTATCCGCAGAGAGGGGCTTTCGTGTTTCGTGGGGTCGCCTTCTTTGCTTACTTTCTTGGCGAAGCAAGAAAGTAAGTCCCATGCGGGGGATTCCCGCACCCAAATCACTGTGCCGAAGGCACTTAATAAAACAAAATCCGATGCAGAATTAACCCGCACCGGCTATATATTGGCACCATAGACGTTGGGCTTCGCTGCGCTCAACTCCAACCTACTAGAGTCCAGCCTACCAAACTTTTTTATTAGTGCCTGCTTGGCAATGGCCGACTTTTAAGTGCTGCCAAACTTGGCCACTCTGCTTCATTTTCAGGAAGTATGATCCTTCTACCATTGTAAGCTTCATATTCAGTCTCTTTCATTGAGGATGAAACCACTACTTTATAATCCTGGTTTATTCCCAATAAACCTAAGTCAAACAGGGTATGTATATCAGCCCTTAAAAGAATGCCATTTGTTACATGATTAGTCTTCGCTCCCATATATGGAATAATATGTGCAGCCTCAAGAATTGGTGAAAATAGAGTACCTGTTACCGCACAACTACATTTATAAGCCGTGAGTAGTTTTTTACGAAACTTTGGTTGGCCCCTACGAAGTGCAACAGCCCGTATTACCTTTTCCTTTGCTACAACTCCATCTTCAGACAAAAACTCAGCAAGATCAATTTCCAGATCCCCCTCTGATACAGGAACCGCTGTAGGATTAACTCCAAAGACAACCTCCTTCCATGCACCTTCAGATAGATTTGCTTCAATCAATATGCGCTTTGTTGGACTCCCACCTTTGGTTGTAGGATCTTCCTTTTTCTCTTGCTGAGCTTTAGATATTTTTCCACGTAAATCTTTTAAATCTTCAACTTTGAGAGAAATATCTAAATTACCATCAATTTCGATTATCCGATCTTCTGGCTTCCATATCTTGATTGCATTAGAAGAAACGATGTGAATACGAATCTTCTCTAGCCCACGATTCCGAAGCCGTAGCAATAACGCGTCAAGAGCCAAGAAATAATCCGTATTTCTTTCGCTTGGGGTTCCTATAGCCCCCCCCTTGACTCAATAACAAGACCGAATACTCCCTCAATTCCACAGATAGAAACTGATGAATTCAAAATTTCATTATTTTCTGAAATTACATTCATATATTCACACTTAATTAACCGGGGTTAGCAAATAAACTAGCTCAAACACTACCCTCACTGCTTCCCAGCCACCCCCAATAACTTATCCACCGTCACAAACTCATACCCCTGTTGTTTCAGCTTAGGGATAAAGGCATCCGCCGCGTTGATGGTGCGCTGGCGGGGGCCGCCGCCGTCGTGCATCAGCACAATGGCTTCGGGGTGGGCGTAATCGAGTACGGTTTTTTCAATCTCGCTGGGCTGGCCTTTTTTCCAGGCGACCAGCCAATCCCGTGTATCAATCGACCAGCTAATGGCATGCATTTTATTCTTTTGCAGGCTCAGCATTTCGGCATCGCTTAAATCGCCATAGGGTGGGCGAAATAGGGTCGGGGCAAAGCCCAGAATGCTTTGGAAGACTTTTTGTGTGGGGGCAAATTGCTGCTGGGTAAAGACTTCGGTGCTGATTTTGCTGGAATAAGGATGATCATAAGAATGATTGCCAATGGTGTGCCCAGCAGCAGCGGCGGCTTTCACAATCTCTGGGAACTGTTCGGCTTGTTTGCCCAGCCAAAAGAAAGTGGCGTGGATATTGTGCTTTTCGAGCACCTGTAATAATTCGCTGGTTTGCTCGGTGGGGCCATCATCAAAAGTTAGGGCGATTTGTTTGCGCTCGCCAGGACCAGCAATCCAGTATTGTCCAGGGAAAGCCGCAGCTTGGCGCTCCATTTCTTTCAGCGGCACCTGATCCCAACCATCCAAATAAGGAGTGCGGATTTTCTGCTCTGCTGCGCCTGCATTTAATACCGCCATAGCCATAACTCCAATGAGCAATGCATAATGTTTTTTCAAAATAACCACTCCTTATCCCATTAAGACAGATAAAAAAAAGCTCACTAATTACTTAGTGAGCTTTCCTTCAAAACAGCTAATTAAACGCGTTTTAGTGCAATACCCTGCGCATCAAACAGCAGGCAATTCTTTTCCGGGAATACCACATGGATATTGTCGCCAAATTTAATCACATCGGATTCGGCAGGCAATTTCATGCACAGAATTTCGCTGATGCCTTTCACCTGGATATAGGCCAATACGATATCACCTAAGTGCTCTACCAGATCAACACGGGCAGGCACCGAGTTTGCAGCTTCGGCAGTTGCCAGCTGCATATGCTCCGGGCGAATACCGATGGTGACTTTGTCGCCCACTTTGCATGGTGATGCATCCACAGCTGCGCGAATCTGAATGCCATCCGGCAGGCGAACGTGGGCAGAGCCTTTTTCGATGGCCACCAGATCAGCTTCAAGCAGATTCATCTTCGGCGAGCCAAGGAAGCCTGCTACGAAGAGGTTAGACGGGTTTTCGTACATTTCCAGCGGCGAGCCAACCTGCTGAATCACACCGGCGTTAAACACTACGATGCGGTCAGCCAGCGTCATCGCTTCCACCTGATCGTGGGTCACGTAGATCATGGTGGTTTTAAGGTCCTGATGCAGCTTGGACAGCTCAACGCGCATTTGCAGGCGCAGGGATGCATCCAGGTTAGACAAAGGCTCGTCAAACAGGAACACTTTTGGATTACGCACAATCGAGCGGCCAATCGCCACACGCTGACGCTGACCGCCAGACAATGCTTTGGGCTTACGATCCAGCAAATGCGTCATTTGCAGAATTTCGGCAGCGCCCTTAACACGCTGATCAATTTCTTCTTTTGGCGTACCTGCCAGCTTCAGCGCAAACGCCATATTGTCGTACACGCTCATATGCGGGTAGAGGGCGTAAGACTGGAATACCATGGCGATACCACGCTTGGAAGCGTGCAAATCGTTGGCAACCACATCGCCAATTTTTAACTCGCCTTCGGTGATGTCTTCAAGGCCGGCAATCATGCGCAGCAGAGTGGATTTACCGCAGCCCGACGGGCCAACGAAAACCACAAACTCGCCGTCTTTAATTTCTAAATCCACACCTTTAATAACGCATACATCTTTGGTGTAGTTTTTCTTGATTCTACTTAGCGTAACCGAAGCCATATCTCGATTCCTTGCGAACTCTATTTCTAAATGGGGGCCTGCAGGTGCAGGGTTATGTTGCCCCGCCGGGGCAACAAGCATCGCTTGTTTACTTCACCGCGCCATCCAGGCCACCAATAAAGTAACGCTGGGTAAAGGCAAAGAAAATCAATACAGGGATAACCGTCATCACGATCGCTGCCATCACCATGCTGTATGAAGTAGCAAACGGACCGGTGAGATCATTAAACACACCCACTGCCAGCGGTAATTTGTCTTTGGATGAGATCACAATCGAAGGCCAGAGGTAATCATTCCAGGCATTCACCAGTGAGAAAATCGCCAGTGATGCAATAGATGGGCCAGAAACCGGCACCATCACACGCCATAAGATTTGCATCTCTGTAGCGCCATCTACCCGTGCTGCATCAACCAGATCCTGAGGCACTGCTTCAAAAGCCTGCTTCATCAAAAAGATACCAAAGGCGGTAGACAGATTAGGAATAATCGCGCCCAGCTGGGTATCCAAGAGCCCCATGTGCTTCAGGGTAATAAAGTTAGGAATAATCGCGACTTCGGTCGGCATCATCATCGTGGCCAGAATCGACACAAAAATGAAGTTACGCCCAGGAAAGCGCAAACGGGCCAGCGGATAACCCGCCAGGATCGATAACACCACCACGCCTACAATCGTTTGCAAGGTCATCCAGGTGGAGTTTTTCATGTAAGTCATAAACGGCATTTCATCAAATACACGCTTAAACCACATCAGGCTGACATCGGTAGGCCAGAATGAGCGTGGGAAAAGCCAGGTATTAGAAGGATCAGCCGACAGCGCCACAGACAAAGCCCAGATAAAAGGGAATGTAGTGAAGATACCAAACCCGATCAGGCCAGCGTACTGGCCAGTCATTGCCAGCGCGGTTCGCAGTTGTTTACCCATTGCCATGATTTCTTATTCCTCGAATTATTTCTTTTCGCCGAAAAAGCGAAATTGAATGGCCGCAAGAATCATGCAGAAGAAGGTGACAACCAGCCCCGCCGCAGCGGCACGGCCAAAGTTGTAATTGCGGAACGCCTGATCGTATACATAGAACAGGGCCGTGTAGGTATCTGCCTGACCTTTAGTCAGCACCACCACTTCCTGGAGAATCTTCATCGCTGCAATGGTAGACATCAGGCTGCACAGCAGGATGGTTGGCTTCACCATCGGCACAGTGATTTTCCAGAAGCGCTGGAATGCGTTGGCACCATCCAGGATTGCGGCTTCTTCTACTTCCTTAGGGATGGCTTGCAAGCCGGCAAGGTAGAGCACCATAAACCAGCCGATACCGCGCCAGAAGGTAAACAACATCACGCCAAATAAGGCAATTGCAGGGTTACCCAGCCAATCAACCTGCCCTTCAGAGCCTTGTGGGATCAGATGCAGGGTTTGCAAAAACCAGGTGAGAATACCGTCGTATTTATATACGTTAACCCAAACCACACCGGCAATTGAAATCGCAGTAATTACAGGAATATAAAATGCCGCACGGAAGAATGTCATTCCGGGCAATTTATTATTCACTAATTTGGCCAGCAATAAAGCGCAAATCTGAATAACCGGCACAATCAGCAGAAAAATTAAGGAGTTTTTCAGCGCATTGTGAAATAACTCTTCTTTATAAATATATTTAAAGTGCTCGAAATTATTCCAAGTGGCGGCACCGTCTGCGATGCTGTAATCGTTAAACGCTAAATATGCGTTATACCCTACTGGCCAAAAGGTAAATATACCCATCAGAATAAGGGCCGGCGCCAAAAATAAATAGGCAATGCCTGTATAGCTGCTGGAGTTTTTCACGGCGCTACTCGACTGTAATTATAATAATTCGGGGAGAAAACGGAATTACCCAAGGGGGTAATTCCGTTCATTAACACACAGAACGGCTAATTATTTTTTACTTCTTTAGCTTTTCGTTCCATGCAGCTGCCGCTGTATTCAATGCATCTTTCACAGATTTACGGCCTTCAACTGCAGCTTGAATTTCTTCCTGCAGTTTTTTAGTCATCACTACTTCATCCGGCAATGTTCCAGGAGCCAGTGTCAGTGTACGTGCGTTATCCATTGATTTAGCAGCAACGGCACGTGCACGGTCCACTACGTCTGCGCTCTTGGCACCAGACTGGAAGTATGGATCCAGGTTTGCTTTCTTAGTAGAAGGCATGGTGGATTCAGTGGCTTTAGAGAAAGCCAGTTGCTGTTCGTCGTTAGTCAGGAACATACCCAGCTTAGCCGAAGCTGCCGGATCTTTTGTACCCTTAGGAATAACGAAGTCCATCATCCATGAGCCCAGGTTCAGCTTACCGGCATCCAGTGGGAATGGCGCAACTTCAGTTTTGTCGTAGATGGCTTTAGCGTCTGTTTCAGTACGCTTCAGGCCTTGAGCCGCAGTGGTCATCATGGCAATCTTGCCGCTGTTATAGGCAGCGATTTCTTGCTCAAATGCCATTTTGAATACATCTTTAGGCATTACACCGGCTTTGTACAAATCAGCAAAGGTTTGAACAAAAGCAATGTGCTTAGGCGAATTAAATACTGCCTTGCCATCTGTTACAACTGGCAAGCCAGCGTAGTAGAAGAAGCCAATCATATCGCTCATTTTAGGAGCGAAAGCAGCCTGGCCGGTTTTCGCTTTAATTTGCTTGCCCATGGCAACAAATTCAGCAAAAGACTTAGGCGCAGCTTTGATACCAGCTTTAGCAAAAATGTCTTTGTTGTAAGCAATGATTTGTGTGGAGTTGTACCAAGGGAAGGCAAACATCTGGCCTTTCACTTGTACATCTTTCACTGCATTGGTGGAGTAAGCCGCTTTAGCTGCACCCAGATATTGATCAACAGGCAAGATGAGGCCTTGCGCTGCAAACTCGTGTACCCAAGGCACATTGAAGTTAACCAGTGCAGGAGGATTGCCGGCAGCAATCGAAGCAGTCAGCTTAGGCTGAATCTGATCCCAGTTCATGTCTACCCATTTAGCTTTAAAGCCTGGGTTAGCTTCATTGAACTTCACAGTCGTTTGTTCGAAATAAGAATTAAACTTTGGAGCAAGATTCATTGTCCAGAATTCTAATTCTGTATCTGCAGCTTGTGCATTAACACCAGCAAATAATGCGGCGCCAACGATCAGCATTTTTTTGAGCTTCATCTTGTCTTTCCTCTTGGGTTTTTCGACAAATATTATATGGATTTAAATCCACACTTTTATATTACCGCATTTGATTAATTGCTATTCCAATTAATCTTACGGTTTTTTTATTCTTCCGGGTAATTTTAGCAACAAATTACCCGGAAGAATTTGATTCAAAACAGAATCAAATCAGATCATTATTTTTTTACAGTTGCAAACTTTTCATTCCAGAATGCAGCCGCTTCATCCAATGCGGCTTTAACTGGTTTGCGGCCAGTAATTGCTTCCTGAATTGCTTCATTTAATTTCTTATTCATTGACACATCATCAGGCAGGCCTGTTACGGTCAGCGTGCGTGAAGCTTTAATATGCGTTGCGGCTACTGCAGTGCCTTTTTCTACCGGATCTGCAGATTTGGCACCCGCCTGGAAGTAAGCATCATCCAGCGATTTATTGGTAGATGGGAATGTAGAAGACGCTTTAGCAAATACCAGCTGTGCATCATCGCTGGTCAGGTATTTACCCAGCTTCACTGCGGCATCTACGTTTTTAGCACCTGTTGGTACCGACCACATAAACAGGAAGCCGCCCAGAGGGGTTTTGCCACCCGCAATCGGGAAGCCCGCTACGCCTGTGGCGTCATAAACTTTAGGGGAATCAGTTTTAGTCCGTTTGATTGCATGTGCGCCATCGGTAAACATGGCCAGTTTTTGCGCGCCATAAGCTGCAATACGGTCTTCAAACTGCATCTTGAAAACATCTTTCGGGAAAGCACCCGCAGCATATGCTGTTTTAAATTGCTCAATATATTTCACATGAGCCGGGCTGTTAAATACCGCTTTATTATTTTTTACAACATCAAGACCTTCATACAAGAACCAGCCGGAAGTATCTTCATCAAGTTTTGGTGCAAAACCACTTACACCGGTTTTTAATTTGATCTGAGTGGCTACTTTCAATAAATCGCCAAATGTTTTTGGCTCTTCTTTAATACCTGCTTTTGCAAACAGATCTTTGTTATAAAACAGCACGCCTGTTACCTGATACCAAGGCAAACCGTAAATTTGCTTATCACTCACATAAGTTGCATCCTGGAGTGCACCTGTGGTGTAAACATTTTTAAAGCCTGCAACTTGCTTAGTAATAGGCTGAATCATTTTTGACTGAGCAAACTGATCCATCCAAGGCTTAGGCAAATTAACAAGACCAGGTACATTGCCGCTGGCTACAGCAGTAATGACTTTTTGCTGGAAAGCATCCCAACCCACATCAACCCACACTGCTTCTACATCATTTTGCGATGCATTGAACTTAGTGGTGAGCTCTTTCATGGTTGCGTCGTATTTTGGCGAAAGGCTGTTAGACCAATACTCGACTTTTACTTTTTCTGCTGCTAAGGCACTCATGGTGCTTGCTGAAAAAACCGCTACGGATACGGCTAAAATGAATTTCAATTTCATTACTGCATCTCCAAAGTAAAACGTTTGTACTGGCAAGACTGGCGCGGCAACCATAATGAAAATTTACGTTATGCGTCAATCAATTTAAAAAACCGGAAAAAGTGGCTCTGAGCGCGCTTTATCCTCTTGTCATCAGACGTTTCCCCAGCGGATCCTGCCTGCTGTCGGTTTAACGTCTTCGGCCAAAGTGGTATCAAGCTGGCGAATAGTAAACTGATTAAAAGTGGCTTGAAATAAGACTTTTCATCGATTAACCATTAAAAAAACACTCAAAACTGGACTTAGTGTTTTTACTTACGCGGACTCAGATTACAACAAATTAACGAGATGGTGAATAGCCAGTACAAAGGAGAAGTGGCATAAGGAGCAGATAAGCGGGGAGGCAGGTAAATGGTCCACAAAAAAAAAATGTAGGCAACAACGAATACAATTGACTGAAAACTACAAATTAAACACTTGGCAAAATAAATATAAGTTTATATAACAATCACTTACTTATTAAGCTCCACTACAAAATCGTAGTAATCATTGCGAAAATAGGAGTGAGTTAACTCAATTGCAGCTCCATTCTCCAGATAACCAATACGCGTTAAATGCAGCATAGCGTCACCCGGTGCTACATCAACTAATTCTGAAATAGCCTGAGTTGCATTGATTGCTGCGATGTTTTGTATCGCACGTACAACAGATAAACGTGCTCCGCGCATATAAGCATATAAGGAATCGCCCACTAAATTGGGGTCAGGCACAAAAGTAAAAGGCAGCGTGGTTTCTTCTAATGCCATCACCACATCATTGGCCATTCGCACCCGCTGCAAGCGGCTTACACGGCTGCTGGATGAAAGATTAAGCTTGAGTTGCTCTTCGGCATTGGCCAGCGCAACTTCGCGCTTTATCCAGCGCGAGCCCGGCGTAAAGCCGCGCTGAATCAGCATCTCGGATAAATTGGTCAGCTTATTTAATGGCTGCTCTAATTTGGGGGTGATATAGGTGCCTGCACCATGCCGCCGAATAATCAGCCCATCGGCCAGTAAAATATCCAGCGCTTTTCTGGCCGTTACGCGGGAAACGCCCAGGATTTCACATAAATTACGCTCTGATGGCAAAGGCTCATCAGCAAGCCAGAAACCCGCATGAATCGCCGCCGCCAGTTTGTGGCCCAGTTGTAAATAAAGAGGCGTTGCACTATCTGCATCAGGCCGGAGAACCAAAAGTTTTTGTTGCGGCAGCATGATCGCCTCTTTAAGTAAAATTAAGCTAAAGCTTGGTAAATCAGAATTAAAGCACCTGCGCAGGAATCTTTCTGCGGGTGCAGCGTGCTAGCAAGGAAATCTGCCGGAATATAAGGCCGCAGCGCTTCGGATAAGCCGCCACCGCAAATTGCTAATGGCAAATCGGCATGATGCGCGCGCAAAGCCAGACCAATCTGCTCAATTTCCCGGCCTGCTTCCTGCAAGAAAGCGCGAGCATACTCATCACTAGCGCCAAACTCCATCACAACAGGTGAGAGTGAAGCACATTCACCCTGCTTCATCTGGCCCATCCAGTTAAAAATCTCAGCTTTAGTCTGGCCGGTAATTGAGAGTAATTTACGGCCAAAATCAGTAACAGGGCGACGCCCGTCAATGATGCGCTGCACATGATTAATCGCTTTTAAGCCTAAAAATGCGCCGCTGCCTTCGTCTGAAGTTGGAAACCCCCAGCCGCCCACTTCAAGCCGCTGACCATCTGGCAACCATGCCTCACCAATCGAGCCCGTACCAATGGCAATAATCCCGCCATGCTGGCCATTGGTTGCACCCAGCAACGTAGAGAAGCCATCTGTCTCGACTACAATTTTGGCAAAGCCGGGGTTCTTTTGCTTAAATTCTTCCGCCCATGCCGGATTGTGCACACCCGACATCCCTAGGCCTACAGCACATTGTGCAAAATCCGGCTCATCAATTCCCAGCGCAGCAAAGCCCGCCTTAATGGCTTGACTAATATTAAGCCAAGCTTTATCAATACCCTGCCCTAAAGCCGATGCACCGCCATCGCTGCGTATTTTTTCGATACCATCCGGGCCTGCGATACAAATACGTGTGCCCGTGCCGCCGCCATCTACGCCGATTAAATATTGAATCTTGCTCATTTTGGGTCTCTTCATCTTGTTGTGGTTTTATTTTAATACCAATTAAAACAATAGGTAATACCAATTCAACACCGTACAAACCGTGAAAATCGCTTATTTTTCGCGAAAAAGAGCATAGAAACAGCAGATGTACCGTACCAATCTAGCCAGACCGATAAACCATGTCAATGGGATGACTCAGACATTCTGCTGTAAGTTATAAAAAATACCACCGTTTTGAAGAGCTTTTAGAGCATGAGTGCTTTGCCATAGCCCGTGCAAGCAGCGTAAAAAAGAGCACAAGTTTTCTTCTGTCCAAAAAAAATGCCCGCTTGATGCAGGCATTCGTTTTATTTTTTTACATGTAAACCACATTCTTTATTGGCCGGATCTTCCCACCACCAGCGGCCCGCTCTAACATCTTCCCCCATCGAAATTGCCCGCGTACAGGGCTCGCAGCCAATGGATGGGTAATGCTGGTCATGCAAAGCGTTGTAAGGCACATTGTTCGCTTTGATGTACGCCCAGACTTCTTTTTCTGTCCACTCGATCAGCGGGTTAAATTTCTCTAAGCCATTGCCGCTGTCAAATTCCTGATTGCCCAAATCAGTTCGTGTCGGGGATTGCTCACGACGCAGGCCCGTAACCCAAGCTTTTTTACCGGCCAATGCCCGCTTTAATGGCTCCAGCTTACGAATCTGGCAACAGGTTTTACGCAGCTCAACAGATTCATAAAAAGCATTGATGCCGTATTGATTCACAAAATTTTCAGTTGCAGCTGTTTGCGGAAAAAACACCCTGATAGGGTGGCTGGCATACTGCGCTGCCGTTTTTTGCATCAGGGCATAGGTTTGCGCCGGTAGACGCCCCGTATCAAGACTAAAGACCTCTATATCAGCCCCGGCTTTGGCAATTAAATCGGTAATCACCATATCTTCTGCGCCAAACGAATTGGCAAACACGGCAGGGCTGTATTCAGCAGCAATTTTGTGCAGAAGTGCAATCGTATCGGCCAGTTTTTCTTCGAAACTCATTTTCAAACCTCCATTTTACGGCACTTAAAAAACCAGTTTACTGCCAATCACGGCCAGCATCACCGCAAGGCAAGGGCGAAGCACCGCTTCAGGCACCCTGCCCGTCAGATGGCTGCCAAAATAAATACCCGGCAAAGAGCCCATCAACAGAAAGGATAACAAGTGCCAGTCAATATGGCCCAAACCCGCGTGCCCAAGGCCAGCCACCAGAGTAAGCGGCACGGCATGCGCAATTTCAGTACCCACAAGGCGCGAAGTAGGAATCAGCGGGTAGAGCAAAAATAAAGCGACAGTCCCCAGCGCACCAGCACCAATCGACGATAAAGTCACGATTGCGCCAAGCACCACGCCCACCAGTAAGGTCATTCCATTAAGCTTGGCTGGGGGTAAATGAAACCAGGATTTAGCATGCTTTTGCCCCCATTGCAGCAAAAGCGGCTTAAAAATAATGGCAATTGCAGTGAGTAAGAGCGCAACACCCAAAGCTTGCTTAATCAAAGCGTTGATGGCTTTCATATCTGTGTGCAGATATTTCAGCAAAAACAAAGTAGCCACAGCGGCTGGCACGCTGCCTGCGGCAAGCCAGCCGGTAATCTTCCAGTCGATATTTTTCTTTTTATGGTGTACAAAAATACCGCTGCCCTTGGTAATGGCCGCGTAAAGTAAATCTGTACCTACTGCAGTAGCAGGGCTGATTCCAAACCAAAGTAAAATTGGCGTCATCAGCGAGCCACCGCCCACCCCCGTCATGCCGACAATAAATCCCACCAGCAAGCCAGCGACAATATATCCGTATTCCATGATGTCGCCTGAAAACTAAATAGTTCGCAAGCATAGCAACTCGTTTTATAATTCTATAGACGAATATGTTAAGATTTTATACGAATGGGTTATGTAGGCATGATTTTGCTTTTTGTATGCGCCATCTGCGTACCACAAAGCTCGTTATGCTCGGGCGATGTTATTTTTGTGAAAGGATTTGCCATGAAGTTGCAACAGCTACGCTATCTGGTGGAAGTGGCCAAACAAGGCTTAAATGTTTCGGAAGCAGCCGAGAAACTCCACACCTCTCAACCTGGCATATCCAAACAGATTCGCCTTTTAGAAGACGAGCTGGGCGTACAAATTTTTATTCGCAACGGTAAACGCGTCGTCGACGTGACCGCACCCGGTAAAGAAATCCTGCGTATTTCTGAGCGCATGCTGATGCAGGCGCAAAACTTAAAACGTATCGGTGAAGACTTTATTAATGTAGAGGGCGGCAGCCTCACCATTGCCACCACGCACACCCAGGCACGCTACGCCCTGCCCGCCACCATCCATAATTTTATGCTGCGCTACCCAAAGGTGCGCCTGTCGATCAAGCAAGGCAGCCCCACACAGATCAGTGAAATGGTTGTAGAAGGCGCGGCCGATATCGCGATTGCCACCGAAGGGATTGATCATTATTCCGAGCTGGCCATGCTTGAATGCTATAACTGGAATCGCAGCATTGTTGTGCCTGTTGGCCACCCGCTGACCCGGCTCGATCACAAAATCACACTGGAAGAAGTTGCAGCGTGGCCTTTGATTACTTACGACTTTGCCTTTGCCGGCCGTAATAAAATCAACCAGGCCTTTGAAGCCCGTGACATCACCCCTAATGTGGTGCTCACCGCCATTGATTCTGACGTGATTAAAACCTATGTGGGTCTGGAATTAGGGATCGGCATTCTGGCCACGATGGCCTTTGAAGCAGACAGAGACCAGCAGCTGGTTGCAATTGATGCATCCCATCTCTTTGATGATTCCACTACCCGCATCGGGATACGTAAAGACGCCTATTTGCGCGGCTATGCCTATGACTTTATCGAGCTGTTTGCTCCGCACCTCAGCCGCAAAGTTGTACAGGCGGCCCTGATGTGCGATACCGAAGAGTAAGCGTTGCCGGGGCAAATGACCTTGCCCTGCAGCACGGCAACAAGCGCCCTTAGCTGCGAACCTCAGGGCGGTTCGCAGCACCGGCCATCATGGCGCAATCCATATCTGGCCTCGTTTTTTGCCTCAAAATCATCGCCATCACGCCTCCTTTATGCAGCCATTTAACTCACCCGAAAAATACGCCCTGCTCTGCGCGCTCTCTGATCTGGAATCAGGCTCGGCCCGGCAATGGTTTTTTCTGGAGCTGGCCGCGCTGGAAGACAAAGCGCCACGCACCCGGCGCGCCCTTTTCTGGCTTTTTTTACTTAAGTGGCTGGGCCCTGCACTGCTTGCCCCTGGCATGATCAGGCGGGGTGTCAGTGGCGCAGCGCTTTATCTGCCCGCCGCCCGGCAGCGATTCAATCTGATCAGGCAAAGCCTGAATGATGCATTGTTGCTGGGCTTAAGCCTGATCACCCTGCTTGCTGGCTTTAACCGCCTTACCGCTTCCATGCAGTTTTCCCTGTGGCTGCTGGCTATTACAGGTGCAGCATGGCAAATATGGCGCACCCGCATCACGCAGCCTGCAGAACCAGAAAACACCCTGCCCGGCGCGGAAGCCAGCCTTGGCCTTTACGGCATTTTAATAGCAAAAGAGCTGGAGCCCGCCCTGGCACAGAGCCTGATTAAAGGCTTACGCCAGGATATAAACACCCACCTGGCGCCTTTACTCAGCCATCTGCCCGAGCTGGCTCCCCCCGCCGAAAGCCGGCATGCAAAGGCCTTTAAAGCCTGCAGCTGGCTGCTGCCGCTTCTTCCATCGGCATGGCTGCTGGGCATGCTGCCAAACGCATGGGGCTGGCTGGTTTGCTGCCTGCTGCAAATCGCCCTCTCCTGCCTGATCAACCGGCAACGGCAAACCCCGGCTCTGCTTGCACTGACCGGCCTGTGCATCTACGCCTTAGCCAGGCTGGCACACTGGCTGTAGCCCGCTGATCCGCATTCTTAATCTTTTTACTTGCATTGCATCTGCATTTGGCGTTTAATTTCTCTTAAGACAGAAATAAAGGAAATAACATGCAGCTCAGCCCGACTATGGAGAAATACATCGTTCACTGGGGCGAGATGGGGACGAAATGGGGGGTGAACCGCAGCGTGGCGCAAATTCACGCGCTGTTGTTTCTGGTAAATCAGCCCTTAACCGCCGAAGAAATCAGCGACACGCTCAATTTAGTACGATCCAACGTCAGCAACAGCCTGAAAGAACTGCAAAGCTGGGGCCTCATCAAAAAAGTGCAGCTGCTGCTGGGTGACCGGCGTGATTACTATATTGCCCTGCAGGATGTATGGGAAATCTTCCGTGTAATCACCGAAGAGCGCAAAAAACGCGAGCTGGATCCCACCCTTACTGTGCTGCGCCAATGCGCTATTGAAGCCGAAACCGATACCCAGATTGAAGCCGCCACCCGCGTCAAAATGGATCAGGTGCTGGAGTTTTTAGAAGTGCTGCTGCATGGCTACGACGATTTTAAAAATCTGCCACCCAGCGTATTGCTCAAGCTGTTAAAAATGGGTGGAAAAATAGGCCAGCTGGCCGCGATGTTTGGTAAAGATGAAGAGAAGTAACTGGCGTGCCGGTCAATAAAGCGCCAGCTGTTTAAGCATTCAGGGTGGGCACGGCTCCCAGGCAAACAGAGCACTAAAGAGCATAAAAACTTGCCCACCCTGGCCTCAATCACCGATGAATCAGGAGCCGCACCATGCCACGCTACGATATATTTTATGATCACGCCTGTCCGATGTGCCGTTTTGAAATGCTCAGGCTTAAACAACGTGATATCCATCAGTGCTTTACCCTGATTGATATCAGCTCAGCCAATTTTGACACCAGCAGTGCGGCTGCCAGCTTGCCAAAGATGCAAGCTTTATTGCATATCCGCCGGGATGACGGGCAGATTTTAACCGGCATCGATGCCATTACCGCGCTCTACCAGGCAATAGGCCGCGATTGGTGGACGGGGCCTTTAAAATGGCAGGCAACACGCGGGATATCTGCCTGGATTTACTCACGCATCGCCCGCCATCGTTACCGTATCAGCGTTTTCCTGGGTTTTACTGCGAAGTGCGATAGCAAAACCTGCCAGATTTAAACATTTACCTGTCAATTTCTCTAATTACAGAAATAAAGGAATTAAAATGTCTGCCATTAGCTACTTTATTGCCATTCTTGCACTCAGCCTGCTCAGCAGCGCACTTTTAATCAGCTGGCAACAACGCGCCCTTGGCCCGCTGCTGGAAGAAAGCTGCCCCGGCAGTGGCGCGCATTACTGGCGTCACACGCTGGCCGCACTGCAATTGCTCATCCCCATGTTATTGGTACTGTGCTTTGCCAGCCAACAGAGTGGCGATTTGGTGAATGAATTGCGGATGGCGATTGTGTGGCTGCTGCTTGGGCATTTACTGGCCATCCTGGCGATTGCCAGAATGGTCTGGAAACGGTTGGTAGCCTGACGGCCTTAAGCGTCCGTAGCGAGGAAATGTCCGGTTTGAGACAGATTTTGATGGTTTTTGAGGCGAATAGCTGGCTATTTAACGAAAAAACCATCGAAATATGGCCAAATCCGGCGTTTCCGCAGTAAGACAGCCTTAAGTCCGACAGGTTACTAATTCCACAGCAAGCCGTGCCGGAGCTTTAATCATGAATATCTTATTACTCGGCAATGGCCTCATTGGCAGCCACTTGAGAGATGCCCTGCTGATACGGGGGCATCAGATTCGCTTACTCAGCCGCCGTGCAGAGGCCCACCCTGAATGCGAAGTGATACAGGGCGATTTTGCGGCGCTGCAAAACGCGGCAGACTGGCTGCCGCTCCTGGATGGCATCGATACTGTCATTAACACTGTGGGGATTTTTGCTGAGTCGCCTAGGCAATCATTTACCACCTTGCATTGTTCAGCACCACAGGCGCTCTTTGCTGCCTGTGAGGCCGGCAAGGTTAAAAAAGTGATTCATCTGTCTGCACTGGGTGCCGCTGCCGATGCGCCAACCGCCTACTGGCGCAGCAAGGGGCTGGGAGATGCGGCCTTGATGCAATCAAAACTGAACTGGACCATCGTTCGCCCCTCGCTGATTTATGCGCCAGATGGTGTTAGCAGCCGTGCTTTTTGCAGCATAGCCAGCCTGCCCCTGCTGCCCGATTTACAAGGCGTGGGTGAAATGCAGCCTGTGCATCTGCACGATGTGCTGGCACTGCTGATCAGGGTGGCCGAGCAGCCCACAGCGCAGCAGCAAATCATCAATGCCGTTGGGCCACAGGCAATGCCGCTTACCACCTGGTGGCAGCAGCTCAGGCAAGGCATGGGTATGGCGCGTGCAATCACCCTGCCTGTTGCTGCTTGCTTACAAAGTATTGCGGCTAAAACCGCCATGCTGCCGCTGTTTCAGCCCGATAGCCTGATCATGCTGCGGGCCGGTAATTGCAGTGATGCCGCCCCTTTTGCCGCGATCTTAGGCCGCAGCCCGCAAGCCGCAGCGCCGGTAAGTGGCAGCGCCAGAGATGCCTTACTCGGCTGGCTGCTACCGCTGCTTAAATTATCCATGGCGCTGGTTTGGCTGGGCACGGCGGCGGTGTGCTTATGGGTATGGCCAAGGGCAGACAGCTACCAGCTGCTGGCAGAGGTTGGCATCCCCGGCGCATGGCAGCCGCTGCTTTTTTACGGATCGGTAGCGATGGACAGCGTGTTTGGATTGCTGTGCCTGCTGGATTTGCTGGGTGTGCAAACTCGAAGCTGGCGGCTGCAATGGCTGCTGGTATTGGCTTACAGCATCATCATCGCCATCAGGCTGCCGCAGTTTTTATGGCACCCCTTTGGCCCGCTGCTTAAAAACATCCCCATCATGGCGCTGCTGCTGATGCTGGATCTGCTTTCACCTAGTAAGCGATGTTACGCAGCAAAACCCAAATCTTGAACCCGCGATGCCACAGAGAACACGGAGTTTCACGGAGAAAACCGAGGGTTTAAATCGAAATAAAAAAATACTTAAGCAGCATCACAAGTGTTTTCTCCACCGAATTTTACAAAATATATTAATAAGGCAAAGCAAAATGGACTACTACCTGACTTTCAAGCTGCTGCATATCTTGTCCGCCACGCTGATGTTTGGCACCGGCCTTGGCACGGCGTTTTATATGTTTGTGACTAATCGCAGCGGCAATGTGCAGGCCATTAGCGTGGTCACTCGCTGGGTTGCAAAAGCAGACTGGTGGTTTACTACGCCATCGGTGATTTTCCAGCCCATCTCGGGGTTACTGATGGCGCACTGGCTGGGCTATCCACTGACTGCCAACTGGCTGTGGATTTCGATGTCGCTTTACGCCCTCACCGGCGCCTGCTGGCTGCCCGTAGTGTGGATACAACTCAAAATGCGCGATATGGCGCAAATCGCCGCCAGGGAAAATACCGAATTACCTGCCAAATACTGGCGTTATGAGCGAATCTGGACAGCTCTTGGTTTCCCCGCATTTATCAGCCTGATCGTGGTGTATTGGCTGATGGTGAACAAACCTTTTTGATCGCAGCCTGAGGGAGTAAATCATGCAAATCATTCTGTATTTATTAGTACTGCAAGGGCTGATGGGCGCTTTTGACACGATTTACCATCACGAGCTAAGCGTTGCCCTGCCAGGCAAAAAATCAGCTCAGCGCGAGCTGCGCCTGCACGCCATCCGCTCCAGCCTGTATGCGCTGGTATTTGCCGGGCTGGCCTGGTTTGAATGGCGCGGCATGTGGCTATGGGGATTATCTGCGCTGATTCTGATCGAAATAGCACTCACGCTATGCGATTTTGTTGAAGAAGACAAAAGCCGCCTGCTGCCCGCCACCGAGCGCGTTACCCACACCATTTTAGCCATGAACGGCGGCGCACTCTTTGGGCATTGGGCCATCAGCGTGGCCCCCGGCTGGGCCAGCCAGAGCACCAGCTTACAATTTGTCGATTACGGCCTGATCAGCTGGCTGTTAAGCCTGTTTGCACTTGGTGTGGGCTTATCAGGCATTCGGGATGGGTTCGCCAGCATAAAACTTTATAAAGAGGCCAAAATCATGAACAGCAATCCCTTTCTTAGCCTGCCGCAGCAACGCATTTTAATCACCGGCGGCACTGGTTTTATTGGCGGAGCACTGTGCGAGCAACTCCTCGCCGCCGGGCACAGCCTCTGCCTCTTTAGCCGCAATCCACAGGCCACCAACATCCAGTTTAAAAGCAAAGTGCGCGCTTTTTCCCGCTGGGAAGACCTTTCCCCCGGGGAGGAATTTGATGCAATCATCAATTTAGCCGGCAGCCCCGTAGTTGGCCCGCGCTGGAGCGATGCGCGCAAAAAAGCATTGCTGGCGAGCCGAATTGGCACAACAGAAGGATTGCTGGGCTGGCTGGCAAAGGCAGAGCACAAACCCAGCGTATTAATTAATGGCTCAGCCATTGGTTATTACGGCTGCCGTGGCGATGAGGCGCTGGATGAAAACGCCGGCACGCAAAACGAATTTATGTCGCAACTTTGCAGCGAATGGGAAGCGGCAGCATGCAAGGCAGAAGCCTTTGGCCTGCGCGTTGTCCGCTTACGCCTTGGCCTAGTTTTTGGCCCCGGCGGCGCGCTGCCCAAGCTGCTCTTGCCCTTTTATCTGGGATTGGGCGGGCGTATGGGCGATGGGCTGCAAGTTGTAAGCTGGATACACAGAGACGATGTACTGGCCGTGATCGCACAGGCCATCAGCAATCCACAATTGAACGGCGCTTACAACCTCAGCGCGCCCGAAGCGGTAAGCCAGGCGCAATTTGCCCAAACCGCGGCCAGCCTTTTGCGCCGCCCCCGCTTTTTTACCACCCCGGCCTGGCTGATTAACGGCTTGCTGGGCGAAATGGGCGCGCTCTTTACTAAAGGCCAGCGGGTAATCCCCAAACGCTTGCTGGATGCGGGCTATCGCTTTAAATACCCTGATCTGCAAAGTGCACTGCAAGCCCAGATTAAGGGAGGGCACTGATGCCAAGCCTTTATCAGCAGGCGCTGGGCCAGGACTTTGCCCAGCTTAGCCCCCTGCTGCAAACCCTGCACGGGGCTGAACAGCAGCTCTGGCAAGGGCAAGCCGATGTAAAGTGGGGCAAGCCAAGACTCATCCGTGGCCTGCTTTACATCGCCATGCGCTTACGTCTTTTGCCAGCCGCAGGGCAGAATCTGCCCTGCCAGGTTAAAATCCGGCAGGATGCAAAAGGGGAAGTCTGGCAACGCCGCTTTGCCCAAAACCCCATGCAATCCCGCCAGCGCTGGCGCAATGGTGAGCTTTGGGAGCAAATGGGCCCGCTGGCGCTGCAATTACATAGCCAAGTCAGCGAGGGCCAGCTATTGCAAAGCAGCCAAACAGCCCGCTGCTTCGGCCTGCCACTGCCCCTGCAAGTCACCGCCAGAGAATGGGCCATCAGCGACGTCATGCATTTTGAAGTTGAAATTGGCTTTAAAAAAGGCAGCATGATTTTGCATTACACAGGAGCGCTAAGGCTGGTAGCTGAGGTTTAAATAAGGGATGTGAATCGGAAACCCAAATCTTGAAACATAGCCTTAGGGTGGGCAGGTTTTTATGCCCACGCGTCACCCCCCATGAAAATGCTCTCTGTGGCCTCTGCGTTTCAAAATCTAGATCTTGCTCTGCAACTTCAGTATCCGTAGGGTGGGTTAGGCCAGAAAATATATTAAATATGGGCACTGCCGTATCTTGGCCGCGTACCCACCGCAGCGCAGTGTCATGGTGGGTTACGGCCGACATAAATTAGCGTCCTGATGAGCATCAAGAGCGGCCTAACCCACCCTACGATGACCTTTTTCTTCTACAGGAATTGTGTAGATACATATGCCTGCGGTGGCTACCGCTCCTAAATCAACGTGCCGAAGGCACTAAAAAGACAAGCTCTGCATAACTTCAGTTACCCAACAAAGAACCCCATGAAAAAACTATACCTGCTGGCCGGTAATGGTAGTGCAAGCGACTGGTGGGACGATGTCTTGCCGCATTTCACGCAATATCAGCCCATCCCCATTGAGCTACCTGGCTTTGGCGATAATCGCGATCCGCTCCCCGATTCCCTGCATGGCCTTTCACTGGCACTGGAGCAACAGCTGGAACCAGGCCACGCCATTTTGGCGACGGGGATCAGTGCACTGCCGGTTTTACATTTACTGGTACGGCGTCCCGGCTTTTTTTCACGCGTGATTTTGCTCTCCCCGGTGGGTGTTTTGCTGTGGAAGCGCCGCTTGCCAAGGCTGATGGCCCAGCCCGGCTTGTTAACGCTGGTGCAAACCTTACTCTCCCATGCGCCCAAGCTGTTTTCAGGGCAATTTGCTGCCGCAGGCTTTAGGCCAGATTACACAAGAATCGCCAATGGCTATCGCCGCTGCCGCGCTTTCAAGCCTTATTTTCGCTGGGTGCAGCCCGATTCTGCCCTTACCCTCTTTGATCAAATCAGCGATCGCATCGAGCTGATCTGGGGCGCGGAAGACAAAATCGTCAGCCCCGCCCACGCCGCCGCATGGGAAGCGGTGCTCTGCCGGGCAGAGCTATCCGTCACTATCCAGGCAGGCTGGGGGCATTATCCATTTTGGCAGCATCCGGCCGCATTTACCCGCTGGCTGGAAGCCGGGCCCGCTGGCTTTGCAGCGCATACCAAGGCAGGGCGTTTGCTGCTGGCCAGCCACGCCGCTTTGCCCGTTCCCGCACTGATCAGCATCGAAAGCCCTGATGACCCACGCCTCGCGCCCTTTTTGCAGCAAGCCGCGCCGCACGGCTGGGCAGTGCGTTCATCCGGCGATGATGAAGACGGCATTGATATCGCCAATGCAGGCCGCCACCAAACCTTTTTACGCGTCGCCTCTGCCGATGTGGCCCGGCGCAGCGCAGAGATTTTTGCCAGCGGTGTGCGATGTGTTGTGGTGCAGCGCATGATTCACCCCACCTTATCCGGCGTTGCCTTTGTGCGCCCGCTTTCGGCGCAGATCGAGTGGGTAGAGGGCCATTTAGAGGGGCTGGTTGATGGCACCGCCCATCCAATTTCGCTGCTGCTCTCCCGCATGGGCGGCGGCTGGGGCGCAAAGCCCAAGCCGGTTAAGCTTAGCCCTGATACCACTAGCCCCAGCCAAACCCGGCTATGGGATTTTCTGCAAGCCATTGTCGCGGCGTTTCATCAGGCCCATCTTGATATCGAATGGGCTTGGGATGGAGAGCAGTTTTGGATGCTGCAAGCGCGGCCGGTAACGGTCTACCCATGGCAGCGCTGGCTCACTTCCGCCAATATCGACGAGATTTTGCCTGAATCCCCCAGCCGCTGGATGGAAATGGCCCAGCGCGGCGCGGCCAGCAGCATTCCTCATGTCTATGCCCGCTGGGATACGCGGGTGCTGGACGATAACGAGAAATTTAGCGCGCTCTATCAGGATGCCAGCTATATCAATAGCGATCTGTTTTTGGCCCGCATGTTTGATTGGGGAATGGATGGCGCGCAATACGCACGCGAAGTGGGCGGCAGCACGCCCGCCATGCCCAAACGCCCCCTGCGCTGGCTAATGTCCATCCCTGTATTTATCCGCATGCTGTTTGCCAGCAGGCAAGCCATCAATCAGCTTGATAAGGGCCTGGCACAGTGGCAGGCCGAGCTGCAAACGATTTGCCAAAACCCTGATCAAAACGATAGAACCGGGCAACTGGCCCGCTGGTGGCTGCGTTTTTATTGCTGGCTGGTGCAGCAAAATCTCTGCATTGCTGCGGCACTGGCCAGCAGCGGCGGCGATTTATTAGGCCGCCCCGCCACGGTCTACCAGGCCCTTACGGCCAGCACGCACCGCCTGCCCTGGGAAACAGACCCCGCCACACCCCGCCAAGAAGGCCCAGCCCCGGCTTTGCAAACTTTAGCCCGCTGGCCCGCTGCCATTCGTCTCGCGCACAAACTTGGCCTGCCCGGCATGCGCGGCTACTACAGCCAGGTGCGCGAGCATTTTCGTGATCAGCTGATGCGCCTGTTTTTTCAAATGCACCACGCTATGCCAGCAGAGCAAGCAGCCTGTTGGTTTAGTCCCGTGGACAGCCCCAGAAGCCGGCGCGGCAGCTTCTGGCAAACCGGCTCGGCCGAGCTAGGCCAAAGCGCAGCGCTGCTGATTTACCCCGGAATAGTCAGCGGTATACTGGGCAGCGATATTTTATTGGTCGATACGCTGGACCCAGGCCAGCACGCCCATTACCGGCAAGCCAGCGCCATTATCGCCCGCTCCGGCGGCATCTTATCGCACGGCTCCACCCTGCTGCGCGAGCTAAAAATCCCCTCCGCCATCCTGCCGGAAGTTTCTTCGGAATGGCTGGGTAAAAGGGTGTGTTTGAATAATGGGCAGCTGAGTTTGATTGAGTGATGCGGGTCAAAACAACCATCAGAGCGCGCACTCATGGTTGCTTGCTCTGATGATTGAGCTAACTAAAATAAACTCCGGTTTGATTTATTCAACTCCGTCATTCCCGCGCATACGGGAATCCAGTATTTATTACCGGATTCCCGATAAAGAAATGAGCGAATAACAATTTAATCAGGGGGCACTGACAAAAATTGTCTTTTTTATTGAAACAAGATTATTTATCTGAAAAATACCCATTTAATAATTTAAGCGATATTTCTTTGGCAATGGGGCCGCCCATTTGCTTGTTACTGGCCTCAGGCTGAGTTTTATCCGTGATATTACTCACAAACAGATATTCTTTACCTGCGTTTTCCACCATACCGATATACCAGCCATCGCGCATTTTTCCGTTATTCTTGCCATTGTCATTTCTGTTTTTCCAGCCGCTGCCAGTTTTGCCGTAGTAATCTGCACCCTGATCTAATTGACCTGCATAAATAATTTTCTTTGTTTCAAGCATGGCCGCATTACTTACAGGCAAAGACCTGTTTGCAAATCTTTGTAACAGGCTCATTTGCTCTTTTGCAGATATTTTTAAGCTGCTGCTTAGCCACGCGTTAGTCAGGCCATTATTTTTACCTGGGTCGCCGGTGAAATCCTGATTGCCGTAATTAAACTGAGCCAGGTATTTTTTTATTTTAGCCAAGCCAAGCTCGGGTGCAATTTGCTGAGATACCCAGACAACAGAATATTTTTCCCAGCTGGCCGGGGTTTGATCCTGGCTCCAGCCGGGTAAATCATAGGGCTTGCCATCCCATTTATAGACACTATCCTTTTTCATTATCCCGTCATCAAAAGCCATTAAAGCCAAAGGAAACTTAAATGTAGAATTAGCGGGGATACGCTCGGCACAGCGCTGATCAGGGTTATATTCAGCCACCATTTTTTTGCTGCTATTATCATAAAGCATAAAACAGCCATCATAGCCTTTAAATAGCTTTTGATAATCTGCATCAAATGCCTGAGCCGACCCCATTGCAGACAACATTACAGCTATTACTAATAATCTATTTTTTACAGACATAATTTATTTCCTGCACCTGATCAAATAATGATGTGATGCATAGTAAAGAATGCTGCATCACCGGGTAAATATGCTATTTTGTAACATGTGTAACATTCATAAAAACAACTCAATAAACGGAAAAGAATGCTGATTACTTCTTTTTAAGTGCTACTCTATAACGGCTTTAAAACTCTTATTCATTTTGCATTTCACCTTCACACTATGCATAGCTCAGAGCCAGGCTCACAGCCTCCCGTCGTGATTGAATTGTCCCCGCCCTATGCTGTGCAGGGCAGGCTGGTGCGTTATCAGTCGCTCTGGTTGTTGCTGCGTATCATTTACGCCCGGCAGATTGAAAAACGCCCGCTCTCCGCCGCCACGATTCGCGCTCATTTCCCGCAGACTAAATCCATCCGCATGATAATTTCGCGCGCATTTGCAGAATTTTCCCGCCTTGGTATTGCCGTGGGCTGGGGGCATGATCAGCAAATTGATCTGGCGCTGCTCAAGCTTTCACAGCGCAGCCGCGGGCCTTTTTGGCTGCAGGCAGATACCCTGGAGCGTTTTGTATTTCTCCGCCAGGGTGAGCATATTTCAGCAGATGAGCTGGGGCCTTTTTTAGGTTTACACGCATCTGCCCAGCCCCAAATGGGTATGGTAGGCGAGCGTAACGGTGTGGATTATGTGATGCAGGATATGCGCTTCTGGCAGCATCTGACCCAGGGCATGCGCGAAGGCCACGATGGCTTTGTACGCCCTGCTGCATTGCGCCAAAGTGATCCTTTTTTACTGGCCCAGCAATGTGCCCAGGATGATTTTCAGCAGGCCCTGGCTTTAATGAAAGCCAGCCTAGCATGGCGTCGCAGTGATTTACTTGCTGAAAGCAAGCAGGCTTTAAGCCGCTTTGAACATATTATTGCCTTGGGGCAACTGGCCAGCGCCCGGCCCACTTTTGCCGCCATGGCGCAAATTGTGCACGCATGGGACCGCTACAGTCAGGGCGATACCGAAGCCGCAAGGGTGCTGCTGCAGCAGCTGGAGGCATCTGCCACGCTTGGCCCAGTTGTGCGCTACAACCCACGGGTGCGGTTTGAATTTCTAAATTTAAGCGCCCTGCTTTATAAGTTTGACGCCATGGCCGAAGGCGGTGCGCTGCGACAGGAATCGGCCGATGCCGCCTTACAGGCGCTCAGCTATGCACTGGAGGCCGCCTGCGAGGCCGATTCTATTGATGCCGTGCAGCATGCGGCCGCCAATATCGGCTGGTGCTTATGGCTGTTTCGCCAGCTTGATTTGCTGGATCAGCCCCTGCCCGCGGTACAGGCCCAGGCTATGCGCTGGCTGGGTTTATCTGAGTGGATCTGCGATCGTTTTGGCGTGGGCAGCGCCTCGGCGTGGAACACCATTTTCATCCTGCGCATTGCACGCGGCAATTGCCATGGGGCAAGCTCGCTGGCCACATTTCGCACACAGCAGCCCATGTCTTTAAGCGAAGCGGCCCTGGCTCTGCAGCCTTTATCCGCCCCTTTTGCGCTTGGCTTTAACCATTGGTTTGCATGGGCGCAATTCACACTGGAAGAATACGATAGTGGCCGGCTGCGCTTTCCGCCTTTGCAACTGGCTAATCTTTTATTAGAGGCAGCATGGTTTTGTGTCTTTGAGCAGGGTGCCAGCCTCGCCGCCTATCAAATCGTGGAGCGATTACGTGCCCAGCTGCTGGAATTACGCCCTAGCGAGCGGGTGTTTTTTCGCGATGCATTAAGTGCAATTCCACTGCCCTGATTAAATAAGCTGAATACATATATAGATTACTGGCATTGCTCAGGAATATCGGCAATTGCATTCATTACACTGCTGGCGGTTAATTTAAAATAGGGCCAGATTGGTAAATCCAACTGAGCTAATTGCCGGGCAGTCCAACTATTGCAGGTATTAAACACATGATATGCGCCTATTGCGGCATAAAATTCGCTGTCCCCATACAGGCCTTTACCCAAAGCACTGACAGATCCGCTGCTTAAATCAAAGCTTTTTGCCAGATTCTGGCTTAAACGTTCTAATTGCACGCTAGAAAGGCAGATTTCTTTTATCTGGCTGTTTTTAAAATACTGGCGCGGATCATAAGGCACGGCCACCAGATGAATAATCGACCCAGACATCCCCAGCATGGCCCGCACTGCAATCCCTGCAGTGACATTTCTTTCCTGATAAAAGCCTTTATCGCCCCAGCCCATTTCCAGATAAGGCACATCACCAAAACGCTGCTTCAATTCGGGAAACTGCTTTAACACCGTAGCAGGTAATACCAGACCGGTATGCCAGCCATTATTAATAATATATACAGATGCACTATTAGCGGGAACAGGCTCCACCGCATAAGTTGAATTGCTTAGAAAACACATCAAAAAAGCGCATATTGTAACTAATCTGGATAAAACCAATTTTCTGATACTCCAACTATTTATAAATTAAATCAGATTGTAAATTAACACATTGCCAGCCGGATTTATATTTCTACAATAAGGCTCCGGTTAACCAAGCTGAATAGCCCCATGCGTACACCCATCCTTGCCCTGCTTGCATTTAGCCCGCTCGCCCAGGCCCTCACCTTAGCCAGCAGCGACTGGCAAATCGATCTGGACCCGGCCACCCTCGCAGCCACAGCCAGGCTTGGCGACGGGGCGCTGCTGCCGCTTTCATTGCCAGACCAAGCCGCCGCAGTCAGCCAGCTGAAACAAGACGCCTCACAGGCCAGCTGGCAATGGGGCGAGGGGACAAAGGTGGATGCGGCCTTAAAAGGATCAGTGCTGACGCTCAAATTCAGCCGCAGCAGCAGCGGCCAGATCAGCTGGCCTTTAATCCCATCGGGCGCTAAAGGCCTGCTGCTGCCGCTGTTTGAAGGCAGCTATATTCCCAGCCAGGATGCGGCATGGCGTAAAGCTTTAAGCAAGGAATACGCCGGCATCAATACCACCGAAGGCCTTAGCCTGCCGGTACTGGGACTGGATTATGGCAAGCAGGTGGTCTCGGTTTTATTTAGCAATCCGTTTAATAATGAGCTGAATTTTTTACCAAATACCAAGGGCATTGCAATTAAAGCCAGCCATGATTTTACAAAGCTGGATTTTCAACGCCCCTATGAAGTACAAATCGCCCTCAATGGCAGCGACTGGCTTTCCCCCGCCAAACGCTACCGGCAGTGGGCCAAAGACAATGGCAAATTTGTGCCACTTAAAGAAAAACTGGCCGCCGCCCGCGATGGCGAAAAGCTGCTCGGGGCCAGCCATGTTTATGCCTGGGGCCAGGGCCAGCTTAGCCCAAGCGACGTCAATGACTGGGCGAGTTTAAACACGGCCATCCTGGCGGCAAGCGAGATCAAGCTCAATGCCGCAGGGCAAAAGTTGCTCCTGGCTAAGAATATTAAAACCAATCGTTATGAGCAGGGAGTCTTACTCAACAGCTTGGATGAGGCGCTTAAAAACCATATTAAAGGCCGGGACGCCGCCGCATATAAGGCGCGTAAAACATGGCTTATTCAACACCTTGGCAAGGCGCTGACCGATCCGCAAACATGGGGCGAAGGCGCATCCGGCAAGATGGTGGCCGCCTTAGAAAAAGCAGGCTTGCCAAGGCTTTGGATAGGCTTACCGCAATGGGAAGCAGGCTTTGCCAACCCGGAGGCCATTGCCGCCGCCCGTAAGGCTGGCTATCTGATTGGCCCCTACGACTCTTACGATACCGCCCTGCCCGATGGTAATAACAACCCGGATTGGAGCTCGGCTCAACTCGGCCAAGATGCCTTTTTGCGCTGCGGCATTATGCTTAAAAACGGCAAGCGCAAAACCGGCTTTCAGGGCGAAGGCGTGTATGTTAATCAAGACTGCGTGCGGCCCTTACTCGAAAAACGCGTGCCCGCCCTGCAGGCCGCCAGCCCTTATAACAGCTGGTTTTTAGACGTAGCTGCCACCGGCATGATTTTTGACGATTACGACCCCGCCAAGCCCACATCAGAAGCACAGGACGCGCAAAATCGTGAAAATGGCATGGCATGGATAGGCAAAAAGCTGGGCGTGATAATTGGCTCAGAAGATGGCCACGCGGTAGCCAATAGCCAGGTGGCCTTTGCCCACGGCATGCAATCCCGAGGCTTTGGCTGGGGGGATGCAGATATGCGCAAAAACGCCGCTTCGCCTTATTATTTAGGCCGCTGGTGGCCCAATAATCAGCCCGAAACCTTCTTTAAAACCGTATCGATCAAGCCCGAATACCAGGCGCTGTTTTTTAACCCGGCCACCCGTGTGCCGCTGTTTCAGGCCGCATTTCACGACAGCATCGTTACCACCCATCACTGGACGCTTGATCCGCTTAAATTTAAGCAAACCCGCAGCATCAACGAGTTGCTCGAGCAACTTTATAATGTGCCGCCGCTGCTGAACCTTAGTCTGGAAACCAATGCCAAACGCCTGCCTTATCTGAAGCAACTGGATGCCTTTTTCCGCCCGCTGCATCAGCGTCTGGCCTATCAGACATTGACACATTTCAGCTGGAAAAACAGCGATGGCAGCGTGCAGGAAACCCAGTTCAGCGACGGCACCCGCCTGATCGCCAACTTTGGCAGCAGTCCGTATAAAGAAGGGGCGCACAGTATTGCGGCACTCAGCGTATTAGCCATCCTGCCCGATGATAAAACGCTAACATTTCAATCCCCGAAATGGCCGTGAAGGGATAGATAGGCGGTGGGGCGGGTGAAACTTGCCTATTTCAAATGCTCAAAGCTTCAAACCGGCAAGTTTCACCCCATATGCTAACCAATATGTTTTTGTAATTAGCAAACAACGAAAAAATGTACTAACCACGCTCTCTGCGCTGGGCTTAAATCTCCCCTTGAAGCACGCCGAAACGAGGAATAAGCGGATCGGGGTTTCGGAAAAGGGGTAGCGAGGCAGCGAGCGCGCAGCCTTTTTCGCCGAGCCGATTATCCGCAGTGAGGGGCCTTCGTGCTGGCCGGGGCGGCCTTCTTTGGCTTCGTTTCTTGGCCGAGCAAGAAAGGAAGGTCCAGCGGGACGCCCACACCTAAATCAACGTGCCGAAGGCACTAACAGGGTCTTTTTGAACTTGGTTAGCCCATCCATAAGGGTTGAAATGTAGTGGTCAAGTATTTACAGACACCAAGATCGGTTTTTTTGCTGCCATTGTTTGTTCATAAATAATGGGCGGTAAATTGCCTCTGGCTGAGTGCAAACGGACGCAGTTGTAAAAGCCGGCGATG